>NZ_VUOT01000009.1:0-209628 GCF_009829295.1 Nocardia sp. CY15
CAACTCCAAAACCGAAGCACTGCGAGTACTCAAACGTCATCTCGCCGACGTCGTCTACCACCGGCTCCAGCAAACCAAGCCCCACACCACTTGCCACGAGGCCGCAGCTTGACATAGGAGATTCACGGCGGTTCTTTCGGCTTACGGCGGACGTGGGAGTTGGCGCTTCACATCCTGCCGCCGAAAGAACCGCCCCTCAGCACACCACCCCTGCACCGCGTCACCAACGTCACGACCCGCAACAGCTAGACGGCTACATTGCGCATGGCCGCCGCGACACTGTTGGCATAGGCGATACGTTGCCCTCGCGCCGCTCCGTCGCTTCTTTCGTAATATCGATCGAACACCGCCGCCGCGGCAGCGGGCGTTTGCGCACCCCGGAGATGTCCGTAGGCGGAGGATTCATTGGTCCGCAGTTCGTACATCATGAAATCGACCTGGACCTTCCAGTCGCTGACCGGCTTACCCTGCGCGGCGGCGTAACGCTCGAGGTTCTTCCGTCGGCCGCCCAGCCACTGGCACAGACCGATCGCGCCCTCGCGCGCGTTGTACGCGCCGGTGTTGAAGCCCGACTCGACCTTCATGTTGCCCACGATCCCCGCCGCCTGCGCGGGTGTGAGCCCGTATTTGGAGACGAGGTACCGGTAGATGTCCGCGGGCTGGGGATTCGAGCCTCCTGGGAGGTTGTCCGTTCCGGGGGTGCCGGTTTTGGGTGGTGTGTAATTCCTACCCGCGATGTTGTACAGATACTGCTTGGTCAACCGATTGATCGCACCGGCAATATCATCCGACTTCGCCTGCCCACCCGACACGATCGCATGCGCCTTCCGCAACGCAGCAGTCAAAATCTGATGCACTTTCTGCTGCCCAGCCTTCGTATACGCCTGCGGCCCCAACTCCGCCAACGCCACATTCACCTCACGCACCAACCCCACGATCGCCTTCTTATCGACCTTGTTCGACCCCGCCAACCCCCGCATATACGACACCAACTGGTTATCCACATTATTGAACGCCTTCGCCGCATTCCGCTGAAACAACCGCTTCGCCCGCACCGCCCGCGCCGTCTCACCACTCCCACCACCCGGCGAAATCCCCAACTGCTGCTGCAACTCCCGCACCCGCGGATCCGACGGATCCCCCTCCCCATACACCCCCTCCAACTGCTTCAACACCTCCAACGCCCGCACCGCCTCCGGCGACAACCCACCACCGGCCACACCCGACCCGTCGACTCCCGCGTTCGCCGCCACCGGCGCAGCCCCACCCCCACCACTCCCACCACCACTACCCAACCCAGACAACGCCGACGCGATCAACGGCAACATCCCCATCGCCATCATCCCCGCCATCGGCAACACACCCGCCACCAACGCCGGATCCACCAACGGCCCCGGCTCCGGCCCACCCTCCCCCACCGGCGGCGCCTGCCCCACCCCCGGCGCCACCACACCACCCGGCACCACATCACCCGGACCCGGCAGCGACTGACCCGGAACACCCGGACCAGGAGCAGGAGCAGGAGCAGATTGAGGCTGACCAGCAACCGGAGGAGCCACACCAGCCTGAACCGGAACCCCGGCCTCCCCGCCACCATTCGGCTGACCAGACCTCGTTTGCTCCGGCCCGGGAGATCCGGGTTGCCCCGCTCCAGGGGAGGGACTGCCAGGCTGACCCGGCATCCCACCCGGTCGCGGCCGCTGCTGATCCGGCCGGTGCGTCCACGGTGTCACGGGTCCCGGCGGCGTCTCGGGATCCTCACCGGTCTCTACCTGGGGCTCTACGTCTGTCGGGGGCATCGCTTACTCATCACATTCCACTGCCGAGTACTCGCTTCACCCGCACGTCGTTCGCGTTCGGGATGGCCAGCTCGACGAGTTCACCGGTCGGCGCATCGGTGGTGACGAGCCGTGTGTCACTGACGGCGATGCCTACCTGGGTCGGCGCGTTGTTCCGAAAATTCCAGAAGACCAGGTCGCCCGGAGATACCGCGGCGAGATCCACCCGATGACCACACGCGCCTTGTGCCGCCAGGGTGTTCGGCAGCACGATTACCGACGCATCGCCGATCTCCCCACATGCCCGCCGCGCCGCACCGCTCGATTGCCCCGCACCACCTCCGGCCGGCGGCTGCGCCGCCGTGCCCTCGGTAGTCGCGCATCGACCTGTCGTTTGCGCGGCCGAGGCGTGGTAGATCACCGATCTGGTGAACTCCGCGGCGGTCTCACGGCCACCGGAGCCGCTGCGGGCCCCACTCGCCGCCAGCTGTGCCAGCGCGAGCTGACGCGCACACTCCGCGCCGATGCCCGAATTGCCGGTCAGTAGGGGGACATTCTGGCGCGGCGCGAGTCTCATCGCTGTGGAGCAGGAACGCAGCCAATCGGAGGCGTTGGTGTCGTCGGGTGCGATGGTCAGTTCGGCGTACGGATTCGTGGTGGGAGCGGTGGTCACCCCCGCCGCCGGTGTCCTCGGCGCGGTCGGCCGTACCGCCGCCGCGGCGCGAGTGGGCGTCACGGTCACGGAGGGGTCGGGCCCTACCGCACTGTCGCACTGATAATGCAGGTCGGAGGCGATCGCGGAGGCCGTGTTGCCGATGATCACCACCAAGGCCACCAGGACGGTCGACACGATACTCGCGGCTCCCAGCATTGCCCATATCCAGAACGGCATCACCACGAGCGTCCAGAGACGTCCGATCATCGCGTACCTTTCTGTGTAGTCCGAGTCCTCGTCCGGAATTCGAAATGTCGAGGCGGGTCAGCGGCTCCGGGCATTCCTGAACTGCTCCAGCAGGTGGTTCGGAATCGGTTGAAGCGGCTGCGCCGGGTTCGGCTGCGGGAGCGAGACCACACCCGTCGTATGCCGTTGCGCCTGCCACTGATCGGTCTGGGTGGCCTTGTCGATCTCCGAGCGGAGCACACGAATCCGCTCGAAGTCGGTCGGATCCTCAGCCACCCACGCTGTGGCCGCTTGCACCCGCAGCGCGTGCTCGTTGGCGATCCAGCTCCTCAATCGATCCGCGTCCACCTGAGTCAAGTCCGTACCGCCCATCCGGATTCTCGCGGCTCCTGCCTCGGTGATCGGCCCGTCCACATGGTTTTGCAGCGTTTGGATCCATTGCTTGGTCGGATTATCGATGTAGTCCTCGCCGAGCGCGCGCAGGTCGTCCGAGATGCGGACACCGCCGGGGTAGTCGCCTCGGTACCGCGCGACGCTGGCTTCCAACCCGTACAACCTGGGCCTGGCCCATTCCGGATTCAGGTAGTCGCGCTCGAAATGCTTGTGCGCGGCAAGCACTCGTCCGAGGTGCTTGGATGCCAGCGGCTCGTCATCGGCGTGCCGGATGATATCCGCTCGCGCGATGGTCGCCTTCTGCCCTCGGCCCCAGCTGAAACCGGCCATCCGCAGGGCGGACTGCACGCCGCCCATCATGCCTGTGACGTGCGCGACGTTCTCCGCGGCGAAAGCGGCGGCTCGTTCGCTACCGCGGCGAGATCGAGACCTGGCGATGCCGGACCGCGCGACATCACCGGCGGATACGCGATCGTACAGGTTACCGAGCCCAGCCTCTCTCATGTCTCGCGTACTCATGCTCTTCGCCTTGTTCCGCTTGTCGAGGTGTTCCACCCGCGAGAAGGGATTCAACGGGTTGAGGCGGCCGCCTGCGATCCATGCGGTGAGCGGCGAGCTGTTGATCGTGCTCAGCGCGCCGAGCATCGCGAGCGGGGCCAACGAGTTGGCCGCACCCGCGTTGCCCATTCCCAAACCCATACCGAGTGGGCTGCCACCGGCAGCGCCTACCCCCTGTCCGGCATTACCGGACTGTATCGCCGCCCCGATGCGGTTGACCACCCAGTCGTTCGCATCGTCGATGTTCCTGCTGATGCGGCGCAACTGAACGATGGCGATGACCTCCACGCCCGCGCCGATGACGAAGACCACCATGATCGAGTCGCCCGCCGATCGGAACAGACTGCCCAAGAACAGCTCATAGAACCCGAGGAAGATCACGAAGAAAGCCATCTTCCCGGCGGACATGAAGCCGTGCACCACGCAACGGACGGTGAATGTCTGCGTCGGGCCGTAGATGTACCCGCCCGCGGCGAATCCGAAGATCGTCATGAATCCGTAGTAGACGAGATCGAGGACCGCCCACATGATCTTGATGGACAGGTACGCGGCGAAGGCCAGGAGAATGATCGAGCACAGCAGCAACAGCAACCCGGCTCCGATTTGACCGACGCTCGGATTCTGGGTCGCGGCATACGCGGTGCTGTCGCCGCACGACCTCATCCCGTTCTTGACCCGGTCTTCGTCACCGGACCTCATGCCGGCCGTCCACATCGCCCGACAGGATGGGTTCTTGTCCACGACGTGCCCGAAATTCCACACCTGCAATGGAAGACGGGCGAAGTTGTCCGCCCTGCTCGCCTGCATGGTGCTGAGCAACTGATTCGGGTTCGGGTTGCTGTTCCCGTTCAAACCCGCGGCCACAGACAGCCCGAGGTCTCGGCCCTGAACCAGCACTCCGTGGTCGGAGAGAGCTTTGGACAGCGGATCGGACAGGAAGACCGTCCCGAAGATCGCGACCATCACCATCATGAGGACTTGCCACGCGGCCTTGGCATGGTTACCGCGCACAATGAAATACCCGACGAAGAACGCGCCGATCGACACGGCCGTCGCCGCCATCAAAGGCGTCGCGATCTGGGCCGTGACGTTCGTGGCCATCCCTCGCAACGGTGCGCTGAACATGTTCATCCACCGGAAATCGAGCGTCTGATCGGGAAGCCAGAGCCCGGCCGTCACCAACGTCAGCCACGGAACGAAGACGAGAATCAACAGGCCCCACAGCAGCATATTCCCCGGATTGAGCACTCCGCCGCGATCGGTCACGAACGTATAGCTCGAAACATTGACTCCCTGGGAGTCTTTGATGTTCATCCAGCTGGTCGCACTGTTGGGCGCCGACGTCTGGACCAGTGTGCCGTTTTGCGCGATGGACACCGCGTGAATGAAGCCGGGGAAAACGAACAGCAGGAAGAGCGCGATGAGGATCCACGCGATTCGGCGACGACGACGGGACGCGGCGACCCAGGTCCGGAACCGTCGGAATATTACCTGCGGCCGCCAACGCTCGGTGTCTAAGAACTGTGGTTCCCAAGGCATCCCGAAGGAAGGCTGATCTCTTCGAACGCTCGAGGCACGCAACGATCTCATGAACGTACCGACCGCTCCGGTAGCGCCGATCGCATGCCGCTGACGCTGGTGGGGGTGCTGGTGATGGCCGCGGCGCGGTCCGGACGCGCCGGACCGAGAACTTTGCCCCGACCGATGCGGTTGAGTGCGTCACGCATGAACATCTCGCCTCGTCGCTCCTCGGGAATCTGGCGACCGGGTCCGACCGGAGGCGAGGTCTCTTCCCGTAGGATCTGCAACAAGAAGGGAGCTTCGTCCAGGTCGACGCCCAGCCACTCCAAGCTGTTGCGCGCCAGTGTCTCGTCGCGCTGACGGAAGACGAACCGGTTCGGGATGAGGTTGTGCGCCGCGCCCTGGAAGTCGGTGGCCGGGTCGTGCGAAGCGAGCCCGATCGCGGCCAAATGCTTACGGCCGTCGCGACTGAAATCCGACGTAACTGCCGAGCCGACCTGCGTCTGCGTGAAATGGTGCGCTTCGTCGCCGACCAGCAGGCCGAATCTGCCGTTGTCGGAGAGGAATGCCTCCCGCGCCGCGACACCGACCAACTCGTAGAGCGCGGTACCGAGCCGCTTGGTCAACGGCAGCCGGTTGTACAGGTGCGGAGTGGTCAGTTCCTCGGCGGTGGGCAGTTGCAGGTGGTGGCTGCGCACGACGGTCGCGGCGGCGTCGAGGCGCAGCGGTCGCAGCGTGGGGTCGAACAGCACCGGCACCCGCTCCACCACGGTGCTCAGCCGTGCGGCGAGATCGGCGTACTCCTCCCCCCGTTCGGGGTGCTCCCGTAACCGGCGTACGACGTTGAACAGATCGAGCAGGCTCTTGATCTTGTGCTCGGCCATGCCCCTGGCGGACAACAGATTGCTCACCGCTGCGCCCGCGCCCGAGGTCGGTGAAAGATCCAGCAGCGGAAGGATCGAGTCCAGCGCACGCTCACCCGCGATCCGTGGGTTGAACAACCGTAGCGGGTCCAGCGACACCGTGGGATTGGCCAGGTCGATGATGACCGCGTCATCGATCGACCGCGCGAAATGCTCCCATTCGCCGACCTGACTGCGGTCGATAGCGAGGAACTGCCCGCCCATGTCGTGCACGAGCACAGCCATCAGCTTGAGAAAATACGACTTCCCCGAGCCGAGTTCGCCGGTCACCGCGAACGAGGCGGACAGGTCGTGCAGCGCGGCCTCCATGATGCCGAAGTGGATCGGCTCGAAATGCCCCGACAGCAGGTTGACCCCGATCACCGGGCCGCTGTCGTCACCGATCTGACTGGTGGTGAACGGCACGAAAGCGGCCCACATGTCCGAGGGGACGATGTGCGCGAAGTCGTCGAAAGCTCGGCGCGGCGGGCTACCGGGGATCAGCATCGACCAGAGGTCCACTTGCGCGCCGACCGGAGCCGTCATGTCGACCTGGAATCGCTTGTACCGACGCTTGAGGGTGTTGACCGCGTCCATCGTGGCGTCGCGCGAGGGGCCGCCGATGGCGATCACAGTGGTGAACGAGACTTCCGATTCGCCGCCGTTTACTTCGAAATGATGGTTGTACTCACCGAGCATCTGCGCTTTCGAAGCAAGCGTGTTCTGCGCGAACGAGACCTCCTGATCGCGCTGATCCATTTGCTCGCCCAGCCTGCGCAGGTTGAGTTCGTTGTTCTTGAGCACCAGTTCGGCGGGCTTGGTCGAGATCCGCATTCCCCAGTCCACGGTGACGTCGCCGAGACCTTCGAGCACGTTCAAGAACTCACTGCCGCCGGGAAACGTCATGCCCGAGTAGGGGAAGGAGTGGGGCGTCAGCATCGCCTGATAGGACGGGCGGTACTCGAAATCCGGCTGTACCACCTTGATCACAGGGACGAACGACGGCCGGATACGCCGGTTGCTATCGGCCTGGGCCCCCTCGTCGAGCGCGGCGGAGCGGAACACCGCGGCCGTCGCGTCGTCCAGCGCGCCCGCACGGGTGGGCGCCACCGGATCTCCGGCCGCGCCGCGGGAAAGATAATGCTCCCACAACCATTGGAACAACGCCGCGGGTACCGGGACCGGATCGAAGTCTCCGCCGATCCTGGACAGGATCTGGTTCGCCTTCTCGTCGTACTCATCCAGGTCGGCACGGGAGATCGCTGTCGCATCGATGGTGGTGGTGCTGCCACGCCACAGGCGCGACAACGCGGACATGCTGGAGTTGCTGGTCCCTACCGGGATCGAGAGCAGGAAGACGCGGGTCTGCGGCATGATCGCATGCACGCGCTCATAGGAGGCCACCACCTCGTCGGCGTAGTCCTCGCACTCGTCCAGGTCGACGCCCTCCACCATTTTGGTGAGCACGTCGATCGTGTTCAGCCGCGCCTGGATGCCCAAAAGCAGCGACCCACTCGGCAAGTTCGTGATCAGCGAGTGGTGCGCCATCTTCACGTCGTATTTGTCGCTCGCCTTGCGCAATCCGTAGCCGAGCGGATTGATGAAGTAAGTGGCGGTGACCAGGCCGGAATGGGTGAACTGGAGATTGCCGCGGATCGCGGCCGTGGGCTGTAGATCTCGTCCGAGTGCCATCAGGGGCTTCCTCCGGGGGCTGGATCGCTGCCGTTGCCGTCGTTTCCATTCAGTCGCCGCCACAAGTCGGTCGCCTTGCCGCCCCCGCTCATCACCTCGAGCAGCCGGATACCGGATTTCGGCTCCGGGGTCTCCGCCGCGTCGACGCGGTCGGGCAGCAAGAGAACCACCGTCTCCTCGATGAACATGGTGTGGCGGGCCGAGTCACCGGTGATCGGCATGCCGGAGGCCGACACGGGCTTGCGGTAGACGACGAGCCTGCCCAGCCATAAAGCGCGGGAGGTCATCCGAACCCCGGTGTACGGCACGAGTCCTAGGACGAAGACCGCCAGTATGGTCATCGCCAGACCCGCGATGAAGGTGACGGCGGGATTGACCGGGAAGGCCATCGCGCACACCGAGGTCACCGACATCATCACCACGGCGGCGGCGACCTGGGGCAGGGTGTAGGGGCCGAACGGGAGTTTCTGCCCGTTCTGCGCCTTGCCGATCATCGTGGGCACACGTTTGATCGGCGTGAACACCTTGATCACTTGGGTCATCGATACCCGCCGATAGGGTGATCGGGGACTATGAGGTTGGCGTCCGTTCGCGCGTAGTTGATGGTCGTGGGCAGAATCCAGATCACCACCCCGGCCATCAACCCCGAGCCGAAGACGACGATGATCCGCGCCGGCGACAGTCTGGATTTCGCTGCCTCGGAGATAACCACGCCGATCGTGACGATGGCGATGATGATCATCCCGCCCCACCGGACAAAGATAAGGACGCCATAGAGGATGTTGCTGAGATTACCCATCGGGCTGCCTCTCGGATCAGTTCTGCGTCGCCGGCGGAATCGTCACCGACGGCGAGGAAGACGAGGTCGAAGTGGGCGGTGCTCCACCGCGGGAATCCTGGCCGACCACCACCGCCAGCGGACTCGACAAGGCGGGAATCGGATCTATCGACACCACCTGCCACTGGCCTCCGTTGCGGATCATGGTGAGCGGGTAGGCCAGTGTCGCGGCGGCGCCGGTGTCGGCTTTGGGGTTGACGGTGGCCAGCACTTGGGCCTTCGCGCCACCGGAGCCGCAGCTCGAATCATCCGTGGTGAGCGAGGTCAACTCGACGGCGGTGTAGGGAGCGGGTTTGAGTGCGGCCAGCCCGGCATCCGGTGTGGTGTATCGCGCCACGTCGCCGCTGCCTGCCAGCATGGCGCTCAGGAAACCTGCGGCGACCTGACCGAGTGGTGTGTCCGGTGCGCAGGGCGAGCCGTAGGCAAGCTTGAGGTCGACGCCCTTCGCGGGAGGCTGCACCACCGCGGGCATCGATAGCGCACGGAGCCGTCCATCCGACACCGACACCGCGACGCGATAGAACTGCCGATGATCCGGCGCGGCGGCGGCGCCGGCTTTGCCGACTCGCACCGAGACCGTCACCGACCAGACATCGACCGCGCCGGTCGACATCACGCGCGACACATAGGCGACCGACGGGTCGGACACTTGACGCGCGGACGAAGGCAAGGTGATCTGCTGGTTGGAGCCTACGAATTCGCCGATCCGATCCTGTTGCCCCGCAACGGCGGTCAGATAGGTGACGACGAACTGCTCGGCGAAAGAGCCCGCCAATTGGGCACGCCCGACAATTGCCGTCGTCGAAGCGTCCGACGGCGGAGGCGGGGGGGTGTCGAAGACGCTGAGAACAGCGTGGCCGCCGCCGAGCACGGCGAGTACTGCCAGTACGGCCACCACAATGTTGTCGCGACGGCGGCGTGCGGCCATCCGGCGAAGCAGTGCCTCACCAGAATCTGCCGGACTACGAACCACTGTCCTCACTCCCGAAATGGTAGAGAGCACAGTCGTTATTTAACCGGCCGGTAGTTCCCAGCGATGGGAATCAAACGTCAGCAGGCGGGGTTGCTTTTCATCCTCCCCGCGAGCCAATGCCGCAATTGTTCGTCATAGCCGATCGGCGCGCTGCGCTGCCGCGACTCCAGCACCTGGCGATGGGTTTCCAGCAGCGGGACGTCGTCAGCGGCGCGAACCAGCTGCGCGATAGCCAGCTGTCTGCTCGAGTACCCGGGATAGGGGTAGAGCAGGAGCGATGTGGGCGTGTAACCACCCCCGTAGTTGAGCACCCGCAGAGTCACGCCCGCGCTTTCACCGGACCGCAGCCGCTCGCCGAGTTCCGCGAGCCGGGGACGGTCGTCGGGATGGAACACGTCGACGGGCCGGAAGAGATAGTCCCACCTGACCCACGGTGCGGGATCGGTGAGCCAGTGCGAGATGCTGGTGCGCTCGAGTTGCACCACGGCCAGGTGCGTTCCTGCCCGGCGATGCGCCTCGCGCAACCCGATTCGCTCCAAGGTTGGCCACGCCGGCGGTGCGTTCTCCGAGGTGACGTCCTCGATCAACCACCAGGCGCCGCGGGTGCGCTCGTCGTCACGGGCGCGAATCGTGATCCGCCACTGCGCCGGGCGGCCGAACCCGTGCACCACGGTGGTGTCGAACTGCATCCGGTCACCCGGCTTGGGGTCGTAGAGGAGATCGAGAACCTCCGCATGCCGATCGAAGCTCGACACCCGGTGGAACAGTTCCGCGATCGACAGCCTCGGGACGTACTGTTCCGCGGCGCTGCCGGACAACCGCGTGATACCGCTCGGTTGCTGGATTGTCTGACTACTCAAGTCCCAGATGGCGCCCACCGCCGGGCGCAAGGTGGGCACCCGTTCGGACGCCGGGCCGAGCCACAGCCGCACAGCGTGCACGTCACCGGCCGGTCCGAAGATCGGACGGATGAGCAGTTGGTGCTTGCCAGCGCGCGTTTGAATGACCAGGTCGACATCCTTGGCTTGATCATGCGCGGTGTGAATCGCCTCCGTCAATCCCGCGGTCGTTAGCTTGTCGTACAGGGCGGGCGCTTTCGACAGCGTTCGCTGCAATACCCGCTGCCAGCTCGCGAACTCACGCGGCGCATCCCCCACCGACGCCACGGACATGCCGTCCGGCGCCAACGTCTCGATAGTCACCCATGGAATCACTGCGCCACTTCGCTTCGCACTTGCCCGTACCCAGCCGTTCCTCCGGATCCGCTCCAACCCGGATGAGACAACATGTGACGTTAGGCAATGTACCGTTGTTCAGCGGCTCAATCAACTCCTAAGGAACACGCCGCATTGCTATGAAGTGTGCAGCACGTTCATCGAACACCATGGGGATGTTCATTTTGTTCACGTTAAGTTCAGTGCCCACCTGGCCGAGACCGGCCCGCGACCTGACGGCACACCGAGCGCAAACCGGCGGCAGTGACTCGAACAGCGGCTGAAAACGAGGTAGATGGCATTCACGTAGCTAATCCTGCAGCTAGCTATATCCCTCTCTCGCAGCGGGATACCCTGAAGTACGAACGGCGTCACGCTCCGATGCTTGCCGCCAACACGCCGGCGCCCGCGAGCACTGCGATATCGCCGAGTTCGGAAGGAATGACTCGCAACCCCGGCAGATAGCTCAGTCTGGCGTGCGTGGCGACCGCCTCGCCCAGCGGTTTCCACAGGGTGGGACCGCCTTCGGCCATCGAGCCGCCGATGACGACGAGGTCCATGTCGAGCAACGCCGCTACCGATGCGACAGCTCGGCCGAGCGCCGTACCCGCTCGGCCGAGCGCAGCGGCGGGAATGGCGTCACCAGCACGGCCGGCCTCTACGAGGTCGGACACCGAGGTGCCGGTCCATCCCTGCTCCCGAGCCCAGCGCACCGCCGACGCCCCACTGGAAACGGCCTCCAGGCAGCCGCGCCCGCCGCATACGCAGCGTTCGTCGAAGCCGGGAACGAGAACATGGCCGACATGTCCCGCGTTGCCGGTCCGCCCGACCACCGTGAATCCGCCGACGACGACTCCGCCACTGATGCGGTCGGACACGGTGATCACCATGGCGTCCATCACCGTGTTCAGGACGCCGAGGCTCCGCTCGGCCAGCGCCAGGCAGACTCCGTCCAGCGCCAGCTGAATTTTTGCGGTTGGAAACAACTTTCGCGCAGCGTCCACGATCGCGAAACCCGCACGCCACTCGGGCACGTCCGCGGGTGCGACAACACCCGCCGCCATATCGATCGGTCCCGCCGAGGCGATGCCGAGGGCGGTGACCTCGCCCCCACCCGCGGCTTCGAGCAGGATGTCCCGGCAACGGTCCCACGCGCCGGAGCTGGGGATCGGGATCCTCCGGATCTCATCCTTCTCGACGTCGTCGGCGACTCGGCACGCCGCGAACGTGGAGGACCCGATCTCCAGGGCCAGCAGTGTCATGACTTACGCACCGTTCGAGGGACTAGGCGGCAAAGGTTCACGCAGCATAGTCACAGACCGTCGGTACCGGTCGGCTTCAGGGGTTGCCCGAGCACGATGTGCCTGCGGGGCGCGGGAAGCGTGGACACGGTGCGCAGCGGCCGTGAGCCGTTGCGGATGATGCGCATCGGGCGCTTGTGGTCGATCGGAGCGGCACGGTGCCGGTCGAGATTCTCGATGACGCTGCCCGAGTTGTCGTAGGCGACGCCCGCCCAGATCATCGCGCGGGGACCGTCACCGCGGGTGGTGAGCGTCTGCGCCAACTGACGGCACTGCACGAGCAAGGGGCAACTCTGACAGGTGCGCACTGCCGCTCGCCAGGCATCCGGATTCCCGGTGTCCATGTCCCAGTTGTCAGGGACGTCTGCGCACGGGGGTCGCTGGTTCGACTTTGCCGGAATCGACGAGATATTTGCTGGGGCAATGGATCTCGTGTCCATCGGAAGGGTTCGCGTAATGCTCATAGCCATCTCCGGGGATGCCTTGCACACACCTGTGGCAGGTGCGTGGCCCATGAATCGGACGGTCATCAGGGCTGCTCAACAGTCCCCGGTAGCCAGCCGCGATAAGCTGGTCTACGCCACGGTAGCCCACTGTTGCCCAGCACACAAGATCTTGTACCGCTGTGTAACGGCTCGTTGACCTCCGAGCAACACCTGGCTACTGTCTTTAACGGCACGTTATGAAACGGACCATTTTCCAGGCGGGCCCGACTATGGTTTCCTTTTAAACATGGCTGCAGACTCTGAATTCACGATCGACGAACTGGCGCGGGCAGCCGAGACCACCGTGCGCAGCGTCCGCGTGTACCACGAGCGAGGTCTCCTGCCCTCGCCGGAGGTGCGCGGGCGGATCGGGTATTACGGGTCCGACCACCTCAACCGGCTGCAAACGATCAGCCGCCTGCTGGGGCGGGGCATGAAGCTCAACGGCATCAGGGAGTTGCTGGAGGCCTGGGATCGCGGCGACGGGCTCGCCGACGTACTCGGCGTGAAGAACGCGAACGCGAACGCGGCCGAAGCGGACCCGGATGCCACCACCGAGCCACAGGACAGCTACGCCGAGCTGCCCGACTACGCCAAGCAGGCGCTGGCCTCCAGCGAGGATCCGCTCGAGGCCTACCGCGTGACGAACCCGCGCTGCTGCGATCTTGCCACCCGGCTCACCGACACCGGGCTGCCGATGCAGGACACGTTCCAGTTGGTCGAGCGTCTGCGCGCCGACTGCGATCGCATCGCCGACCGCTTCGCCACCGAGTTGTTCTTCCGGCTGGCCGGGCAGACCTACGAGGAGTCCGCCCGGACTCCCCGGGATCGCACCAAGCTGGAGACCGACCTGGCGATCGCTCGCTTGATCGTCACCCGCGCCGCTTCCGAGCTCATCGATCAGGCTTTCGCCCGGCACTCCGAGCTGCCGCCGCCCTCGGTGGCCTCCAGCCCGCAGGCCCAAGTCGAGCAGTGACGCCGCGGCCACGAACTTCGGATACCTTCGACCGTTCTCGTATTTCCCTACCGCCCTGTCGAATACTTACGTAGACAATCCTGTTCACGTCATTCCGGCAGCGCGGCGAGGAATGTGCGGTAGCCCGGCTCGGTTCGTCGAACACAACGCGCCCGGCGAATGGCCGAACCCACCTACGCATGGCCTGTGCCGAAGAGTTGCCATGAGATGCCCAGCGGCAGGCCCCACAGGCTCAGCCGGAGGCGACACCGCCGCGTCGACTCCGTGCACCCGTTCCGCCTTCCCGCCCGCGAAACGCGCTGGCACACCTACGCCTACCGCTCCGAGCATCGAAGCGGCCGAAGCGTTCGGCACTACTGACGACGCCGGACGAAAGCCGAGCGCGAACCCCACCCCCGAACGATGGTCGGGGTGACAGGATTTGAACCTGCGACCCTCCGCTCCCAAAGCGGATGCGCTACCAAGCTGCGCTACACCCCGTGGCCCTCGCGGCGGCGGGGCGGCCGCCGACGAGGATGAATGCTCCGTGGAGCGGGTGACGGGAATCGAACCCGCACCATCAGCTTGGAAGGCTGAGGTTCTACCATTGAACTACACCCGCAGGCATACGACACCGATGGGATCGCCACGATGTCGTGTGCGATCCGACTGTACCGAACCCGGCTTCCGAAACGCCAATCAGGCCCCCGCGCAGCGAGATCTCGCAGGTTGCCCGTCGGAGCGCTCCGAGGTTGCCGCACCCAGTGTCGCACGGCTCGCCCGACCGGACGCGACGGCACGCTGGAGAAAAATTTTAGAGGCTATTTTTCATTGAAACTCTGGCGTGTCGGATTGCCGTGGGCGAAACTCGAATGACACGCTGGCCCCGGCCGGGAAACGTGGCTCACCCGCCACCTGTTCACGCCAGGAAACTTCGCTCGAGGGAATTCCGATGAGGACCGCACGACTCGCCGTCACTGCCGACACGCTCGGCGTGCCGGGGAGCCACGGCCACGACACCGGGAGCGAACCGGTGCGATGCGCGCCGAGAACGAGTCCACCCCTCGAATCGTCGGCTCACGACACGGCAACCCCGGCTCCGGCCGCGACGCCGCCGCGACCGGCCGGCGCGCACACTACCCGGCCGTACACCACGCGGTCGACCGATGCGAGCTGCGGCGTCTCGGCTCGCCCCAGCGCACGCAGCCACCCGAGCCCCACGGCAGGGAAGACCGCGAGTAGACGACCATCTACCCTGGAACGCCCAGGACATCGGCTCGGAACTCCGAACGGAAGACGAGGACGTCGCGTGCGAGAACAGATTCTCGTGACACCGGCGCCACGGGGCCTGCCCGGACCACCCCCGTGGCGCGCGCATCACTGTCCGCACACCTCCTACAGCGTGTCGTCAGCGCGTCGCGGCGCGATTTTGCAGCGAACGACAATCGGGTGTAACACCTACGCGACGGGAACGAACACGTACCCGATCGCTTTTCGCGAGGCATCGAGAACACGTTGCAAATCGTCGCTTTTCGATGCCGAGCGGCTTGCTAGGATCCTTTTTGCCGGACGGGGGTATCTGGAAAGGGGGCGGTGAGCGTGCGCCGAACCAGGTGGACACAACCGCGTAGCAGTGGGAACGATCAGGGTGACGCCGGCGCCTGTGTGAGTACAGCGCATCTGGGTACCGACGTCGCTCACACCGGGTGAGTCCGATGTCGACCGGCATCGAGCCCCCGGTAGCCACCATGGCCCGCGCCTGGGCACGGGCGGTCTGCGCCGAGCCCGGGTCGGGCGCGGCGCCCCATCAGCTGGAACCGGTACTGATCGAGATCGTCCAGCGCCTGCTCACCCTCGCCGCGTCCGAGCCGTTCCCCGTGCTCGAAGCGCGAATGCTCGGCGCCCGGCTCGCCGAGGCTCCCTTCGACCGGATCCGGATGCTGGCGCAGGCCACGCGCTGGCTGCTCGGTTTTCCGTCCGGCCCGCCCGGCTCCCTGGTGGCCACGCGCTGGCCGTTCATCGCCAGTCAGGCCATCGACAGCTACGCCCAGGCACTGCAGGAGCGAGCCCTCGCGCAACAAGAACAGAACCTGTCGGCGAAGGTGTCGCTGCGGGTGCAGGAGATCGCCGCGTTGCAGCACCGGCTGCGCCACGAGGCCACTCATGACGCGCTCACCGACCTGGCCAACCGGACGCTGCTGCAGGACAAGGTGCGCATGATGGCCACCGACCCGACCCGCGGCGTCGGACTGCTGCTGATCGACCTGGACCGGTTCAAGCAGATCAACGACGGATACGGGCACGCGATCGGTGACGAGGTGCTGGTCGAACTGGCGGGCAGGCTGCGCGAAGCCTGCCCGCCGGACACGGTGATCTGCCGGTACGGCGGCGACGAGTTCGTGCTCGCGACCAATCCGCACCGCAACAACCTCGGTGACCTCGCACACCGGATCGTGGCCGCACTGCGCGACCCGGTCTGGTCCTCGGCGGGGCCGGTTCCGGTGTCGGCCAGCGTCGGCACCGCCTACAACCCGCCGGGCAGCCCGTTCGATTTCACCGATCTGCTCCGCCGCGCCGACCGCGCGATGTATTCCGCGAAGACGGCCGGTGGTCGCCGCTTCGCCCTCGCGGACGAGCCGGACATCGACACCGCTGTCGCGGGCTGACAGGCACGGCGATCCGGCGAGCTCACCCGGGTTGACAGGTGGGGCACCAGAAGAGATTCCGGGCCTGCATCACCTGATGGGCGATCGGCGTTCCGCACAGCCGGCAGGGCTCGCCTTGACGGCGGTAGACATAGGTGCGCGGACGGTCCGGGGCGTAGGAGGGCTCGCCGTGATCGTGTTCGGGGCGCACCACGACCATCTTTCCGACGCGTACCCCCACCCGCATCAGCGCGACGAGATCGGTCCACATCTGCGCCCATTCGCCCGCGGACAGATCCGCGCCGGGGCGATGCGGCGAAATCCCATGGCGGAACAACAGTTCCGCGCGGTAGACGTTCCCGACCCCGGCGACCACCTGCTGGTCCATCAGGAGCGCGCCGATCGGTCTGCGGGAGCGATGGATGCGCTGCCATGCCCGGTCGGTATCGGCGCCGCGCCGCAGGGGATCCGGGCCGAGCCGGGCGGTGAGCGCGGCGACCTCCGGCGGGAGCAGGATCTCGCACGCGGTGGGCCCGCGCAGGTCGGCGCCGAAACCCGGCTGGCCGTCCGGTTCCCCGAACATGCGCATCCGAACCTGCCCGACCGGCTCCCCCATCGGCAGCCCGGATTCGGTGAACGTGCCGTAGAGGCCGAGATGCACGTGCACGACCAGTCCCGACTCGTAGTGGTGCAGCAAGTGTTTGCCCCACGCCTCGGACCTGGTCAGCACCTGGCCGTCCACCCGGGCCGCGCCCGCGGCGAACTTGCCCTGCGGGCTCGATACGCGCACCACACCGCCCGCGAGGCGACGCTGATGCAGCCGCGCGAGGCGGTGCAGCGTATGTCCTTCCGGCACAGCCGGTTACGACCCCGGTCGGCTCAGTACGCGGGGACTTCCGGGGCGACGCCGGTCTTCTCGTACTCGGCGAGGATGTCGATGCGACGCTGGTGGCGCTCCTCGTCCGACCACGCGGTGGTCACGAACGCGTCCACGATGGCCAGCGCCTCCTCGGTGGAGTGCATCCGGCCGCCGATGCCGATCAGCTGCGCGTTGTTGTGCTCGCGGGCCAGCTTGGCGGTCTCGACGCTCCAGGCCAGCGCGCAGCGGGCGCCGGGCACCTTGTTCGCGGCGATCTGCTCGCCGTTGCCGCTGCCGCCGAACACCAGGCCGAGGCTGCCCGGGTCGGCGACGGTGCGGCGGGCCGCCTCGATGCAGAACGCGGGGTAGTCGTCGAGAGCGTCGTATTCGAGCGCGCCGCAGTCGACGACCTCGTGGCCCGCCTGCTCCAAGTGGGCTTTGACGTGATTCTTCAGTTCGAAACCGGCATGGTCGGCACCCAGGTAAACGCGCATGGCAGGCATTGTGTCAGGCGGCCGGGAGGGGACGGCCAAGAGGGCATCCCCGGCGATTGACACTGCGGTCTGCCTGCGCGAATCGGCTGATACGCCAGTTGTGTTCGCGCCATGGGCCCGGCGACACGGCCGACGCACCGACCCCGTTCCCGGCAACTGAATAGAGTTCATCCCATGCAGCCGTTCGAACCCCAGCCACCCGACCAGGCGGGCCCACAGACCGATCCGTATGCCCCGCACGGTGGGTGGGCCCCGGCTCCGCAGACACCTGCCGCGCCCTACGGCCAGCCGTACACCTCGGGCTCGTATCCGGCCGCACCCTCGTCTCCGGCTCCGTACGGCTCCCACCCCGGCGCTCCGGTGCCGCCCGCGATGCCGCCGCAGCGGCAGCCGCGGGGGCTGTCACCGTTCGGCATGCCCGCCCGGCACAGCTGGGAGATCCCCATGCTCGTCATCGTGGTGGTGCTCACGGTGTTCGCGTATGTGATCGCGCTGGTGCTGTTGGCGACCGGCAACTTCGACCAGTACGTCGTGGCCTTCGCGGCCGCCCCGCTGCTGCTGTGGTTCGGCCGCGGCGTCAATTACGCCAGTCAGCGGGTGAACGGCGTGAAGATGTCGCCGACCCAGTTTCCCGAGGGCTACCAGTTGGTGGTGGACGCCGCCGCTCGCTTCGGCATGGCGAAGGTGCCGGACGCGTACGTGGTGCTCGGCAACGGCCAGATCAACGCGTTCGCCAGCGGACACGGCTTCCGCCGCTATGTGGTGGTCTACAGCGACCTGTTCGAGGTCGGCGGCGCCGCCCGCGAACCCGACGCGTTGGCGTTCATCATCGGCCACGAGGTGGGCCACATCGCGGCCGGACACACCTCGTATTGGCGGCAACTGGGCATGTTCCTGGTGCCGTTCCTGCCGATCATCGGCAGCAGCCTGATCCGCGCGCAGGAGTACACCGCCGACAACCACGGCTACTGCAACCGGCACACCGGAGCGCCCGCCGCCATGGGCACCCTCGCCGCGGGCAAGTACATGAATCGGCTGGTCGGCTTCGACGAGATGGCCGATCGGGCAGCTCTCGAGAAGGGCTTCTTCGTCTGGATGGTGAACGCCCTGTCCAGCCACCCGGTACTCACCTGGCGGATGTGGGCGCTGCGCGATCGCAGCAGGCACGGAAAAATGTTCCTGCGCCCGGAACCGCCCGCGGGCGCAGGCGCGCCCGCGGGTGGTTATCCCTCTTCCTACGGTCAGGCGCCGGCGAGCCCGCCGAAGTCCGTGCTCTGACTGGGGCGGTCGCCGTCCGGCGCTCAGTCGAACGACGGGTCTTCGGTCCGCGTGCGCTTCAGCTCGAAGAAGTGCGGATAAGAGGCCAGCGCCACCGCGCCGTCCCAGACCTTGCCCGCCTCCTCGCCACGCGGAATCCGGGACAGGACCGGACCGAAGAACGCGGTGCCGTTGATGTGGATGGTCGGGGTGCCCACGTCCGGGCCCACCTTGTCCATGCCCGCGTGGTGACTCTCGCGCAGCGCCTCGTCGTAGTCGGCGCTCTCCGCGGCCGCGGCCAGTTCGGCGGGCAGGCCTACCTCCGCCAGCGAGTCGGCGATCACCGCGGCGAGGGACTCCTTGCTGCTGTCGCGTTCGTACTCGGCGCGCCGGTTGTGGATGCGGGTGCCCATCGCGGTGTACAAGGGCAACAGCACCTTGTCGCCGTGCTCCCGCGCCGCCGCGATCGCGACGCGGACCGGTCCCCAGCCCGTGTCGAGCAGTTCCTGGTACTGCTCGGGCATGTCCTTGCCCTCGTTCAGCACCGCCAGGCTCATCACGTGGAAGCGGGCTTCGATGTCGCGCACCTGCTGAACCTCGAGGATCCAGCGGGACGTGATCCAGCACCAGGGACACAACGGGTCGAACCAGAAATCGGCGACGTCCTTGGCGGCTTTCTCGGTCACAAGCGGCTTCCTCTCGATCGCACGCGGACGGACGGCGCGCACACGCTCGCCGCCCTACCGAGCAACCACGGCGGCCGGCGATTCGTTCCCACCCGGCGCGCCGTTTTCCCGAGCCGCCGCCACGGCTGCCAGTAGGGTTGGGCGGCAGGAGTCTGGTTCCCTTCGGAGTAAGGAGTCCGCTATGAGTTCTGACCAGCGTTTCGTCATCGTCGGCGGCGGACTGGGCGCGGCCAAGATCGCGGAAACGTTGCGAGCCAAGGACTTCCCCGGAAGCGTGACGCTGATCAGCGCCGAGGAGCACTTGCCCTACGATCGGCCGCCGCTGTCGAAGGACCACCTCGCGGGCAAGAAGTCGTTCACCGAATTCCTTGTCGCTCCCCCGCAGTGGTACCGCGACCACCACGTCGAAGTCCGCCTCGGCACCACCGTCACCGGCCTCGACCCCGGAGCGAAGACGATCACCCTGCCCGACGGCTCCACACTGCCCTACGACAAGCTCGCGCTCGCCACCGGTTCGACGCCGCGCACACTGTCCGTTCCCGGCGCCGACGCGCCGAACGTGTACACGCTGCGGACCATCGAGGACTCCGACACGTTGATCGAGTTGTTCGGCAGCGCGCGCCGGATCGTCGTCATCGGAGCGGGCTGGATCGGCTTGGAGGTCACCGCGGCGGCTCGGGCGGCGGGCGTCGAGGTGACCATCGTCGAACGCGCCGACTTGCCACTGCGGGCGGTGCTCGGCCCGGAGATGGGCCGGGTGTTCGCCGACCTGCACCGGGCCAACGGTGTCGACTTCCGGTTCGAGGCCCAGGTCGAGGCGATCACCACCGAAGATGCCATCGCGACCGAGGTGGCCAACGGTGTCCGGCTCGCCGACGGCAGCACGATCGAAGCCGACGCGGTGCTGGTCGCCGTCGGCGCGCGGCCGAACGTGGAGCTGGCCGCCGATGCCGGGCTCGGCGTGGAAGACGGCGTGCTCGTCGACGAGCGCCTGCTCACCAGCGATCCGGACATCGTCGCGGTCGGCGACATCGCCGCGCAACAGCACCCGGTCCTCGGCAGGCGCATCCGGGTGGAGCACTGGGCGAACGCGCTCAATCAACCAGCGGTCGCGGCCGCGACCATGCTCGGTGAGCAGGCCGCTTACGACCGGCTGCCCTACTTCTTCACCGACCAGTACGACCTGGGCATGGAGTACACCGGCTTCGCCACGCCGGGCGACTACGCCAGGGTCGTCGTGCGCGGCGACACGGCGGCTCGCGAATTCGTGGCGTTCTGGCTGGACTCGGACAACCGCGTGCGCGCCGGGATGAACGTCAACGTCTGGGACGTGACCGACCGGATCAAGGAATTGATCCTCGCGGGCGAACCGGTCGACCCGGATCAGCTGGCCGACACCACGACGCAACTGTGATGTGGATCACCGGAAAGACATGTCGGATCCACGCGCTGGGCTCCGACCCTCTTCGCGAGCGCCACCGAGGCGCTCGATACGGCCCAATGCCGCAGGAGAGGAAACGAATCGTGAAGTACATGCTGCTGAAGACCTACGGGCGCACCGCGTACTGCGACACACCGATCAACGAATGGTCCCCGGAAGAGATCCAGGCGCACATAGACTTCCAGCGCGCACTGGGTGCGCAACTGGCCGAGGCGGGCGAGTTGGTGGAGGCACAGGGGCTCGCCGGGCCGGAGGACGCGCGGATCGTCAGTTCGGACGGCCGGTCGGCCCCGGTGGTCACCGACGGGCCTTTCCCGGAGACCAAGGAGTTCTTGGCGGGGTACTGGATCGTCGACGTGGACAGCCCCGAACGGGCCTACGAGATCGCCGCGCAGGCCTCCGCCGCCCCCGGCCCCGGCGGTGCACCGATAGGCGAGTACATCGAAGTTCGCGCGGTGATGGGCGCCCCCGCCACCGAGCAATGAGCGACCGGCGTGCGGTGCCCGACGACACACCGCTCCCGGCGAGCACCGAGGACCTGCTGCGCGCGCTGGCGCCGCAGGTCCTCGGAACGCTCGTCCGCCGCTTCGGCGACTTCGACACCGCCGAAGACGCACTGCAGGAGGCGCTGCTCGCGGCCGCGACGCAATGGCCGCGGCAAGGCATGCCGGACAATCCGCGGGCCTGGCTGATCCAGGTCGCGCAGCGGCGCATGGCCGACGCCGTGCGCGCGGAAGTCGCGCGGCGGCGCAGGGAGACCACCGCCTTCGATCGCGAGGTGACCGACGCCGTCCCTGTGGACCACGACGACACGCTCACCATGCTGTTCCTGTGCTGCCACCCGGCGCTGTCGCCTGCCGCGGCCATAGCGCTGACGCTGCGCGCGGTGGGCGGGCTCGGCACCGAACAGATCGCCCGCGCCTTCCTGCTGCCGGAAGCGACGATGGCGCAACGGATCACGCGGGCGAAGAAGAAGCTGGCCACGGTGGAGCGCCCCTTCGCGCAACCGGGTGACGAGCGGTGGCGCGAGCGGCTCGGCGCGGTGCTGCACGTGCTGTACCTGATCTTCAGCGAAGGACATACCAGCAGTTCGGGGCCCGACTTGCAGCGCACCGATCTGTCCGACGAGGCGATCCGGCTCACCAGGGCGGTGCACCGGCTGTTGCCCGCGGACCCCGAAGTCACCGGGTTGCTCGCGCTGATGCTGCTCACCGATGCCCGGCGCGCGGCACGCACCGGAGCGCACGGCGAGCTGATCCCGCTGGCCGAACAGAACCGCGCGCTGTGGGATCGCGGGCTGATCACCGAAGGGACGGCCCTCATCACCGGCACGCTGGCGCAGGGCCTGCGCGGGCAGTATCAGATCCAAGCCGCCATAGCGGTCCTGCACGCCCAGGCCACCCGCGCCGAGGACACCGAGTGGACCAAGATCCTGGCGCTGTACGACCGGCTCGAGCGACTCTCGGACAGTCCGATGGTGACGCTCAACCGGGCGGTGGCGACGGCGATGGTGTCGGGACCGGAAGCCGGTCTCGCGCTGGCCGCCACGCTCGACGACCGGCTGGCGGGCACGCATCGGCTCGACGCCGTGCGCGGCCATCTGCACGAGATGGCGGGCGACATCGATGCGGCCGCCGCCTGTTATGCCAAGGCCGCGGCCCGCACGACGAGCACCCCAGAACGCGACTACCTCACCATCCGCGCCGCACGGCTGCGACACGCTCGTACGGATCTCGTCCGGTAGTTCCGGAAAGGCTGCTCCGGCCTCGCGCCTCTACGCTCGACCTCTCGCCTCGGGAGGCGATGTCGCCAGTCCATGCGGCGATGTTCGCCAGTCCATGCGGCGAGCGCGCCTCGCGCGCGACAGGACGCGGGGCGATGGCGGCGCGTTCGTACGAGCACGCGCCGCGCAGCAGTGGACGAGACGTGCCCCTGAACGGCGGCGACCAGGCAGACTACGCGTGTGGCAGACAAACACAGCGCCGGAGTCCTGCTCTTCCGCCGCGACTCGGACGGCGCCGTCGAGGTGCTGCTCGGGCACATGGGCGGCCCCTTCTGGGCGCGAAAAGACGCGGGCGCGTGGTCGATTCCGAAAGGCGAGTACGAGCCGGACGCGGAGGACGCACGGTCCGCGGCGAGCCGCGAGTTCACCGAGGAACTGGGACTGCTGGTCCCGGACGGTACGTGGCTGCCGCTGGGCGAGGTGCGATACGGAAGCGGCGCGGGCAAGAAGGTCCTCACCGTCTGGGCCGTCGAAGGCGATCTCGATCCCGCCGCCGTGGTGCCGGGAACCTTTCAGCTGGAGTGGCCGCCGCGCTCCGGACGGTTCACGCAGTTCCCCGAGATCGATCGCGCCGAGTGGTTCGACCCGGCCACCGCACGCGACAAGCTGGTCGCGGGCCAGCGGCCCTGTTTGGAGCGGCTGGCCGAGCGACTGGCGGACTGACCGCTACCTCGACACGTCCGCCCAGGTCCGGCCGGTGAGGAGTTCGTAGGCTTCCACGTACTTCTGGCGCGTCGCCTCGACCACATCGGCCGGGATCTGCGGGCCGGGCGGCTCCTTGTCCCAGCCGGTGGAGGTGGACCAGTCGCGGACGAACTGCTTGTCGAACGAGCGCTGCGGCCGGCCCGGCTCCCACTCGTCGGCGGGCCAGAAACGCGAGGAATCCGAAGTGAGCACTTCGTCACCGAGGGTGAGAACGTCACCGTCCCAACCGAACTCGACTTTGGTGTCGGCGACGATGACGCCGCGTTCTGCGGCGTGCGCAGCACCGCGGGCATAGATGTGCAGGGTCAGTTCGCGCAGTCGTTCGGCGACCTCGCGCCCCTCTTGGTGCACCACGTCCGCGAAGGTGATCGACTCGTCGTGCCCCTCGGACGCTTTGGTGGTCGGGGTGAAGATCGGTTCCGGCAGCTTGTCGCCCTCGCGCAGCCCGGGCGGCAGCGCGACCCCGGACACCGAGCCCGTCCGCCGGTATTCCACCAGCCCGGAACCGGTCAGGTAGCCGCGCGCGATGCATTCCACCCCGACCATCTTCAGCGGTTTGACCCGGATGCCGCGGCCCGCGAACTCGGCGGGCACGTCGGTGGCGGAGACGACGTGGTTGGGCACGTCGGTGAAGAACTCGAACCACCAGTTCGACAGCTGGGTCAGCAGGGCGCCTTTCTCGGGGATCGGCGTCGGCAGCACCACGTCGTACACCGACACCCGGTCGGAAGCGACCAGCAGCAGCGAGTCGCCGTCCTCGTACAGGTCACGCACCTTCCCGGCGTGCACATGCTTCAACGTCGAGCCTCCGAATCCGTGGTGGTGAACCTGCGCTGCACCAGGCACAATACCGCCGCTGTCCGGCCGTGGCCGTCGCGCCGTCCGCATCACTAGGGTTGGTCGGGAAAGTCCCGCGCGACCTGCCACACCGAGGTGGCATTGTGGGTGTCGCCCGTGCCAGTTCTTCGACCACGAAGGAGCCTTATGTCCGCACCCAACCTCACTCGCGACCAGGCGATCGAACGCGCCGCCACGGTAGCGGTCGAGAACTACCGCGTCGAGCTGGATCTGACCGACGGAGCGGGCAAACCGGGCGAGCAGACCTTCTTCTCCCGCAGCACCGTGACCTTCACCGCTACGCCGGGCGCGAACACGTTCATCGACATCGTGGCCCGTGGCGTGCGCTCGGCGGTGCTCAACGGCACCGCCCTGGACGTTTCCGGATACGACGAGTCGACCGGGATCACGCTGACCGACCTGGCCGAGCGCAACGAGCTGGTGGTGGAGGCCGACTGCGAGTACTCGCACACCGGAGAGGGCCTGCACCGGTTCGTCGATCCGGCCGACGACGCCGTCTACCTGTACTCGCAGTTCGAGACCGCCGACGCCAAGCGGATGTTCGCCTGCTTCGACCAGCCGGACCTGAAGGCCACCTTCGACCTCGCCGTCACCGCCCCGGCCGACTGGCAGGTCGTCTCCAACGCCGCCGTCGTGGAAACGCTCGCGCCGGAGCCGGGCAAGCACGTCTTCCGCACCACCCCGAAGATGAGTACCTACCTGGTCGCGCTCATCGCCGGCCCGTACGCGCAGTGGACCGACGTCTACACCGACGAGCACGGCAGCATCCCGCTGGGCATCTACTGCCGCGCCTCGCTGGCCGAGCACATGGACGCCGAACGACTGTTCACCGAGACCAAGCAGGGTTTCGGCTTCTACCACCGCAACTTCGGCGTCCCGTACGCGTTCGGCAAGTACGACCAGCTGTTCGTCCCAGAGTTCAACGCGGGCGCGATGGAGAACGCCGGCGCGGTGACCTTCCTGGAGGATTACGTCTTCCGGTCCAAGGTCACCCGGGCCTCCTACGAGCGCCGCGCCGAGACCGTGCTGCACGAGATGGCGCACATGTGGTTCGGCGACCTGGTCACCATGAAGTGGTGGGACGACCTGTGGCTGAACGAGTCGTTCGCCACCTTCGCGTCGGTGCTGTGCCAGTCCGAGGCGACCGAGTACACCAACGCCTGGACCACGTTCGCGAACGTGGAGAAGTCCTGGGCCTATCGGCAGGACCAGCTGCCGTCCACCCACCCGATCGCGGCCGACATTCCCGATCTCGCCGCGGTCGAGGTGAACTTCGACGGCATCACCTACGCCAAGGGCGCCAGTGTGCTGAAGCAGCTCGTCGCCTACGTCGGTCTGGAGCCGTTCCTGGCCGGCCTGCGCGCGTACTTCGCCGACCACGCCTACGGAAACGCCACCTTCGACGATCTGCTGTCGGCGTTGGAGAAGTCGTCCGGACGCGATCTGTCCACCTGGGGCGCGCAGTGGCTCAAGACCACCGGCTTGAACATTTTGCGCCCGGACTTCGAGGTGGACGCCGAAGGCAGGTTCAGCTCGTTCGCGGTGGTGCAGGAGGGTGCCCAGCCGGGCGCGGGCGAGCGGCGCGTGCACCGCCTCGCCGTCGGCGTGTACGACGACCAGGACGGGAAGCTGGTTCGCATCAAGCGGGTCGAACTCGATCTCGATGCCGCCGAACGCACCGAGGTGCCCGAACTGATCGGCGTTCCCCGCGGCCAGTTCGTGCTGGTCAACGACGACGACCTGACCTACTGCTCGATCCGGTTGGACGCCGATTCGCTCGACGTGCTGGTCAACCGCATCGCCGACATCGCGCAGCCGCTGCCGCGCACGCTGGCCTGGTCGGCGGCCTGGGAGATGACCCGTCAGGCCGAGTTCCGCGCCCGCGATTTCGTCGCGCTGGTCGGGCGGGGCGTCGGCGCCGAGACCGAGATCGGCGTGGTGCAGCGGCTTCTCATGCAGGCCAACACCACCTTGGGCAGCTACGCCGATCCGGAGTGGGCCGCCACCACCGGCTGGCCGGAGTACGCGAACCGGCTGCTCGAGCTGGCGCGCGAAGCCGAGCCGGGCTCCGACCACCAGTTGGCCTTCGTCAACGCGCTGACCGGCGCGAAGCTGTCGGCCTGGCACACCGAGGTGCTGCGCGAACTGCTCGACGGTGATCCGGCGAAGGTCGGGCTGCCAGGCCTGGTGGTCGACACCGACCTGCGCTGGCGGATCCTGGCCGCGCTCGCGGCGGCGGGCGAGATCGATGCCGAGGGGCTCGATACGCCGGTCATCGACCAGGAGTTGTCCAACGATCCCACCGCGGCGGGCAAGCGGCAGGCGGCCGCCGCGGCGACGGCGCGTCCGATCGCCGAGGTGAAGGAGCAGGCGTGGGCGACGGTGATGGGCGACGACTCGGTGCCCAACGTCACGGCCCGCTCGATCGTCGGCGGCTTCGCGCCCGCTGGGCAAGATGAGCTGCTCACCTCGTACGTGGAACGGTACTTCGCCGAGGTCCCCGGCGTCTGGGAGCGTCGCTCCAGCGAGGTCGCCCAGACCGTGGTGGTCGGCCTCTACCCGCACTGGGCGATCAGCGAGGACGCGGTGGCCGTCGCGGACAAGTTCCTCGCCGGCGACCACCCTCCGGCGCTGCGCCGCCTGGTCAGCGAAGGCAAGGCGGGCATCGAGCGCTCGCTGCGCGCCCGCGCCTTCGACGCACAGCCGTAAGAACGAAACCGGCGCGTCCACCCGGTGATCGGGTGGACGCGCCGGGAACATCCAGCGCCGCAGGCGCCGGCGGAGATTACCGCCCGATGGCGGCGGCCATCACGCGGACGGCGGAGACCACGCCGTCGATCAGCTGGCCCTGCCGGAACGAGCTCAGCGCGGCGGTGACGCCGAGCTGGCAGACGCGATCGTTCGCCCGGTCGGCGACGTCCCGGCCCGAGCGAACCTCGATCGCCTTCTCGTTCGGCGAGACGGCGATGAGCACCGAATGCTCCGCCTCGGGCGTGCCGGGGAAGATCGCGTCCGCGCCTGCGGCCGGATCGGCACCCAGATCGCCGATGTAGACGTTGAAGCGCACCTTGGTCGCGCGGGTCGCCTCGGTGAGCACGTTGTCCATGGTGAGCCGCTCTTCATCGTTGAACGGCGCTTCCTTGAACACATCGCCCGCCTCGTGCACGCCGGAGACGCGCCCGCTGCTGGTGATCGCGTATCCGTGCGGCAACTCGGCTTCGACCACCGCGGGCCACTTAGAACCTGCCACTTGCCCGTCCTCCGATCAGATCCACCTCGGTGGACTCGATGGCCGCATGCTGTCCATGCGGCGTTTCCGGAAAGTGGTGACCCGAGCCGATCACCTCTTCGGTGGCACTCCACAGCACCGGCGGCTGGGTCCACTCCTGACCGAGGGCGAAGTGGACCGGCTTCTCGCCAGGCAGTGGCTTACCGAGAAACGACAATCCGGCGATTACGCCGTAGATCACCAGTGGAATGCCGACGAAGATCAGCACTGTCTCGAGAATGCTCACGGATCAAAGGTAGACGATCCTCTGTAGTAGTTCTCCGTCCGGTAGCGCCGGGCCGCCGTCCGTGTCGGCTGCACCCGGCCCGAGCTGGGACTTCACCGAGCGCCTCAGACCAACCAGGCCGACGCGTTCGGCGGCAGCTGCCCGCCCTCGGTCGGCGCACTGGCCAGCAGCACGTCTCCCGGCGGTAGCTGGATGGGAGCGTCGGAGGCGTTGAGCACGCAGACCAGCCCACCCGGCCTGCGGAACGCCAGACACCCCTGGGGGCTGCCGTACCACTCGATCCGGTCCCCCGCGAACTCCGGCCGCTGTGCCCGCAGTTCGATCGCCAGTCGATACAGCGACAGCGTCGACCCCAGCTCCTCGAGTTGCGCCTCGACGGTCAGCGGCGCCCATTCGGGCGGGATCGGCAGCCACGGCGTCGCGGTGGTGAACCCGAACGGCGGCGCGGCGCCTTCCCAGGGCAGCGGCACCCGGCAACCGTCGCGGCCGCGCTGCGTGTGCCCGGAGCGCTCCCACACCGGGTCCTGCAACACGTGGTCGGGGAGGTCGTCGACGTTGGGCAGCCCCAGCTCGGAGCCGTTGTAGATGAACACCGCGCCGGGCAGCGCGAGCTCCAGCAGGATCATCGCCCGCGCCCGCGCGACGCCGAGCGCGCCGCCGCCGTACCGGGTGACCTCGCGCTCGATGTCGTGATTGGACAGCGTCCAGGTGGGCACGGCGAAGACCGGTGCGACGGCGGCGAGCGAGTTGTCGATCGCGTCGCGCACCGCCTCGGCTTCGAACGCCGATTCGGCGAGACGGAAGTTGAAGGCCAAGTGCAGTTCGTCGGCGCGCACGTACTCGCCGAAGCGGGTGTTGTCGTTCACCCACACTTCACCGATGAGCACCGCGTCCGGATACTCGTCGACGACCTTGCGGATCCGGCGGTGGATGTCGTGGACGGCCGGATTGTTGAACCGCGGGTCGCTGTCGTCGTGCGCGAGCAAGGCCGAGACGCTCAATTGGGGCATGTCGGGCAAGCCGTCCGGCTTGGCCATGCCGTGTGCGACGTCGATCCGGAACCCGTCCACGCCGCGCTCGAGCCAGAACCGCAGCGTCTGCTCGAAATCGGCGGCGACCTCGGGATTCGACCAGTTCAGGTCGGGCTGCTCGCGGGCGAAGATGTGCAGGTACCACTGGCCGGGCGTGCCGTCGGGCTCGGTGATCCTGGTCCAGGCGGGTCCGCCGAAGATGCTCGGCCAGTTGTTCGGCGGCTCGGCGCCACCGGGCCCACGGCCGTCGCGGAAGATGTACCGGTCACGTTCCGGACTGCCGGGCGCCGCCGCCAGCGCCGCGCGGAACCACGGATGCTGGTCGCTGGTGTGGTTGGGCACCAGGTCCATGGTCACCCTGATCCGACGGGCATGCGCCTCGGCGATCAGGGCGTCCATCGCGGCGAGCCCGCCGAAGAGCTGATCGATGTCGCGCGGGTCCGCAACGTCGTAGCCACCGTCGGCCATCGGCGACCGCATCACCGGGCAGATCCACAGCGCGTCGACGCCGAGCAGTTCGAGATAGCCGAGCTTGTCCCTGACTCCGCCGAGATCACCGACCCCGTCTGCGCTCGAGTCCGCGAAGGATCTGGGATAAACCTGGTAGAACACGGCCGACCGCCACCACGACTGCGTGGTGCGATCCACCGGCGCCGTTACGGCTGGTGCATCACTCACACCCGCAATAGTGCCAAAGTTCTGCGGCGAAAGCCTTCAGGCGACGCGCGGCCACAGATGACGGGCAAACATTCAGCACCTTAGCCATAGAGACGAAAAACCTCGCCCCACATCGTCTCTCACGCGCAAGGTTCCCGTCACCCGTGGTTCATCAGCGAATTCACCGCCACCTCAACGCGGTAGAAAACACATTTTTCACAGAGGCGGTCGGCCCAGAGGTGAACGCGTTGTCAGAACGGGGCATTCACCAAAGAGTTGGCCGCCATCTCCAGATAGTCGAGCAGCGCTTTGCGGTGCTCCTCGTCCAGGGTTTCCGGCTCGATCTCGGCGACCGCGATACGCATGCAGCGCAGCCACGCGTCACGCTCGATCGGTCCGATGGTGAACGGCATGTGCCGCATGCGCAGGCGCGGGTGGCCGCGCTCGTCGGAGTAGGTGCGCGGACCGCCCCAATACTGCTCGAGGAACATCCGCAGACGACGCTCCGCCGGGCCGAGATCCTCCTCCGGATAGAGCGGGCGCAATACCTCGTCGGCGGCCACCTCGCGATAGAACGTCGCGACGAGCCGCCGGAACGTCTCCGCCCCGCCGACCGCCTCGTAGAACGACGTCGCCGTTTGCTCGCCCGAAGTCATAAACCCTCTCGATTCACCGGATGCGCCGCTGTCCATTGTGCCCGCGCCCGGACGACGCCGCCGCACTGCCCGTACGCTGCCGCTCAGCGGCTGGAACATCGCACCTCAACGGCACTTCAGCCACAGTTAACCGGACATTGTTGAAAATCACCGTGCAATGCCCGACATTCCATGGTCAACTGGGTGACAGTCTCTGCTTTGCAGATACCACATGATCCTGCCAATCATGAAATCGAGGTCGAGATGAAGCAGCGGCACAGCGCCCGGTCACACGAGGCGCGAGCGCACCGACAACTCCAGCCCGCCGACGTCCACAATCGTGGGTCGGGGGCTACTCCGCTGCACATCTTGTCCGAACATTATCCGGGTGGACATCGTGGCCATCACGACCACGGACCCCGCCCCACCGCCCCGCTCGTCGAGGGCACGAACTGGCTCAAAACCAGGGTGCTGCTGTTGAACGCCACCTACGAGCCGCTCACCGCTTTATCCGCGCGCCGCGCGATCGTCCTGCTCATCTGCGACAAGGCCGACGCCGTCCACCACAACGACGAAGGGCCGATAGTGCACTCCGCCGAGACGTCGGTGGCCATTCCTTCGGTGATCCGCCTGCGCAGCTACGTCCACGTCCCGTACCGGGCCCGGGTCCCCATGACCCGCGCCGCCCTCATGCACCGGGATCGGTACCGCTGCGGTTATTGCGGCGGCAAGGCCGAGACCATCGACCACGTCATCCCGCGCAGCCGCGGCGGGGAGCATTCGTGGGAGAACTGCGTCGCCAGTTGCGCGCCGTGCAACCACCGCAAAGCCGACAAACTTCTCAGCGAGCTGGGCTGGACGCTCCGATCGCCTCTGGTCTCGCCGAAGGGCCCGCATTGGCGTTTGCTGTCCACCACCGCGGAACTCGACCCCGTCTGGTTGCAATATCTGGGCGAAGGCGCGGCCTGAGCGGATCAGGTGTACTCGACCACCAACGTCGCCCAGGTCCGGGGAGCTAGCGCCTCGAACACGTGCGGCTGATCGCCTGGGTAGGCGATGTAATCACCAGGATGTAGTTCGACGGGGGCCTCGACCGGTCCGACCAGCGCATGCCCCTGCGCGAGCAGCACGTGCTCGACGACACCGGCGATATGTGGCTCCGATCGGCGCGCATGCCCCGGCTCCGCGGTGATACGAAACAGGTCACGGCGGGAATTGGCCGGCCCGGCCGCCAGCAGGGTCGCTTGGTACTCCGACCGCTCGGCCGCGACCACCGGGCCCTCACCGGCCCGGATCACATGGACGCTCCGGCGCGGTGGATCGAGCAATCGGGAGAACGGCATATCCAGCGCGACGCACAATGCCCACAACGTTTCCAGGCTCGGGTTGCCGGTTCCCGATTCCAACTGCGACAGCGTCGATTTCGCGATGCCCGCCCGATGGGCGACCTCACTCAACGACAACCCGGCCCGGGTGCGCTCGCGGCGCAGCGCGGCGGCGATCACCGCCTGAGGTGTCGTCGTCGCGTCTTGCCGCGTCATTCTCGCTCCGTGTCTGCGTCCTGCACCTTGACTACTCGACAGGAACCCAGATCGATGAGCCGCCTCGCTATGCGACCGCCCCTTGCGCCTTGCTCGTAGCCGCGGCGGTCACCGAGGGAAGCCTCCGGAGCCGAACGGATTGACGAAGCCCCTCACCATGTTCACTATAAACAACATGCGTTCGATATGGCGAACACTCGATCGGGACACTTTGCTGGGCATCGCGGCGGTGTGCCTGGCCGTGGGCGTGATCGGGATCTCCTACGGCGCGACGGCGGTGAGCGCGGGCTTTCCGATCTGGCTACCGATTCTGCTCGGGTGCGTGGTGCTCGCCGGGAGTTCGGAGTTCCTGTTCCTGGGAATCGTCGCCGCAGGGGGTAGTCCGATAGCGGCGGTGCTGGCCGGCCTGCTGGTGAACGCCAGGCACGTGCCGTACGGATTGTCGGTTCCCGACGCGGTCGGCACGGGCTGGCGCCGGCCGCTCGGGGTGCATCTGATGAACGACGAGTCCGTCGCTCTGACCATCGCGCAACCCGATGCGAGTCGCAGGCGCGCAGCCTACTGGATCACCGGAGCCGGGATATTGCTGGCGTGGCCCGGTGGCGCGGCCATCGGAGCGCTGATCGGATCGGTGGTCACCGACACCTCGGCGCTCGGACTCGACGCGGTGTTTCCCGCGGTGCTGCTCGCGCTGGTCCTGCCCGCCCTGCGCGACCGGACCACCCTCGCGGCGGTGTGCGTTGGCACCGCGATCGCGCTGATAACCGCCCCCTTCCTGCCTACGGGACTGCCGGTCCTGCTCGCCCTGGCCGGACTGCTGGTGGCGGCGCGGGAGAAGCCGCGACCAGCGACCGCATCGGAAGCCGCATGATGCTGGCCGCCGGAATCGTCGCGCTCGCCGCGGGAACCTACGCGTTCCGGTGGGCGGGCCCCGCGCTGCGCGAGCGGGTGCGACTTCCGGCACGCGTGATACGGCTGTTGGAAATCGGCGCCGTGGTGCTGCTGGCCGCACTGGTGGCCGTGACCACCCTGCCGCTCGGTACCGCTGGTCTCGGATTCGCCGTGCCCGTAGGCGTTCTCGTCGGCGGCGTACTGGCGTGGCATCAACGCCCCATACTGGTGGTCATCCTGGCCGCCGCCGCGACGACCACGTTCCTTCGCCTGATCGGCATCTCTTGAGCGGCTCGAAAATCCAGCCCGCGCAACCGTTCCGTGCCGACAAAGGCGGCGCCGTCCCCTCCTGCCGACGGCGCCGCCTACCTCATCGATCGCTCCCGGGCATTGTTGTGCTACCGAAAATCGGTCTATGGCCCTTGCATCTTCCGGTGCTCGCGAAATCGGTTGTGCACACGCGTGATAGCGATGGCGTCCGGAGTGACGAGCCGCGTGCTCAGCCTGCGATCAAGGGGATAGCTCCACCCAGGCGGCGGGCCACCGAACCGTAGCGGGCGTCCAGGCGCAGCCATGTCCTCGTCGCGCGTACGCGCACGATCTCGGCGGACGGGATGCGGCGCGGATCGGCCTTCTCGCCCGAGTGCGGGATGAAGTCCATCGCCGTGAGCGCGAAGACCACCCGCATCGGCACCTGCACCTGAGCGCCTGCGCCGGACACCGTCAGCACCGTCTGGTCGAGCAGCGAGGCGGGCGGACCGTGGTTGCTGCCGTGCTCCTTCGCCAGCTGCGCACCCTGCTCGGCGAGTTCGACCAAGGTACGGGCGGGCACGTCCTCGACGTGCGCGAAACCGTCCGTGGGCGGCAACGCGCCACGCCACGCGGAGTCCATCGGATATCCGAGGTCGATCGGACTGCCGCTCGCCATACCGGCCAGCACGAGATCGGCGCCGACCGTCACGTCGTCGACGCCGAGCTCGGCGATCACTGTGCGTCCCGCCAGCGCCTCGAAACCCGTCGCGACCCATGCGGAGACGTAATTCTCCCCGCGGCGGCGCAGGCGCACCACCACCGCCGGGTCCAGCCGCACGGCCCTGGTCAGGAACGTCGCGAGATTCTCCCGCTCCGCCGGATCCGGTACGTGCAGTACTCGTTGTTCCGTCATCACGGCTGCCCCGCCGTCAGCATTCGACGATCACCGATGCGCGGTCGCTCACTCCATCCACTCGGACAGGTAATCACGCTCGGCGTCGGTCAGCCTGCGCAATCGCTGCGCCCGCATGTCGAATGCCGCGATCTGCGTGGACGCGACCACCGCCGCGGGCGAATCGGGCTCGGCGCCCGCCGCCCGCACCTCGTAACCGATGGTGAAGTCGACCGCGCGCAACTGCTCGATCCACATGGCGATATCCAGCGGCGTGTCCTCGTGCCGCAGCTGGCCGCGGTAGCGGACGTGCAGGTCGGCGAGGACGCAGCCCTCACGCAACGGGGCGGTCGGGCGGCCGTCCTCGAACAGCCACGGGATCCGCGCCTCCTCCAGCAGCGTCACCATCCGGGCATGGTTGACGTGCTGGAACACGTCCATGTCCGACCACCTGACGTCCACCTTGGCATGGAAACGCCGGGGCAGCACCAGGCTGCCCGCCGCCTTCCCGCTTCCGCTCACCGAACTCGTCAACGTGGTACCTCCGATTGGGCGCCCACCCCGCTCACCATGCTCCGCACTTGCCGCGCCGCAACCGAAAGCGTGGCGAGATCGTGGGTTCCGGATTCGAACAACTCCGACAGCGCCGCCCTGGCTCGGCCGAGGCGGGACTGATTCTTCGACTCCCAGTATGCAATCTTCTCGTTCGCCGTCTCTTCGGGGTCACCGCCGGAGAGCACGTCGAGGGTGAGCGAGCGCAGCGACGCGTACATGTCGTCGCGCAGCGCGAGCCGCGCCAGCGCATGCCAGCGGTCGCCGCGTTCGAGGTGGCTGACCGCCTGCAACAGCCAGTCGATCTTGAGGTGATCGTTGAGCGCGTAGTACAGCGACCCGACCTCGTCGCCGTCCCGGTCGGTGATATCGGCGATGTCCACGATGTCCAGCAGAGGGAAGAGGTTGAGCAGACCGAAGACCTCGGTGGCCAGATCGGTCGGCGCGCCGCGGGCGATCAATTCGGCGGACTGGTCGGTGAGGGTGGACACATGGTGTCCGCGCAGCCATCCCGCCACCTTGGGGGCCAGTTCACGCACGTCGGCGCGGTACCGACTGATCTCCGAGCCCACCGCGATAGGCTGCGGCCGGTTGCTCAGCAGCCATCGGGACGCCCGGTCCAACGTCCGCTTCGTCTCCAGTTCGAGCAGGTCGCGCACCGAAGTGGGTGCGTCGCACGCACGGATTCGCTTCCACATGTCGTGCAGATCGAAGATTCCGCTGGCCGCGGCGAAGGCGCGCACCGCATCGGTGGTGGTGGCGCCGACCTCCTCGTTCAACCGGTGCGCGTAGGTGATGCCGCCGTAGTCCACCATCTCGTTGGCGATCATGGTGGTGACGATCTCCCGGCGCAGCCGGTGGCGTTTGATCGCCGCCGCGAAGCGGTCGCGCAGCGGTGTGGGGAAGTAGTCCGGCAGCCGCGTGGCGAAGTACTGACTGTCGGGCAGGTCGGATTCGAGCAGATCGGCCTTGAGCGACAGCTTCACATGCGCCATCAGATTCGCCAGCTCCGGCGACGTCAGACCGGAGCCTTCTTCCAGCCTGCGCTTCATCTCCTGATCGGAGGGCAGCGCCTCGAGTTCGCGGTCCAAGCCGCGACGCTCTTCGAGATCCTCGATCAACCGCATCTGCACGGGCAGCATCTGCGACGCCTCGGTGCGCGAAATACCCATGAGGAAGTTCTGCGCCACGTTGTCCCGCAGGACCATCTGCGCGACCTCGTCGGTCATCGAGGCCAGCAGTGGATTGCGCTCGTCGGGCAGCAACTGCCCCCCGGACACGACGGCGTCGAGCAAGATCTTGATGTTGACCTCGTGGTCGGAGCAGTCCACGCCCGCCGAGTTGTCCAGCGCGTCGGTATTGATCTTGCCGCCCTTGCGGCAGAACTCGATGCGGCCCAACGCCGTCGCGCCGAGGTTGCCGCCCTCGCCGACCACCTTGACCCGCAGCCGGTCTGCGTTCACGCGGACCGCGTCGTTGGACTTGTCGCCCACTTCGGCGTTGGTCTCGGTGCTCGCCTTGATGTAGGTGCCGATACCGCCGTTCCACAGCAGGTCGACCGGCGCGAGCAGGATCGCGCGGACCAGATCCGGCGGCGACAGCGATACGACGTCATCGCCCAGCCCCAGAGCCGCCCTGGCCTGCGGGCTGATCGGCACCGACTTCACGGTGCGGTCCCACACACCTCCGCCGGGGCTGATAAGTGACGGGTCGTAGTCGGCCCACGACGACCTCGGCAACGCGAACATCCGCTGCCGCTCCCGGAACGAACGCGCCGCATCAGGATCCGGATCCAGGAAAATGTGGCGATGGTCGAACGCGGCCACCAAACGAATGTGCTCCGACAACAACATACCGTTACCGAACACATCACCACTCATGTCACCCACACCCACCACAGTGAAATCCTGCGACTGCGTATCGAGCTCCATCTCACGGAAATGCCGCTTGACACTCTCCCAAGCACCCTTGGCCGTGATACCCATCGCCTTGTGGTCATAACCCGCCGACCCACCCGAGGCGAACGCATCACCCAGCCAGAACCCATAACTCTGCGCCACATCATTGGCGATATCGGAGAACGACGCGGTGCCCTTGTCCGCCGCGACCACGAGATAGGTGTCATCACCATCGCGGCGCACCACTCGGTCAGGAGGCAACACCTGCCCACTCGCGCGATCCACATTGTCGGTGATATCCAGCAAGCCGGAGATGAATGTACGGTAGCAAGCAACCCCTTCGGCGCCCAACGCCTGCCGGTCCGCCACCGGATCACCGGTAGCCGCGGGCGGCTGCTTCACCACGAAACCGCCCTTCGCGCCGACCGGCACGATCACCGCGTTCTTCACCGCCTGAGCCTTCACCAAACCCAGGATCTCGGTACGGAAATCCTCCAACCGGTCCGACCACCGCAACCCACCACGCGCCACCGGCCCGAAGCGCAGATGCACGCCCTCCACCCGCGGCGAGTACACGAAGATCTCGAACTGTGGCCGCGGCTTGGGCAACTCGGCGATTTCCCGCGGTTCGACCTTCACCGAAACGTACTCGCGTGGTTTGCCTTCCGCGTCGATCACGTAGTAGTTGGTGCGCAGCGTCGCCTTGATCAGTCCGAGGATCGACCGCAGGATGCGGTCCGCGTCCAGGCTGACCACCTCATCGATGCGCCCTCGCACCTGGGTCTCCAGCTCCGCGGCATGTTCGGCGGAGACGGTGTCGGGATCGAAACGCGCAGCGAACAGATCGACGAACAGGCGCGCGATATCCGGATAGGTGAGCAGCACACGGCAGATGTTGGCCTGGCTGTACGGGAAATTGGCCTGCTGCAAGTACTTCGCGTAGGTGCGCAGGATCGAGACGGCCCGCCACGGCAGCCGCGCACGCAGCACGAGTTCGTTCAGCCCGTCCGCCTCCGCGCGGCCGTACCACATGGCCTCGAAGGCTTCCACGAACCGCTCACGCAGGCCGCGCACCTCGGCCTCCAACACGTCGGCGCGTTTGGAGGACTCGAGCAGTTCCGCGTCCAGATCCCGGTCGAGCGAACTGCGCAACAACTCCGGGCGGGCGAGCAGACCGAAATCGTAGATCCACCGTTCACCACCGGCGCCGCCCGCCGCGTCCTCCAGCTCGATCTGGTACGGGCGCTCGTCGACCACCTCGACACCGAGGCTTTGCAACACCGGAAGTACTTGGCTCAGCGAGATACCGCTGCCACCGATGTAGAGGGTGAAGCGCCACGAACCCGGCGCCGAACCCGGCTTCCGGTAGAGGTATTGGTCGATACCGCCCGCACTCAGCCGCTCCAGGCGCACGATGTCTCGCAGCGCCCGTGCCGCGGCGAAATCCTGTTTGTAGCCCTCGGGGAAGGCCTCCGCGTACCGCTGCACCACGGCCGGATCGAGCACCGTCGACGTGCTCACCTCGTCGTTCAGGCGGTCGTCCCAAGTGCGGCTGGCCTCGGCGAGCAGGTTCTGCAGACGCAGCCGGTTGGGCTCGGAGGTGTCGGCGACCGGGGGTGTCCGATGCGGAGCACCGAGCTCGGCTTCCGGCATGCGCACCGTGAAATAGACTCGCGCCAGCTCGCTTTCGCCCACCCGCGCGGAATAGTCGATGGACACCCCACCCAGTTCGCGGACCAGGATCTCCTGCATCTCCAGCCGCGAGCTGGTGGTGTACCGATCACGCGGCAGATAGACCAGGCAGGCGACGTAGCGGCCGTAGGTGTCCGCGCGCAGGAACAGGCGCACCTGGCGGCGCAGGCCCACACTCAGCACGGCGGTGGCGGTGCGGCGCAGCGTCTCGGCGTCGGCGGAGAAGAGTTCGGTGCGGGGGAAGGATTGGATGACCTCGAGCATCGCCTGCCCGGAGAACGATTCCAGGTCGAATCCGCTGTCCTCGATCGCCGAGCGGACCCGGCGCTCGATCACCGGGATGTCCAGGACGTTCTCGTGCACGGCGGAGACGGTGAAGACGCCGATGAACAGGTGCTCGCCGACGACGGTTCCATGCGCGTCGAAATCGGCGACGCTGACGAAGTACGGGTACACCGCACGGTGCACGGTGGCGGGAACAAGTCCTTGGGTCAGCGTGAGCAGCGGACGGTCACCGCTGTTGACCGGCACGTGGAAGTCGGTGCCCACGTCCGGTCGCAGCACGCCGAGGCAGGTGGCGGGCACGACGGTGGACATCTCCCTGCCCTCGTCGGTGTTCAGTCGGTAGCGCGCGTAGCCGAGCAGGGTGAAATTCCCTCCGGCCAGCCAGCGCAGCAGGTTGGCGGTGTCGGTCAGCTCGGCCGAGTCGAACGGCGCGGAGCCGGACCCCGCGGCGAGCTCGAGGTCGTCGGCCAGCTTGCTCTGCACGTCCTTGATCGCTTCGGTGTCGCCGATCACCTGACGCACATCGTCCACCACGTCCGGCACCGCGGCCTCGACCCTGGCCAGCAGTGCCGCGCTGGTCGACGGGTGCAATTGCACGTGCATCCAGGATTCGCGCAACCCGGCCGCGCCGGTGCCGTCCACCTCGTGCGCGGCGGCGTGCGTCAGGCGTCCCTCCGCGTCCCGCTCGACCTCGAAGATCGGATGGATGATCTCGCTGACGCTGACGCCGATCCTGCTCAGCGACGAGCTGATCGACTCGACCAGCAGCGGCATGTCGTCGGTGACGATCTGCACCGCCGCACCGATTCCGGAGCCGTCATCCGGGTGGTATACCCGCACCAGCGCGCGACCGGGGCGGCGCGTCACCCCCAGCTCCAGATGCCTGCGGAAGATCTGGGTGATGCCGGTGATCGCACAGTCCACATCGCCCGCGTCGACGTGGCGGAAGTACGCTTCCTCGAGCGTCGCGAGATCGCCGCGCAATGACTGCGGCAAACCCGCGGCCCACGCCGCGCTGGACAATTCGGACGAGACGGTCATTTTTCGCCAACTCCCTCGGATATCGGTTCCGTAACAAAGTGACGCTGGTCCGAGGGTAACTGTGCGCCGAGGACGCGTGGGTGAATTCCCTTCCTGGATCGGAGTGTTCACCGCGACCGCGTAGTTCGCCGCCCGTGTGCCGAGGTCGTACGGACGACCTCGGGCACAGCACAGGAATCGGACCCGCGAACGTTCAGGTGAGCGCTACAGGTCGTGTCCGCGGCGGCAGCGGCGCCGCACCGGTACCTCGGGTCAGCTCGGCCACCGCGTCGGCGGTCGAAGCCACCGGTTGCTCGAACTGCGCCTGCGCATTCACGACTCCCACCCTAGCGAGCTACGCGCGGGTAGGTGTCACTCCTGTTCCGCGTTGCCGATAAAGACTCATCGAGCTGCCCCACCGAGGCGCTCCCCCCCCCCCGTTTTCCCCGTCGATTTCTGGCGTCATCGCCCACACGATGCGTCAGCAAACGCCAGGCAGTGGCCGGCTCCGAGCCCGATGAGGCTGCCAACTGCGATCCGGCGGACGCATGACACCCGCCTGACCCCGGACGAATGCGAAGTCCGGTCTGCGGCGAGGCGTCCTGGGCCGGGTGGGTGCGGCCTGTGCCCGCACCCACCCGCCGAGGGCCGGGCTCAGCCGCGGGTCAGCTTGCGGTGCGTAACCCGGTGCGGGCGGGCCGCTTCCGGGCCGAGCCGCTGGACCTTGTTGGCCTCGTACGCCTCGAAGTTGCCCTCGAACCAGAACCATTTGGCCTCGTTGTCCGAGTCGCCCTCCCACGCCAGGATGTGGGTACAGGTGCGGTCGAGGAACCAGCGGTCGTGGGAGATGACCACGGCGCAGCCGGGGAACTTCTCCAGCGCGTTCTCCAGCGAGCCCAGGGTCTCCACATCGAGGTCGTTGGTCGGCTCATCCAGCAGGATCAAGTTGCCGCCCTGCTTGAGAGTCATCGCGAGGTTCAGCCGGTTGCGCTCGCCACCGGACAGGACGCCCGCGGGCTTCTGCTGGTCCGGGCCCTTGAAACCGAAGGCGCTCACGTAGGCGCGCGACGGCATTTCCTGCTGGCCGACCTCGATGTAGTCCAGACCGTCGGAGACCACCTGCCAGACCGTCTTCTTCGGGTCGATGCCCGCGCGGTTCTGGTCGACGTAGCTCAATTTGACCGTCTCGCCGACCTTCACCTCACCGCTGTCCGGCTGCTCGAGCCCGACGATGGTCTTGAACAGCGTGGTCTTCCCGACGCCATTGGGCCCGATCACGCCGACGATGCCGTTGCGCGGCAAGGTGAACGACAGATCCTTGATCAGCTGGCGGTCACCGAAGCCCTTGTCCAGGTGCTCCACCTCCACCACCACGTTGCCCAGGCGCGGGCCCGCGGGAATCTGGATCTCCTCGAAATCCAGCTTCCGCATCTTCTCGGCTTCGGCCGCCATCTCCTCGTACCGGCCGAGGCGGGCCTTGTTCTTGGCCTGCCTGGCCTTGGCGCCGGAACGCACCCAGGCGAGTTCTTCCTTGAGCCGCTTCTGCAGCTTCTGGTCCTTCTTGCCCTGCACCTCGAGCCGCGCGGCCTTCTTCTCCAGGTAGGTGGAGTAGTTGCCCTCGTACGGGTAGGCACGGCCACGGTCCAGCTCGAGGATCCACTGCGCGACGTTGTCCAGGAAGTACCGGTCGTGGGTGACCGCGAGCACGGCGCCCTGGTACTGCGCCAGGTGCTGCTCGAGCCAGTTCACGCTCTCGGCGTCGAGGTGGTTGGTCGGCTCGTCGAGCAGCAGCAGGTCGGGCTTGCTCAGCAGCAGCTTGCACAGCGCGACCCGGCGGCGCTCACCACCGGAGAGGTTGGTGACCGGCTCGTCCGGCGGCGGGCAGCGCAGCGCGTCCATCGCCTGTTCGAGCTGGGAGTCCAGGTCCCAGGCGTCGGCGTGGTCCAGATCTTCCTGGAGCTTGCCCATCTCCTCCATGAGCTCGTCGGAGTAGTCGGTGGCCATGAGTTCGGCGATCTCGTTGAAGCGATCCAGCTTCACCTTGATCTCGCCCATGCCCTCCTCGACGTTGCCGCGGACGGTCTTCTCCTCGTTGAGCGGAGGTTCCTGCTGCAGGATGCCGACGGTAGCGCCGGCGGCGAGGAACGCGTCACCGTTGTTCGGCTGGTCCAGTCCGGCCATGATCTTCAGCACGCTGGATTTACCAGCGCCGTTCGGGCCGACGACGCCGATCTTGGCGCCGGGAAGGAAGTCCAAGGTGACATCGTCGAGCACGACTTTGTCGCCGTGCGCCTTGCGAACCTTCTTCATTTGGTAGATGAACTCAGCCATAAGTCAGAAGCCTATCGGTGCGGGAGATGAAGGGACGAAGCAGAGCTACCCTGCCGCCAGAACGAAACCGGTCGCGCGATCACGCGTCGACAGGCTCGGGTGCGCTGCCGCGAGGCGGTGCCGAACCGGCGGCTGCCACATTCTCCCCCGGCGCGTCGCCGACCGGCACCCGACCTTCAGCGCTCGACCCCCCGGAAGTATTCCGCGACGGGGGCATATCGGATAGCCGCGTCAGTTGCGCCGCACAGCGGGACAGGTCCGGGCCGACCACGGAGGCGCGCATCTCCAGATCCCGTCGTTCCACGCCGTCCTTGCTGCGGTACTCGTGCGAGCGCAGCTGACCGTAGGCGATGATCGGATCGCCGCGCCGCAGGGACGCGTCGACTCCCGCCACCAATCGACGCCAGCAGCTGACGGTGAGATACAACGTGCCGTTGTCCACCCATTGCCCGGACGCGTGATCCAGCCGGCGAGAATTGCTCGCCAGACGGAAGGTGACCACCTGCTCGCCATTGGTCAGGTCCCGCTTGACCGGATGGGTGGCGATCGTCCCGATCACGGTCGCGTTGGCTTCGTACATGGTTACGCCCCTTCACACTCGGCTCCGGGCCTGCCCGGAGTGCCTCCCCCTCCAGGAGGGCTCCTCCAGGGTGCGTCCAATTCCGGGGCGCCGAGCAGACCCGTCCGGAAATGTGCACAACTCCCCGGAGTGTGAAAATCGTCGCTTTCACGCCAGTGTGATCAGAACACCGCCACGTCGGTGTTGGCGCCGCAGACGACGACCACCGGTCGCTCGTCCGGCGCGGGGACATAGGCGCCGCTGTGCAGGGCGGCCAGGGCGACGGCGCCGCCCAGTTCGACCAGAATGCGGAATTCGCGCCACAGATACTCACGCGCCGCGCTGATTGCGTCATCGCTGACCAGCAACGACCGCACCCCGTGTCGGCGGGCGAGGTCGAAGGCTATGTCACCGATCCGCGTGGGACCCAGCGAATCGACGGTGATACCGGTCCCGGCGATGTCGACGGGACCGTCCGCCTCCGAAGCCGCCCGCAGGATCGCTGCGCCCTCGGGCTCCACCCCGATGACCTGCTGACGGCGCCCGACCGCGGCCGCGATCCCGGCGATCAGTCCGCCGCCGCCCACCGCCGCCAGCACCGGCGGCCGCCCACGTACCTGCTCTTCGAGTTCCAGCCCGACCACCCCCACGCCCGCGACCACCGCGGGCAGGTCGTAGCCGTGCAACAGCAACGCGCCGCGTTCGGCGGCCAGTTCGGCCGCGTGCCGCATGGCCTCGGCGTAGGTGGTGCCGCACCAGAGCACTTCGGCGCCGTGTGACCACATCGCGGCGACCTTGGTGTGCGGCGCGGTCTCCGGGACGACGACCGTGCAGGACTTGCCCAGCCGTGCGGCGGCCAGCGCGGCCGCGATGCCCGCGTTGCCGCCGGATGCGATCACCACCTGATCGACGCCGTCGCCCGACTCCAGCAGCGCGTTCAGACTGCCGCGCACCTTGAACGTCCCGCCGTGCTGGAGGTGCTCCAGCTTCATCGTCACCGGCACCGGGCCGGACGGGCTCGCGACGGAGGTATGGAAGACCGGCGTCTTGCGGATCTGCCCGGCCAGCCGCTTGCGTGCGGATCGCACGTGCGACCGCTCCACCCGCCCGACCGGTCTGTGTGGGGAGACCGCGGTGGCGCGTTCACTCACTTACGCACTTCTCCATCTCGCTTGGCCAGTTCGGCGAACATGGCGTTGTGTGCGGCGAGTGCGGCGTCGTTGTCGCGTACGGCGGCTCGATCGGTTCGTTGCGCGAGCCGCTGGTCGCTGCGCGACCATTGGATCAGCAAAGCCAGCATCACCACCACCAGGGGAACCTCACCGCTCGCCCAGGCGAGACTGCCGCCGGTGCGCTGGTCGCCGAGCAGATCGCCGTTCCAGCCCAGACCGAGGCCGCGGTAGAACCAGCCACCGAGCACCGTGGTCATGCTCATCAGCGCGATGCCGAAGAACGCGTGGAACGGCAGCGAGCCGAACACCATGGCGAGTTTGGTCAGCGGCTCCACTTGCCTCGGCTTGGGATCGATGCCGATCACCACCCAGTAGAACAGGTAGCCGCTGAGCAGGAAGTGCAGGTTCATCAGCAGGTGCGCCGCGTGCGAGTCGGCGTAGGCGTCGAAGATGCCGCCCAGATACAGCGCGTAGAACCCGGCGACGAAGATCGCCGAGGCCACGATCGGATGGGTCAGGAAACGCGACACCGGGTTGTGTACCGCGGCCAGGAGCCATTCCCGCGGTCCCGGCGCTCCACCGCGCCCCGCGGGCGGCAGCGCGCGCAGCGCCAGCGTCACCGCACCACCCAGCGCGAACAGGATCGGCGCGAGCATCGACAGCGCCATATGCGCCCCCATGTGCACGCTGAACATGGCAGGCGAGTACCGGCCGACTCCGGAGCAGGTCGCGACCAGCAGCACCACGCAACCGGACAGCCAGGCGAGCGTCCGCCCGGCCGGCCACGCGTCGCCCCGCGCTCGTAGCCGCCGCACGCCGAGCAGGTACAGCAGCGCCAGCACGAGCGACAGCGTTCCGAAGATCAGATCGAAGCGCCAGTCGAACAGCAAACGAGCGACGCTCGGCGGCCCAGCCAGGTCGTAGCCCAGTTCCACTTCCACGGGGGTCGGGACGGAATCCGGGGGTGGCGGCGGCGTGCGTCCGAGTCCGACCGCGAGGCCGATGGTCGCGGCGAAGATCAACACCTCCACGCCCGCGTACCGGACCAGCGCGGCGCGATCGCGGGGATCGGCCGCGAGCGCGGGCAACGCGGCGCGGCGCTGCAAGTAGCCGAACACACCGAGCAGCGCCAACGCGGCCGCCTTGGCCAGCACCAGCCTGCCGTAGGTGCTGGTGAACAACTCGCCCGGGGGCACGCGGACGAACGCGTTGATCACACCGCTGACCGCGATCACGCCGAACGCGACCGTGGCGGTCAGGGAGAAGCGCCGCGTCGCCACGTCGGTGTACGCGCCGCCCCGCAAGGCGTGCGCCAGCACCGCGAACAGGCCGCCCACCCAAACGGCGGACGAGATCAAATGCAGGATCAGGCTGTTGGTCGCCACGTCGTGCGACCCGCCCGAGGAGGAATGCCCGGTCAACGCCAACGGCATCATGGCGGCGATCGCGGCGCCCAGCAGTACCGGGGTCCAGCCCCAGCGCAAGGCCAGTCGGCAGCCCACCGCCACGATCAGGGCGAAGACCACGGTCGTGCGCCAGGCTCCGGCCAGCTCGATCTGGTCGATCGCTCGCCAGAGACCCTCCGGCCGCAGAACCTCACCCACCGGCTGACCCGTGGTATCCGAAACCGTCAGGGGCACCAGGAGCGCGGCGCAGCATGCCCAGACCAATGCGAAGTTCGACGCTCGCCGCACCGCGCGGTAGCCCCCGACGTCCAGCAATCCGTTCGGCTGCGGTGGTACGAGGAAGGCCGCGAAGAGCAGGGAACCGACCGTCAGCGCCGCCGACAGGTCCGCGAGCGCCCGGATCGCGGGCAAGCCGTAGGTGGTCGCCACGCCCGGGTCGGGAATGCCGAGCAGGCTCAGCGCCTGCGCCGCCGACAACCCCACCACCAGCGCCGCGACCACGGCCGCGAGGGCGCCGGCCAGCGCGGTGACCGTCGCGAACGTCGCCCCGGACCGGGAGGCCGCGGCTTCAGGCGCGGCGGACGAGGTGGCGGCGGAGGACATACGACTGAGCGTAGTTCGGCGAGTATTGCGTGGCCCGGTCGGGTTTGTACCGATATTGTTGGCCGCGGATCACCACGGGCACGTCACCTACTGTCTCGGGATGGCTGAAACGTTGCTAACGCTAAGAATATGGCCACCTGGACGGTCGCTATAATTGGCCCGCTGGACAGCGCGGCCAATGTCGGCCATCGTGGAACCCGCTGCCTCCGTAGCTCAGTTGGATAGAGCAAGGGCCTTCTAATCCCTAGGTCGCAGGTTCGATTCCTGCCGGGGGCGCAGCACACTGGAGACCCGCAACTATGCGGGTCTCCAGTGCTATTACCCCCCGAGCGCGAAGCTCAAACACTTCGAAATCTCCCTCTGCGTACGAGGAAAGAAGCCGCGCTCCCACCGCCCTACCGCTCGACTTGCGAGCTGGTTGCGGGATGGGTGGACCCGCCGCCGCGCCCGTGCCGAACGGGCTGCCCGGGTGCCGGGCGAACGGTCTGAGCAGATCCGCCCGCCATCCCCGCTCGATCTGCTTCAATCGATGGATGTGCAGGTGGATGGCTTATTCGGGTGAGCCGATCCGGGCCGAGGACCTCTTGTTCCGGCCGAAGCACTCGTTGATCGACCAGAGTTTGCACTCGCGGCTCGGCGCGACGACCACGAACGGCGACGGCTTCGGGATCGGCTGGTACGGCGAAGGCACACGACCGGCGGTGTTCAAGAACATCGAACCGGCATGGAACGACCGGAACCTGCGCGAGATCGCCGCGCAGGTGCGCACGCCGCTGTTCTTCGCGCACGTGCGCGCGTCGACCGGGACCGCGGTCCAGCGCAGCAACTGCCACCCGTTCCGGCACGAGCGGTGGTTGTGGATGCACAACGGAGCGCTGCGCGGCTTCCACGAGATCAAGCGCGATCTCGTCACGGCGATCGACCCGGTCCTGTATCCCGATATCGAGGGCTCCACCGACTCGGAGGTCCTGTTCTTCCTCGCGCTCACCTTCGGCCTCTTCGACGACCCGTTCGGCGCGGTCGCCCGGGCGGTCGGGTTCGTCGAGGAGGTCGGCCGGGAGCACGGCGTCGCCGATCCGGTGCAGATGACCGTCACGACCACCGACGGTACGTCGATGTGGTTCTTCCGGTACTCCAGCGAGCGGCAGTCGCGGTCCTTGTTCTACTCCACAGATATCGGAACACTGCGGCTGCTGCATCCGGAGGTCGAAGTCCTCTGGGAGCTCAGCATGGAAGCCCGCTTCGTGGTCTCCGAGCCGCTGCGCGACCTGCCGGGGGCGTGGAACGAAGTGCCGGAATCGGCAGCCGGTGTCGTTCGTGCCGGTCACGAGGAGGTCAGGGCATTCCAGCCGGTGGCTCCATGACCCGCCTGTGCGGGCCGGCGGCGGTGTCGCAACGAATCCGCCCGCCGAGTCAGCGGGCGGATCGGGTGGCACAGCGGCATCGGCTTCACTCGGACTCGCGAGCTCCCTGGTCGAGACGGAAAGGCGGGTACTCGTCCCGCATCAGGCTGGCGTACGCCTGGACGCGAATGACCCAGCGGTTGATGCCCATGACGAAGTCGTAGACGCCCTGGGGGTACCGCGCCGTGAACAGCAGCGCGATCAGCGCGACGAGCAGCAGGACGCTCAGCAACGAGATCGAGCCACCGCTCCAGTCGTCGCCATCACTCATCCCGAGCGCGATACCCCCGCTCACTGCCGCGGCGACGATCAAATAGTGCGGAATGGCCAGCAGCCACCACTTCACCAGCACCAGACCGCGGTGCAGCGACTCCGGGTAGTCGATCTCCAGGTCCGCCGGGTATTCGGCGTTCGGCCGCAGACTGAACGGCGGATACTTGTCGGTGCCGAGCACCGAGAGCGCGTAGAAGACCACCCGCCATCCCCAGCGCATGACGCCGACATTGAAGTCGAACAGGCGCCGCGGGTACTTGCCGGTGACGAGGATCGCGAAGAAGGCGACGATCGTGAGCACCGCGTACGCGATGTGCAGGAAGAACAACACGATGTAGTGCGGAATGGCCAGTAGCCACTTGACCAGCCACATCCACCGCGACAACGCGGGGTCCAGATCGCCTCGAACGCGAATCGGCGCGGTCGGTACGACGGGCTTCTCTGGTTCCATGATCAACGCTCCTCCGGTTGCTGTGATTGAAGTCACAACCAGTACAGGTGAGCTGATTCTCTCGCATTCAACCGTTCTCGAACGGCACCATCCGATACCGACATGCCAACGAATCGGGGTGCGCGGCGGCGTGGTCATGGGGGTGCGTACCGGCCGATGGCTCGCTCAGATCACTGCTGTGTCCGGATGTTGGCTTCGCCCATGATGTTTCGATGTTCTTCCGCGCGGATGCGCTGTTCACTCCGGGATCCGCGTGGTGCGACTCCGCCAGGCGACGCAATGACGGTCGGCGTACCGACAGCCTTCACACGCGCTGTCACAAACAATCCGTATATCGAATTACACTGCGGTGCACGATGTTCAGCACAACCGTTCACCGGGGCGGACGATGGCAGAGCGAGGATGCGCGTACCGGATCGGTGGCACTCCTCGCCGCGCTCCAGCTACGACGGACGGCCCGGTCAGGCGGGCCCGCTCGACTGCGCCGAATACAGGCTGACCTCGCCTTCTTCACTGAGGAAGGCGTTGACCAGCATGGTGCGGGTGGCTCGCAATTCCTCTTGATCCGGCGCTGCGGTGGTGATCGAGATCTGCGGGATGACCGCCCAGTTGACCACGTAGCGCTCCGGCGGGCCGTCGTCGTCGGACAGCCGGGCGAGACGGAAGACCGAGACGGTCTTGCGGACGATCAGATTGCGCACGACCTCCGCGATTCGCTCGGGGTCTTCCAGCGCGAACATGAAGCCGAATGTCAACTCGGGCGATGACACGTAGGCGGGCACGAACACCGAGGCTAGCGGATCGGGCTGCGACGCGCAGCGGTCGCATCGAATCGGTTGCCGCGCATGCGCTCGGTGAATTCGAAGACGTACCACCACGGGGGCGGGTCCGGGTGACCGATCCGTAACGGAACATAACGATTTCCCGGCAGCTGCCGGATTCGTACACCAGAGTATTGCGCGGGTTCGGCTACCGCGCTTTCCTGAAAGTGTCCCGATTTTCTCGGACCGTCTTCTCTCGCATCGTCGCGGATTTCCCGGTTTCTCTGCCGTGCCGGTGGAACGTGGGATGGCAGCCGGGTGCGGGACTGCGCCGGAGCCGAGGGGCGCCCCTCCCGAAATCCCCCTCGGCCCTGGCGTACCCAGGATTCATCGTGTCGCAGAGGTATGCCATGCACACCGAATACGCTCAGCGCAGTTTCGGCACCGAAGAGCTGCCGTCGTCCGCGGCGGTGCTTCGCGCGATTCGCGAACCCGGTGAGAACCAGCACCGGCACAGCGTGCTGCACGCGGCGCGCGAACTCGTCGACTGCCACGAGCGACGGCAGCGGGCGCTCGAACGAGCACACGTCCCGGGGGCGTCCAACACCCTCGTCGCGGCGTGCAGCCAACAGGTGGACGACATCGACGGCTGCCGCGCCGAATGGATCGGACGTATCGACGCGTGGGTCGCCGCGAACGTGCCGCACCGCCAGGGCGCATCCCTGCACACCGAGACACTCGGCGCGGTCATCGATCGGATCGCGGCGAAATGGGTTGCGGCTCGGCACTATTTGGGTGACGAGGTCACGCCTGCGCCGGGTGCCGCGCAGGTGGGCGGGGAAGCCCACCTGCGATGGACCCGGCTGGCCGAACTGATCGACGGCTATCAGGATCTGATCACCGACGTCATCGAACACCGGCGCAGGCTGCCGGTGTGGTGATCAGCGCGGCTCTTCGACCCCCGGCTCGACGACCTCGGCGTCGAGGAACCCCTCCGGCTCGCCGACCGGCGGCTTCGTGACCGTGGCCTCGGTCTGGTCACCGAGGTCGCGATCGGGATCCCGCTGCTCCGCGTCCCGACGAGCCGCGGCCGCCGCCTCGTTCATCTCGATCGCGTCGGTGATCCACTCACCGATCTCCCGGGTGACCTCGGCGACGGTGCCCGTGATGATGTTGGCGATATTGCCGACATGCCGGGCGCCGGAGGACGTCAATTCCTGAATGAGATCCTTGTTGCTTTCGAATTTCCCGATCATTCACACGCCCGCTTCGCTCGCCTTCGGCTGTCGCATCACGATAACACCGGGAGACGGCTCGCTCTCGACCCAGCGAGGCGGCAGTGCCAGTTTGAAGATCTTCTTCCACACCGAGCCGATCTGCTTACCGAGCGGGCCGGCGTTGTACGGCAAACCGTACTTTTCACACAATGCGCGCACGGTCGGCGCCATCTCCGGATAACGGCTCGCGGGCAGGTCCGGAAACAGGTGGTGTTCGATCTGGTGCGACAAATTGCCGGACATGATGTGGAACAGCTTGCTTCCGGTGATGTTCGCCGAGCCGAGCATCTGCCGGATGTACCACTCGCCGCGGGTCTCGTCCGCGGTCTCCTCCTCGGTGAACGTCTGTACGCCGGTCGGGAAGTGACCGCAGAAGATGATGGCGAAGGCCCACACGTTGCGCACCAGGTTGGCGGTGGCGTTGCCCGCCAGCGTGTGGAAGAACAGCGGACCGGTCAGAGCGGGGAACACGAGGTAGTCCTTGAGCACCTGCCTGCCCGCCTTGCGCCACTGGCCCAAGAGCAGCTTCTTGACCTCGGGCCACTTCTTCTTGCCCGCCAGGATGTTCTCGACCTCGAGGTCGTGGCCCATCACGCCCCACTCGAACAGCATCATGAGCACGAAGGCGTACACCGGCTGCCCGAGCCGCAGCACGTTCCACTCCTGGGCCTCGTCCATACGAAGGATCGAGTAGCCGATGTCGCGGTCCTTGTTGTGGATGTTGGTGTAGGTGTGGTGCAAGTAGTTGTGCGAGTGCTTCCACTGGTCGGCCGGGCAGACCGTGTCCCACTCGAACACCCGGGAGTTCAGCCCGGGCTCGCGCATCCAGTCGTACTGGCCGTGCATGACGTTGTGGCCGATCTCCATGTTGTCCAGGATTTTCGACACACTCAGCGCCGCCACCGCGGCCAGCCAGACCGGCGGAAGGAAGCCGAGATACATCAGGCCGCGCCCGGCGATCTCGAACCCGCGCTGCGCCTTGATGATCGAGTACAGGTATTCCCGGTCGCGCTCGCCCAGGTCGGCGACGATCGCGGCGCGCAGTTCATCGAGTTCCCGGCCGAGTTCCTCGATCTGGTCCGGGCTCAGGACCAGCGGTCCGTTCTCGGTTTCGGTCAGTATGGTCATGATTGGCTCCCCTTCGTAATCAGATGTCGACCTCGACGTCGCCGACCGGCGCGCTGATGCACAGCTGGATCGGCTGGTCGGGGTCACTGTCGGTTTCGCCGGTGCGCAGATTGCGCGTGCAGCCGGAGCGGCGTACCGCCGTGCAGGAGAAGCAGATCCCCATGCGGCAGCCGTACTCGGGACTCAGTCCGGCGGATTCGGCCTGCTCGAGCAGGCTGGCGCCGTTGTTCTGCGCGCTCAACCCGCTGGCCGAGAAGCTCACCGTGCCATGAGCGTCCGCGGTGTCGGCCGGTGCGACCGACAGCGTGAACTCCTCGGTGTGCAGCCGGTCTTCCAGCTGCTCGGCCTGATAGATCGTCCGCACCGCGTCCATCAGCGACTGCGGGCCGCAGACATAGGTCTGCGCGTCGGCGAACCAAGGCGCGACGCGCTCCAGTTCGTCGTAGTCGAAATATCCGCCGGTCTTCGGACGGGCCAGGTCCACCCACGGCGCGCCGGGGTCGACCCGTGGCGCCACGTCCTGCGCCCGATGCGGATACCGCAGCTCGATGCGGAAGTTCGGGTGCCGCTGCGTGATCGCGTCCAGTTCGGCTCGGTGCGGCAGCACCCCGGGCGACTTCGCGTAGTGCAGGAACACGACCTCGCCCGGATGGTTCTCCTCGGCGAGCGTGCGCAGCATGGACAGCACCGGCGTGATGCCGCTGCCGCCGCTGATCAGCAGCATGCGCTTCGGACGCGGCTCGGGCAGGCGGAACACGCCCTCGGCGGGCGTCAGGTCGACCACCATGCCGGGGGCGGCGTGGTGGTAGAGGAACTGCGACACCAAGCCGCCCGGATGCGCCTTCACGGTCAGTTGGATGTGGCGATCCCGACCGCCTTCCGGATTGACCGGCGAATAGCACCGCGTGTGCCGCACGCCATCGATCACCACGCCGATCTGGACGTACTGTCCTGCGACGTGGCCTTTCCACTGCCGGGTCGGGCGCAGCGTGAGCGTCACCGAACCCGGCGCCGAGCGGCGCACATGGGTGATTTCGGCCCGCATGTCCCGCACGGTGAGAGTGGGACGGACCAGCTCCAGATACCGGTCCAGCGGGTGTGGCGAGGTCAGGGTCTGCACCAGGTTGATGAGATCCACCATTGTTCTCCGTGCCTCTTGTCGGGCTGACGACGTGCAATCAATTTTCAGTGCACGTCTGTACACTAAACTAGTGTGACGGATACCCGGGGTTAGGTGTCAACCGGCGAAACGTGTGACTCGAACTACATCTATGGATAGGTCGAATGGTGAACGGATGTATGCTCACCGGAATGAGCGAGCAGGCGGCGACCCGAGGCGAGCGCAAGGAGCGGACCAGGCAGGCACTGCTGGACGGCACCCTCGCGTTGGCCGCGGAGCGCGGATTCGCCGCGCTCAGCCTGCGGGAGATCGCCCGCTCGGCAGGGATCGTGCCGACAGCCTTCTACCGGCATTTCGCGTCGCTGGAGGACCTCGGCGCCACGCTGGTCGATGACGGCGTCACCGCACTGCGGCTGGCGTTGCGCGAAGTCCGCCGCAACGCCGAGGCGAGCCTGTCGGACACGGTGCGATTCGTGTTCGCGCAGGTCGGCCCCAAGCGCGATCTGTTCGGTTTCCTGACCAGGGAGCGCCACGGCGGGTCGGCGGCGCTGCGCCAGGAGCAGGCGATCATCGACCGCACCGTGCAGCAGATGCGGTTGATCGCACTCGGCATGGGCAGCTGGCGGCCGCCGAACCGGCGCTGATCCGGCGCTCGGCCGCTCGCCGCGGATCTCACGCGGCTGACCGGGGCTCTTCGGCGGCGCCACGGTCCGGCGCGACCGGATCCGGCGACCGCACCGGCAGCAGCACCGCCAGGCCCGCCGCGAGCACGATCAGCAGTCCCGCGATACCCGCGCGGTCGGAGCCGAACAGCCAGACGAACAAGCCGAACAGCGTCGGCGCGAGGAAGGACACCGCGCGCCCCGTTGTCGTGTACAAGCCGAAGAGCTGGCCCTCGCGGCCCGGCGGCGCGAGCCTGGCCAGGAACGAGCGCGCCGACGCCTGCGCGGGACCGACGAAAACGGTGAGCAGCAATCCGAAAATCCAGAACATCAACGGGCCGGACACCACCAGCAGCGCCAGCCCCCACACCAGCATGGCGGCCAGCGACACCACGATGACGACCTTCGGCCCGACCCGGTCGTCGAAGCGTCCCGCGACGATGGCGCCCAGCGCCGCGACGACGTTGGCGGCGATGCCGAACAGCAGCACGTCCGAGTCGGCGATGCCGTAGACCCGTACGGCGAGCACCGCGCCGAAGGTGAACACCCCGGCCAGACCGTCACGGAACACCGCGCTGGCGACCAGGAAACCCACCGTGCGCCGGTCGGTGCGCCACAGCTCACGCAGATCACGCCACAGCACCCGGTAGGAGCCGAGGAATCCGGCGCCCGCCGCGCCGGGATCGGCGTCTGTCCGCGGCATTTCGGGCACCGCGAACAGGACCGGCAGCGCGAACGCGGCGAACCAGACGGCGGCGAGCACGGCGACCAGCCGGATGTTGAGCCCGTCGTCGGTGGGCACACCGAGCAAACCGCGATTGTCGCCGTCACCGGCGATGAAGCCGAAATAGCAGATCAACAGCAAGAAGATGCCACCGAAATAACCCATCGCCCAGCCGAATCCGGAGACGCGGCCGACGGTCTGTGGCGTGGACACCTGCCGCAGCATCGCGTTGTACGGCACGTTCGACAGCTCGAAGCAGGTCGACGCGAACGCCAGCAGCACCAGTCCGAGCCACAGGTCGCGATAGTCGTCGTGTACGAAGAACATCAAGGTCATCGCGGCGATGGTGAGCGCGGTCAGCGCGGCGAGGGAGCGTTTGCGTTTCGCCGAGGCGTCGAAGCGCTGTCCGCTGATCGGCGCCGTCAACGCCACGATCAGGCCCGCGATTCCCAGCGACCACCCGAGCCACGCACTGGCGGAAACACCGCCGGGCAGGTCGTCGCCCACCGTGTCGGTGAGATACACCGAGAACACGAATGTGAGGATCACGGCGTTGAATGCCGAAGACCCCCAATCCCACAGCCCCCACGCCACCACTTGCCCGCGCCCGGCAGCCTGTCCGACCGTCGCCTGAGCGTTCACCTCGGTCATGCCGCGCAGCTTAATGCGCGCGACCGCGTGAGTCCGGCCGAAACCGCATCGACCCGAGCGGAGATGATCAGCGGCCCGCCCCCTCGCGACCGGCTCGCCGCGATCCTGGAACACACGTTCCCTATGCACCTAGTTGCATAGTACCGAGTGTCACGACTATCCTCACCGCATGGCACTCGAGCATGCGCTGCTGGTATCGCTGACCGAGCGCGCCGGCTCGGGATACGAGCTCGCGCGCCGCTTCGACAAGTCCATCGGCTACTTCTGGAGCGCGACCCATCAGCAGATCTATCGCGTCCTCAAGCGCATGGAGGAGTCCGGCTGGGTCGACGGCGAGTCGGTGACGCAGGAGGGCAGGCCGGACAAGAAGGTGTACTCGGTCAGCGAGGCGGGGCGCGCCGAACTCGCGCGCTGGATCGCCGCACCGAGCGACTCCGGCACCCCGCGCAACGAACTCGCGGTGAAGATCCGCGCCGCCGCCTACGGCGACGTCACCGCGTTGCGCGCCGAGGTGGCTCGCCATCGTGACCAGCACGCCCAGCGGCTCGAGCTGTACCGCCACATCGAGAAACGCGACTTCCCCGCCCCGGAACAGCTCACCGGGACGGCCCTGCACCAGTACCTCGTCCTGCGCGCGGGCATCCGCGTGGAGTCGGGGTTCGTCGAATGGTGCGACGAAGTTCTGCAAGCACTGCACCCGCGCGCGTCAGCCCCGCGCGCGGATTGACGGAGAAAGGCGACCTCACCGATGAGTTCCTTCCCCCATTTGTCCGAGCCGCTCGACCTCGGCTTCACCGCGTTGCGCAACCGCGTGGTGATGGGTTCGATGCATACCGGGCTGGAGGACCGGGCCTGGGATACCAACAAGCTGGCCGCCTACTTCGCCGAACGCGCACGCGGCGGCGCGGGCCTGATCATCACCGGCGGCTACGCCCCCAACCGCGCGGGCTGGCTGCTGCCCTTCGGCGCCAAGCTGACCAACAAGACCGAGGCGTACCGGCATCGGGCCATCACCAGAGCCGTGCACGAACACGGCGGCAAGATCGCCATCCAGATCCTGCACGCGGGCCGCTACTCCTACATGCCGGGCAGTGTGTCGGCGTCGTCGATCAAGGCGCCGATCAACCCGTTCCGGCCGCGCGCACTGTCGGTCAAGGGCATCGAGCGCACCATCGATGACTATGCTCGCTGCGCGAAGCTGGCCCAGTTCGCCGGGTACGACGGCTGCGAGATCATGGGCGGTGAAGGCTATTTCATCAACCAATTCCTCGCACCGCGCACCAACAAGCGCACCGACGCGTGGGGCGGTTCGCCGGAGAACCGGCGCCGGATCGCGGTGGAGATCGTGCGCCGCACCCGCGCGGCGGTCGGACCGGACTTCATCATCGTGTTCCGGCTATCCATGGCCGAGCTGGTGGAGAAAGGCCAGACCTTCGACGAGATCGTCGCGCTGGCAAAGGAACTCGAAGCCGCCGGGGTGAACATCCTGAACACCGATATCGGCTGGCACGAAGCGCGGGTGCCCACCATCGTGACCTCGGTGCCCCGCGCTGCCTTCGTCGAGTTCACCGCGAAGATCACCGCGCAGGTGAACATTCCGGTGTGCGCGTCCAACCGGATCAACATGCCCGAGGTGGCCGAGGAGATCCTCACCCGGGGTGACGCGCAGCTCGTCTCGCTGGCCCGGCCCTTCCTCGCCGACCCGGAATGGGTGAACAAGGCCGCGCAAAGTCGCGTCGACGAGATCAACACCTGCATCGCGTGCAACCAAGCCTGCCTGGACCACGCTTTCGTACGCAAGACCGTGTCCTGCCTGCTCAACCCGCGCGCAGGCCATGAGACCGAGCTGAAACTGCTGCCGACCCGCCGCACCAAGCGCGTCGCCGTGGTAGGCGCGGGACCGGCCGGGCTCTCGGCCGCGGTGAACCTCGCCGAACGCGGCCACCGCGTCGAGCTGTTCGAGGCCGACGACAAGATCGGCGGCCAGTTCGACATCGCCCGCCGCATCCCCGGCAAGGAGGAGTTCACCGAATCGATCCGCTACTACAACCGGATGCTCGAGCTCACCGGCGTCACCGTGCATCTGAACAAGCGGGTCGGCGCCGACGAACTCATCGCGGGAGGTTATGACGAGGTGGTGCTCGCCACCGGTGTGCAGCCGCGCATCCCCGACATCCCGGGTATCGACCACCCCATGGTGTTGTCGTACGCCGAACTGGTCCGTGCGGAGAAGCCGGTCGGCAAACGCGTCGCCGTGATCGGCGCGGGCGGCATCGGGTACGACGTGAGCGAATTCCTCACCGTCGAGGGCCATCCCACGCTCAAGCTCGACGAGTGGAAGGAGGAGTGGGGCGTCACCTCCGACGACGAGCAGGTCCGGGGACAGCTCACTGCGCCCAAGCCCGCTCCCGCGGCACGCGAAGTCGTCCTGCTGCAACGTAAGACGACCCCGTTCGGCAAGGATCTGGGCAAGACCACGGGATGGGTCCACCGCGCCGCACTGAAAGCCAAGGGCGTCGAGCAGATCGGCGGCGTGAACTACGAACGCATCGACGACCACGGCCTGCACATCAGCTTCGGGGAGAAACGGCAACGGCCGCAGGTGATCCCGGTCGACAACGTCGTCGTCTGCGCGGGCCAGGAATCCGTGCGCGATCTGGAGGCACCGCTGCGCGCCGCCGGTGTCAGCCTGCATCTCATCGGCGGCGCCGAAATCGCCGCGGAACTGGACGCCAAACGAGCCATCGACCAGGGCACCCGGCTGGCCGCGCGACTCTGACCGGGCCGGGCGGCCACCGTCGGCGTGGCCGCCCACCGCATCGCCTAGGCTGCACCGGGTGAGCCTGCCCTCCCCCACCTCCGAGAACCGCGCGGTCGTCACCGGCGCCTCCTCCGGCATCGGCACCGCGCTCGCCGCCGAACTCGCCGCGCGCGGCTACTCGCTGATCCTGGTCGCCCGCCGCGAAGAACTGCTCACCGAGCTCGCGCAGCGGCTGACCCTGGCCCACGGCATCACCGCCGAGGTACGCCCCGTCGACCTGGCCGACCGCGACCAACGTGGCGCGCTGGTGGAGGAACTGGCCGCCCGCGACATCGCCATCCTGTGCAACAACGCGGGCATCGCGACCTTCGGCGCGGTCGCCGAACTCGATCCGGCCTACGAGCGCGCGCAGATGGAGCTCAATGCCGTCGCGGTGCACGACCTGACCCTGGCCGTGCTGCCCGGCATGCTCGCCCGCGGGGGCGGCGGCATCCTGATCAGCGGTTCGGCCGCGGGCAACATGCCGATCCCGAACAACGCCACCTACGCCGCGAGCAAGGCGTTCGCCAACACCTTCTCCGAGTCGCTGCGCGGCGAGCTGAAGGGCTCCGGCGTGCACGTCACGCTGCTGGCGCCCGGACCGGTGCGCACCGAGACACCGGACCCGGCGGAAGCCTCCATCGTCGACCGGATGGTGCCCGACTTCATGTGGGTCTCCTCGGATGCCACCGCCAAGGTGTCCATCGACGCGCTCGCCCGCAACAAGATGCGCGTGGTTCCCGGCCTGATCAGCAAGGGGATGAGCGTGGCAGGCCAGTACGGCCCGCGCGCGGTCACCGCACCCATCGCGGGCGCGTTCTACAAGAAGCTCGGCAGCTGAGCCGACAAGTCGGTCGGCCTCCGTTCATCGCCGTCCGGTATGGGCACTTCCAAGAAACCGGTACGCGGGGCCGCCCGCGACATCGCCGCTGACCCGCATCCGACCTCGACCGTTCAGCGGCGCCTGGTGCCGAACAGACTGCGGGTGATCTGACGACCGGCCGCGCCGGCGGCCGAACGCAGGAAGCTGCGCACGGCCGGATTCTTCATGATCCGCTCGGCTGCGGACTCCTCCTCCGTGCGGGTCGCGGCACGGCCGGGCACGGAAGCGGGCTCCGGTTCCGGCGCCGCGGCGGCGACTTTCGCGGCGAGCAGTTCATAAGCCGACTCCCGGTCGATGGTCCGGCCGTACTTCGAGGCCAACGGGCTGGACAAGGCCCGCGATTTGATCGCGTCCGCGCCGATGGTGTCCATCAGTGAACGAGGCGGCCGAATCCTGGTCCATGCCACCGGCGTCGGCGCGCCCTCTTCGGAGAGGACGGTCACGATCGCCTCGCCGGTGCCGAGAGAGGTCAGCGCCTGCTCCAAGTCGTAGACACCGGTCCTGGGGTAGGTGCGGACGGTCTTCGACAGCGCTTTCTGGTCGTCAGGGGTGAACGCGCGCAGCGCGTGCTGAATGCGGGCCCCGAGCTGGGAGAGCACCTGGTTCGGGATGTCGGTGGGCAGCTGGGTGCAGAAGAACACGCCCACGCCTTTGGACCGGATCAGCTTCACGGTCTGCTCCACCTGCTCCGAGAAAGCCTTGGAGGCGTCGGAGAAAAGCAGGTGCGCCTCGTCGAAGATGAAGACCAATTGGGGCTTGTCCACGTCGCCGACCTCCGGCAGCGTCTGGAACAGGTCGGCGAGCACCCACATCAGGAAGGTGGAGAACATCACCGGCCGCGCCGCCTGCGCGCCGAGCTCGAACAGCGTGATCACCCCCTTGCCGTCCACGACCCGCACCAGGTCTGCCGGGTCGAGTTCGGGCTCGCCGAAGAACGTGTCGCCGCCGTCGGCCTCCAGGTTCACCAGGGCTCGCAGGATCACTCCCGCGGTGGCCGCGGAGACCCCGCCGATACCCTTCAGGTCCTGCTTGCCCTCCGGGCTGGTCAGATGGGTGATCACGGCGCGCAGGTCCTTCAGATCCAGCAGCGCGAGGCCGTTTCGGTCGGCCCAGTGGAAGATCAGGCCGAGGGTGGATTCCTGTGTCTCGTTCAGCTCGAGCACCTTGCTCAGCAGCACCGGGCCGAAGGAGCTGATCGTCGCGCGGATCGGGAGCCCGGTCCCGGTGGTGCCCAGCGAGACGAATTCGGTCGGAAAGCCGGTCGGCGCCCATTCCGTGGCGCCGGTCTCCGCGATGCGCGCGGCGAGCTTGTCACTGAGCTGCCCCGGCTCGCACAAGCCGGACAGGTCACCTTTGATGTCGGCCAGCACCACAGGCACCCCGGCGCTCGACAACTGCTCCGCGATGCATTGGAGGGTCTTGGTCTTCCCCGTGCCGGTCGCTCCGGCGACCAGACCGTGCCGGTTCGTCATCCGTATCGGGATACGGACGCGCGCGGTGGGATCCACCGTCCCGTCGACCACGACGGCGCCCAGCTCCAGCGCGGCGCCTTCGAATGCGTAGCCCGCGGCGATCTGCCGCGCGGCGGGCACGTCTTCGCGCTCGCCGACCGGTTCGTCGTGTCGCGCGTCGTCCGCCGCGCCGACCGCCGTTCGCTCGGCGAGTTCACGTTCGGCGGCCTCCGCGGCGGCGGCTGCCTCCGCTGCGATGCGCGCCGCTTCGTCGGCGGCCCTGCGCGCCGCGGCGGCCTTCTCCTGAGGGGTGGTCATCGCACGTCCTGTCGTCCGGATTCGGCTCCGACTGCTTTACGCAGTGTTTGCCTGTCACACCGAAACACCATGTGCCGATCTGAGACCAACTGTATCCCTGCCGGTCAGGTTGGAGGGCGCATCGGCAGCTGCGCGATTGCCGTGCCGTACCGCGGGCACGGGACCAGCACCCGGCTAATGTTGCACGAGTGTCCGACAAATACATGGTGTGGATGGATTGCGAGATGACCGGCTTGCGCTTGGACAGCGACAAGCTGATCGAGGTGGCCGCGCTCGTGACCGACAGCGATCTCAACATCCTCGGCGAGGGCGTGGACATCGTCATCCACGCCGACGACGACGCGCTGGCCGCGATGCCCGCGGTCGTCGCCGAGATGCACGCGCGCTCCGGGCTGACCGAGGAGGTCCGTCGCTCCACCGTCACCCTCGAAGAGGCCGAGCAGCGCGTGCTCGACTACATCCGCCAGTACATCCCCACGCCGCGCACCGTGCCGCTGGCCGGTAACTCGATCGCCACCGATCGCGGTTTCATCGCCAGGGACATGCCCCTGCTGGACGCACACCTGCACTACCGGATGGTCGACGTCAGTTCGATCAAGGAGCTGTGCCGCCGCTGGTACCCGCGCATCTACTTCGGCCAGCCGGAGAAAGGCTTGAGCCACCGCGCGCTGGCCGACATCCAGGAGTCCATCCGGGAGCTGGAGTACTACCGGCGTACCGCGTTCGTCGCCCCGCCCGGCCCCTCCACCATCGAGATCGCCGCCATCGCCGCCGAGGTATCCGAGATCACCGTCGAGCGGACCGAATCAGCCCAGGTCAACGGCTCGCCAGAAACCGATTAGGGAGTCGGCGGGTAGACACGCTAATATCTAGCCCGCCGGTTGTTCACCGGCGATGGTGAGCGTAGTTCAGTTGGTAGAGCACCAGGTTGTGATCCTGGCTGTCGCGGGTTCGAGTCCCGTCGCTCACCCCAGTGGTCCGGGTGGCTCCGAGAGATCGGAGCCACCCGGGCCTTTTTTCTTTCCCCGGAAACGCCGAACGGGCCACCGGATTCGCTCCGGTGGCCCGTTCGGCGTCTGTCTTCGGCTCAGCGATTGTCGTCCGCGTTGCCCGCCTTCCAGACCGACCACGGAATGTTCCAGTCACCCAGCCCGTCTACGCCGGACAAGGTGCCGCCCACGGTGTTCTTCACGATCGTGATGTCACCGCGCTTGGCGTTCTGATAGACCCACTGCGCGTTCGCCGGACTGAGGTTCAGGCAGCCGTGACTGGTGTTGCTGTAGCCCTGCGCACCGACCGACCACGGCGCCGAGTGGAAGAAGATGCCGCTGTAGGACAGCCGCGTGGCGAAGTCCACCGGCGTCCGGTACCCGTCTGCCGAGTTGACCGCTACGCCGTAGGTGGAGGAATCCATGATGATCTTCTCGTGCCGGTCGGCGACGATGTAGATGCCGTTGTCGGTGGGCGTGCTGTCCTTGCCCATCGAGGTCGGCATGGTCCGGATCACCTGACCGTTCTGCTCGACGGTCACCTGCTTGGTGTCGTCGTCGGCGGTGAAGATCACCGCGTCGCCGATGGTGAAGAACGAGTGGATGTTGTCCTGGCCGTACAGACCGTTACCGAGATCACGCCCATAGACGTTCACGTCGATGGTGACTTTCGTCCCCGGAGCCCAGAAATGCTCCGGCCGCCACCGCACCTCGCGGTTGTTCACCCAGTAGAACGCGCCCTCGACCGGCGGCTCGGTGGTGATTTTGATCGCGGACTGCGCGGCCTTGCGGTCGGGAATGTTCTCGTCGAACTGGATGGCCACCGGCTGGCCGATACCGACCACCTCCCCCTCACCCGGGATCAGGTAGGGCTTGGTCTGGTTTCCGGGCGAGCTCGTGGTGAAGCTCAGCGTCGCCGAGTTCGCGCCGCCGAGCCCGATCGCGTCGGCCTTCAGACGGTAGGTCTTGCCGTAGCCGAGTACCTCGGTGGTCTCCCACGATCGCCCGTCGGCGGCGAGCCTGCCGTTCACCGACTTGCCCTGGGGGCTGGTCAACGTCACATCGGTGAACTTGCCGTCCTCCACCTTGAACGCCATCGGGACGCCCGGCGAGACGCCGACCTCCCCGTCCTTCACCGGCGACAGCAGCTTGGGCTTGATCAATTCGGTGATGGGGTTGCGGTCGATGGCCACCTGCGCCGCATCGGTGGCGTCGGATGCCGAACATCCCGTCAACGCCAGTGCTGCGACGGCGACGACGATCACCGGCCCCGCGATCTTGCGCATCGACCACCGTGCGGCCGGCTTGCGCCGACCCTGACCACCAATCATCTCCAACCCCGTTTCAAAGTCTCGGTGCTCCAGGACACACCGATGGCTTCGGATGGACCGCCACGCCCTCACCCCGCCGTGCAGCGGGCGGTCTCAACCACAATCGGACATTCTGCCAGTGCGTCACGTCCAGGCCAATGTGAACACCACGTCCGTCACTGCAGCGTTACAACCGATAGATCAACTCCGCGCGCCTGGGCGTTACGGCTGGTCCACCTGGCGAGAAGCCGGCACATCAGGGCCGGTCAGGACACGATTTCACTTCTGCGGGGCAGGCCTGTTAAGGTTTGTCCCGCACCGGAACACGGAGCAGGCGCCATTAGCTCAATTGGCAGAGCAGCTGACTCTTAATCAGCGGGTTCGGGGTTCGAGTCCCTGATGGCGCACTTCACAAGAACCGTGCCCTTGCCAGTCATCGGCTGGCAAGGGCACGGTTTTTTGTCTCCGGATCGCCCGCAGTCCCGTGACATCGCCGTGACCTGCGCCTTTTCTCAGAAGCACCAGCTGTCTCAATTCAGACACCAATACGCGCGCTCCGCCGCTGAATCCAGGCAATACAGCCGAAAACTTCTGTGATCTATAGCACAAGAGGTTTAGCAGCAAACTCCCAGGTTGGATAACGATTCGACAACGCGGTCCTGAGCTTTCCAAGATCGACGGCACCTGTCGTTCGAAATCTGTTTACCTTCCGTTCACCAAGCGTGACCATTCTGCAATCAGGTCACAAAGCGACCTGAAGTTTGGTCAGCCCGAGGAGTTGTAGACACCGATTCGGTAACGATCACACGGAAGGCGGCAGCCAACCCCCGTGATCGGCGGAGCGGAATCCGGCAACGGACCCGCAATCCCATACTTCCGCCCCATTTCTTCGCATCGAGGATGCGAAGTCCCGCGCGACACCGCGGCCGAGCCCCACCGAGGGCGGTCCGGCGCCGCACGCACGAAGCGTGTCGCGTTCCGGGGACACGAACGGTCCCCCACAACAAAACCACACAACAGCACATGGCCGTTTCGGCGCACGCCTCTGAGCGTACGCCGCAGGATCCGTGCTGCCCGAACGCGGCCGGATCGAGTAAGTCCCCGACCAAGGAACCGATTCGCAATGCCTGACAGACGCCCTTCCGCCCTTCGCCGTCCCTCGCTACGCGAGACCGTCACCGTCGCCGCCGCGGCCGCGGGTGTCGTTGCCGTAGCCGCCTGCTCCGCGTCGTCCGTCGCCGACAACAGCGTCCCGTCTCGCATCGCCATGGTGGCCGAGCAGCAGGCCGCCGCCGCGCCCGCTCCGGTCGCCGCGCCGGTCGCAGAGGCGATCCCCGCGCCGCTGCCCGCCCCCGCCCCTGCTCCCGCGCCCGCTCCCCTCCCGGAGCCGGTTCCGGCTCCGCTGCCCGTCCCCGCCCCGCCGGTCTACGCGAACAACCTCGACGGCTGGATCCGCCAGGCGCTCGACATCATGCGGGCCAACAACATCCCGGGCACCTACGAGGGCATCCACCGCAACATCATGCGCGAGTCGACCGGTAACCCCCAGGCCATCAACCTGTGGGACTCCAACGCCGCCGCGGGCATCCCGTCCAAGGGCCTGCTGCAGGTGATCGACCCCACCTTCGCCGCCTACCACGTCCCCGGCACGCCCTTCGACGTCTGGGATCCGGTCGCCAACATCGTCGCCGCCTGCAACTACGCCGCGCACCGCTACGGCTCGATGGACAACGTCAACAGCGCGTACTGAGTCCGCACGCACGCAGCCTCTCCGCCGCCGGGGAGGCTGCGGCGCCTTCCGGGCCGGTCGGCTAGGGTCGACGCACCTACGACCCCGTGGACGTGCCATGACCGACTACGCACACAGCGACGCGGCGGCCAAGAGCCGCGCCGAGAAAGCGCGGCGGCTGGCGAGCTACCTCTGGCAGCGCGGCATCACCGGAGCCGAGGTGCTCGCGATGCCCGCACCCGTCCGGCGCAAACTGGCCAGAGCCGCCGAAACCAATCCGCCGAGCACGGACGAGACCTGGGCTACGGTGGCGAAGCTGCTGGCGGAGAAGGACGAGTGGGCCGCCCGCCATCAGGAGCATCCTTCGGCCCGGCGTGAGCACACCGACGAGAAGCTGCTCTGGGTGAAGCCGCCGATCACACCGTGGTCCTGAGCGTCGGCGAAAACCCTTCCCGCAGAACGCGTTCCACGTCTACTACAGACTTCCGTAGAGTGGTGTCATGTATCCGCCGATCCGGCCGTCGCCATGACCGAGCGCAAGCCGCCGAAGCAGACTTTCGAATCGTGGGTCGACAAGCAGATCCACGAGGCGGCCGAGCGCGGCGAGTTCGACAACCTGCCCGGCACCGGCAAGCCGATTCCCGGAGCGGGCACAGCTTCCGACGAGGACTGGTGGCTGCGCGGTTATCTGCGTCGCGAAGGGGTCAGCGGAGACGCGCTGTTACCGCCGTCGCTGTTACTGCGGCGCGATATCGAGCACCTGTCCGAGGACGTGCGTGAGCTGACCACCGAACGCCAAGTGCGTGCGGCGGTGAGCGAACTCAACAAACGCATCGTGGATTGGCTGCGCATGCCGGAAGGACCGTTCGTTCCGATCGCGCCGGTGAACGCCGACGAGATCGTCGCCCAGTGGCGGATCACGCGCTCGGCCGCGGAGCCGAAGCGCGAGCAACCCGGCAGCGCGACCACAGCGTCCTCTCCAGCGCTGTCCGACGAGGCCGGGCCGCGTCTGCGCCGCCGATGGTGGCGCCGATGGCGGCGCGGCGGCGAACCCGAATAGCTCGCGTCCGGTACGCACCGGCCGATCAGGCCCCCAGTTCGGTCACCTGCTCGACCTCGGCGACCACCTTGTCCGCCAGCGCGCGCAGCGCTCGCGCCTCACCCGGCGTCAGCGGCTCGATGAAGACGCGGCGGACCAGATCGACGTGGTTGGGCGCGGCCCGCTCCAGCGCGACGCGCCCTTCCGGTGTGAGTTGGACGATGATGCCGCGGGCATCCTCCTCGGCGGGCCGCCGCTCGACCAGTCCGCGAGCGTCCATCCTGGCCAGATGCTTGGACAACCGGCTCTTCTCCCAGCACACATCGGCGGCCAGTTCCTTGGCGCGCAAACACCCGTTGGGCGCCGCCGACAACGCCACCATCAATTCGTAGTCCGCCAGGGACAGGCCGTCCTCGGCCAGCCCGGCGGAAATCGCCCCATCCAAACGCTGGCGCAGCCGCACATAGGCCTGCCAGGTCGCCTGCTCGTCGTCACTCAACCACCGGACCATGGGAATGAAGTGTAGTCACGGTTGGTTGACATGGACACCAAATCTCGAGGAGGTCCCGATGCCCGCCGTCACCGTTCCCGACATCATGGTTTTGCCACGCCTGCCCCGTTCCGACGCGACCTCGCGTGCGCGGCAGGTCCGCACCGTGGTCACCGCGCACAAACAGCGCGAAGGCGCGGGGTTCGAGGTGCGCAGGCCCTTCCCCAGCATGGATCTGCGCACCGCCGATCCCTTCATCCTGCTCGACCAGATGGGCCCCGTCGCCTACGAACCATACGAGGCGAAGGGCGCGCCCTGGCATCCGCATCGCGGCTTCGAGACGGTCACCTACATGCTCGACGGCACCATGGTGCACCACGACTCACAGGGCGGAGGCGGCGTCATCGGCGAGGGCGACACCCAATGGATGACCGCGGGCTCCGGCATCCTGCACGACGAGGTCCCGCCGGAGGAAATGGTCGCCTCCGGCGGCTGGTTCCACGGCATCCAGCTCTGGGTGAACCTGCCGCGCGCGCTCAAGTTCGCGGCACCGCGCTACCAGGACCTGCGCGCCCGCGAACTGACCCTGGTGAGTTCACACGACGGCGGCGCGCTGGTCCGGCTCATCGCCGGAGACGTCGGCGGATTCACCGGGCCCGGTTCGACCTACACCCCGATCGCCTACGCACACGCCTCGCTCACTCCCGGCGGCCTACTCGAAACCCCATGGCCGCAGGACTTTACGGCCATGGCGTACGTGCTGTCCGGTAGCGGCACGGTGGGACGGGAGCGCAGGCCGCTGGGCGAAGGTCAGCTGGCGGTCTTCGGCGGCGGCGACTCGATCACCGTGACAGCCGATGCGCGCCAAGACAATCGGACCGGCGCGCTCGAGGTGTTGCTGCTCGGCGGACAGCCGATCCGGGAACCGGTAGTGCAGTACGGGCCGTTCGTGATGAACACCCGCGCGGAGATCATCGACGCGATGGAGGACTACCAGGCCGGACGCATGGGAAACATCCCGGCAGAGCACATCCGCGCCATCGGGACGACCGCATGAAAGGCGTCGGGGGGGCGGATCCCCTAATGCCCTAGTTCCATCCCCCCGAGGTTGACAAGAGCGCGGCCCGTCACAACAGTGGATGCGGCGTCCGGTCGGACGCCGCATCCACCGCAGCAACCACATAGAGGAATACATGAACGTTCGCCGGCTCTCCGTCAGCGCGGCCGTCGCGGGACTGACCTTTCTCGCGGCTCCCGCCGCCCTAGCCGCCCCCCCATCCGGATCCGCCGGAACCGGCTCGTCGGCCGTCGACACCGGCTCGGCCGCGACCGGCTCGGCCGGTCTGTCGCAGACCGGTTCGGCCGGTGGCGCCTTCGCCAACTGCGACGACGCCCGCAACGCCGGCCGTGCGCCGCTGTTCCGCGGCGAACCGGGCTACGGCCCGCACCTGGATCCCGACGGCGACGGCTTCGCCTGCCCGACGGTCTGAACCGACCGCGAAACGACGACACCCGGTGGGCAGCGCCACACCGGGTGTCGTCGTTTCCACAGCTCAGCGGAAGATCTTGAGCAGCGCCAGCCCGACGAACAGGGCTGCGGCGCCGATCAGGCTGTATTTCACCTTCGGCTCGTTGAGCTTCGCGACCACGATGTGCTTGGTGTCGTCCGCGATGCGGTGCGGATCCGCGCGTACCGCGAGTTCGTCGAGCGTGCTCGCCAGCCGAGTGCGGGCGGCCTCGATCTCCTGCTCGATCCGCTCGGTATCCCTTGCCACGTTCCACCCTCCTGTTGTCGATTGCCGCACCGGGCCACGAACCGGGGCCGCATGCTCGGCCGTTCGCGGAGCACCCAGGGCTCGCGGACGAGTGTATCCGCCCTCACCTCGCGCCATCCGGCCGCGCGAAGATCTCTTGTCCGGGCGTTCGGATACCGTGCTGGAGGTGACCACCAACCAACGACTCTCCCGCGGCGACACCGCCCCCGACTTCACGCTTTCCGACGCCGACGGCAAGAACGTCTCGTTGTCCGACTACCGCGGTCGCAAGGTGATCGTGTACTTCTACCCCGCCGCGAGCACGCCCGGCTGCACCAAGCAAGCCTGCGACTTCCGCGACAACCTGGCCGATCTGGACGGCGCGGGCATCGACGTCGTGGGCATCTCGCCGGACAAGCCCGCCAAGCTGGCCAAGTTCCGCGACGCCGAGCGATTGACCTTCCCGCTGCTGTCGGATCCCGACCGCACCGTGCTCACCGCGTGGGGCGCGTACGGCGAGAAGACGATGTACGGCAAGACGGTCGTCGGCGTCATCCGCTCGACCTTTCTGGTGGACGAAGCGGGCGAGATCGCCGTCGCGCAGTACAACGTCCGCGCCACCGGCCACGTCGCCAAGTTGCGCCGCGACCTGTCGGTGTAGCCGACCGGCAGCGAAAAGCCCGGCGCCGCAGGGGCGCCGGGCCGAAGTCGAGATGCCGCTGGACAGGCTCAGGCCTGCAGTACCTGCTGCGCGGCCCATTGCGCCATCAAACGCAGATGCTCGTCCCACCAGTCCGCGGCTTCCGGAGTGAACACGGCAGGTGGTGGAGCCTCACCAGGGAAGAGCAGCGCGCCGTCGGGCGCGCCCACCACGCGATCGGACGGGACTCCAGTACCCGGCACCAGCGGCGCCGTGGCATCGGTCTCAGCCTCCTCCGTGGCATCGGTCTCGGCTTCTTCCGTGGCGTCGGCGGCCACCAGCGGAAGCGGATGATTGCGCGTGGCAGCACCCCAGCGCTGTTCCAGACCCTCTTCGGTCGCGATGCCATCGGCGCCGGAGCCGAGCGGCCCGCCGAACGAGCCATGCCCGTGCGTGGTGCCTGGCCGGGCCGGATCTCCCGCCTGCGCCGCACCGGCGTCCTCGACCCGGGAGTCCGCCATGACGACGGTGGGCATCGAGCGGGAGGAGTCGTTGAGCATGTAACTCCCGCCGACGACCATTCCGCTGGCCAGCACACCGGCGGCGGCGAACACCGCGACCCCGCCGCGCGCACGCTGTGGCTCGCTCAACGACTCGCCATAGCTGTCCTGCTCGAGTCGCGCGCTCAATGCCGCACCCGCCGCGGACGCGAAAGCGGCCACCGTACAAGGGATCACCGGTGCGCCGAATTCCTCGACGGCCGTCAGCACCGCCGACGCGGCGCCCGCCGAGCCGATCAGCGCCACCGCGTCCGGCCGCGCCGCGGCCGCATCCAACTGTTCCCACGCCGCCGCGACGCCCATGCCGAGCGACCGCGGCGTAGCCCGGCCCGCCTGCCCCACCGCGGCCAGCACCCGCCGGCGGCCGCGGTCGACCAGGGTGAACGCCTGGTATCCGGGCACCACCTCGCAGATCAGCAAGTTGTCGTAGGCATCGAGCCACGTCATCATGCTCGCCACGCTCAGATGAGCCGACTTCGCCGAGACCATCGAGGCGCTGTGCCACGGACCGGCCGCCAACCGCGTCACGATGGCCCGCCGCTCCGCGGCATCCCGATAGACCACCGCCACGCCGCCGACCTCTCGATCCGCCTCCAGCCCCGCGGCCAGGGCGTTGAGCGCGGTCTCGACCGCCGCGGCCACGTCCGCCTTGCCGTCGCCGTCGGTTCGCACCACCCGGCGCAGCAGTACCCGGTCGGCCAGTTTCTCGCCCTCGGCGAGGGCCACCGCGTGCACGGCTCCTCGTTCGGTGGAAACGCCGAGAGTCACCACAGATTCAGCCACCACTGATCACGCCTTCCCTCTGCGCATTGACCGAGCTCACGGACTTGCCGAAAGCCATGAGCCCCATGGATTCCCCTGCTCGGAACACACGTCGCGATGCACGCGCGCTCGGTATAGGTTCGGCACCACATCGGCCACGGATGGGTAGCGATAAGCGAGACGCCTGGACACGAACAGCGGATGCGCGTATCGCCCGCTTGTCCCTACCGTTAGCCTGGAGGCGTGGAAGTACGCGCGGAGGCCAGGTCGAAGCACCGTCTGGACCCTGCGTTGGAGCTGCAGGACGACCCACAGGAGCTCATGCCGCGACGCCGGCCGACGCAGGAACGCAGCAAACGCAAGTTCGACGCCTTACTGCAGGCGTCGAGGGAACTGCTCGTCGAGGTCGGTTTCGAGTCGTTCACCTGTGAGGAGGTGGCGGCCAGGGCCGAGGTGCCGATCGGCACGCTGTATCAGTTCTTCGCCAACAAGTACGTCATCGTCTGCGAGCTGAACCGTCAAGACCTGGTTGCCGTTTCCCAGGAGCTGGCCGACTTCCACGGTGAGATCCCGTCGCTGGACTGGCTGCGGCACATGAACCAGTTCGTCGACCACTTGGCCAACCTCTGGATGACCGACCCGTCCCGGCGGGAAGTGTGGCTGGCCATGCAGTCCACCCCCTCCACCCGGGCCACGGGCGCGATCCACGAGAAGCAGTTCGCCGAGGTCGTGTCCCAGATGCTGCGGCCGCTCACACCGCGCACCCCGCGCGCGCGGCGCACCATGATGGCCGAAGTGCTGGTGCACGTGGTCTATTCCATGCTCAATTTCTCGGTGCAGGACGAGCAGAGCAGCGCCGAAGCCGTCGCCGAACTCAAGCGGCTGATGGTCGCCTACCTGCTCGTCGCGGAGAAGGAATCGCGTACCGGCAGCGAACGATAGCGGGTGGCCCCGGCGGGAACCGGGACCACCGCGCGGCTCAACCCGCGCTGTCGCGGCCTTCGATGAGGTCGGCCAGCTCCCCCGGGTCCTCGAGCACCACCATCGCGGCGGCGGTGTCGCCGTCGTGCGTCAACGACAGGTGAACCCTTACCCGGGGCAGGAATTCGGCGGCCAGGCCGTGCAGCTTGATGCTCGGCCTGCCCCACGCGTCGTTGACCACCTCGATCAGCGGATAGGGGTTGTCCCCGATCTGCGGACGGCGGGCGAACCGCGACGATGCCCAAGCTTTGAGCACCGCCTCCTTCGCCGCCCACCGCGCCGCGTAGCTGCGCGCCGGGTCGGTGCCTTTGCTCTGGCAGTAGCGCCGCTCTCCCGCGGTGAAGCTTTCCCGGAGCATGGTCGTACCGGCGCGTTCGAGCTGTTCGGCGAACTCGGAGATGGTCACCAAGTCCAAGCCGATACCGAGGATCGTCATAGGCGGGCAGCCTACGGCGTGCTCGACGAGCGCGGGCGTGAACCCGGCGCGGCGAGTTGCCCCGCCGCGCTTCCGGTTACGCGCATCCGATTCCGTCCACCCGGTACGCGCCGTCCTGCCCGAGGCGTGCCTCCGGCGAGAGCAGCATGTCGGCCTCCAGCTGCCGAACCCGCGTGGCCGGTGCGCCTTCTCCGCCGAGCCTGCGATCCGCGGGACGCTCGTACAGCGGCGCGCCGCCGCACATCGCCTCCACGAACCGCTGCCGTCCGGCAAGGTGACGCTCCTGCGCCCTGCGCTGGTACTCCTCGCGCCGCCCCGGCTCGATGGCCTGGATGAACGCCTCCGGGTGCACGATCGCCAGCAGGCCGTTCACATGGCCGAAGCCGAGCGAGGTGACCAGACCGGCCTTCAGCGGAAGGCGATCGCCCAGCCGCAGCGGTTCGCGCACCCAGACCAGGTGCGGGTACGGCCGCATCTTCTCGTCGACGCAGTCGAGGCTGCGGTTGGGCGGGATGACGCCCTGCTCCAGCACCTGGCACAGGCCGATGAGCTGGAAGGCGGCGGCACCGCCCTTGGCGTGCCCGGTGAGGGTCTTCTGCGAGACGACGAACAGCGGAGCACCGTCCGAGCGTCCGATGGCCGTCGCGAGGCGCTCGTGCAGCTCGGACTCGTTCGGGTCGTTGGCCGCCGTCGAGGTGTCGTGCTTGGACACCACCGCGATCTCGTCCGGGGTCACGCCGAGCTTGCGCAGTTCGGTCGCCAACCGGGACTCCGTCCCACCGCGACCGGCGCCGAGCGCACCCAGACCCGGAGCCGGGATGGAGGTGTGCACGCCGTCGGCGAAGGACTGCGCGTAGGCCACCACGCCCAGCACCGGCAGGCCCATCTCCAGCGCGACACTGCCCCGCGCCAGGAGAACCGTTCCGCCACCCTGCGATTCGATGAACCCGCCGCGGCGGCGATCGTTGGCGCGGGAGAAGTAACGGTCGCTGATGCCCTTGGCGCTCATGGCCGCCGAATCCGCGGTGGCCGACATGTCACCGAAGCCGACGATGCCCTCGATCCCGAGATCGTCGTATCCGCCTGCCACGACCAGATCGGCCTTGCCGAGCCGGATCTTGTCGACACCCTCTTCGACCGACACCGCGGCGGTGGCGCAAGCCGCCACCGGGTGCACCATCGCGCCGTAGCTGCCCACGTAGGACTGCACCACGTGCGCCAGCGCCACGTTCGGCAGGGCCTCCTGCAGGATGTCGTTCGGGCGCGGCTCGCCGAGCAGGTTGTCGACGTAGAGCGAGCGCATCGAGGACATGCCGCCCATGCCGGTGCCCTGCGTGTTGGCGACCAGCGAGGGGTGCACCCAGCTCAACAGCTCCGCGGGGCTGAACCCGGAGCTGACGAACGCGTCCACCGTGCACACGATGTTCCACAGCGCCACGCGGTCCACCGAGGCGGCCATATCGGGCGAGATGCCCCAGATGGTGGGATCCCAGCCGGTCGGGATCTGGCCGCCGACGGTGCGCGACAGCTTGGCCCGGCGGGGCACGCGGATCTCGGTGCCTGCTTTGCGCGTCACGGTCCAGTCACCGGAATCGGCGACCGGCGTGATCACCGTGTGCTCCGGATCGGCGGCGTGGAAGGCGCGGGCCTCGGCCTCGCCGCCCACTGTGAACGACAGGTCCTGGTCGAGGAAGACCGAGGTCATCAGCGGGGCCGTGTTGTCGGTCATGGCGCCGTCGTCTTCGTAGCGGCGCACACCGCACCGGGCGACCACGGCGTCGTGGTAGCGCTCGGCCAGCTCGTGCTCCGGCACGTAGTCGCCGGAGGCGGTGTCGTACCAGCCCGGCTTCGGGTCGTTCTCCCAGCTGACCATGCCGGTGGTCCAGGCCAGTTCCAGCACGCCCGCCGCCGACAGTTCGTCGGAGACCTCCATCTCGAAGCGGGTGCGCGCCGAGCCGTACGGGCCGAGCTCGCCCGCGCCGACGATGACCACCATGTCGGCCGGATCCGCGCTCACCTCGCCCCACTCGGGCACCGGCATCGCGGAGGTCACGGTCGGCGGCGCGGGCAGCGCGGCGATCGTGCGCCCCGTGTCGGCGTCGGTCCGCGCCTCCGCCTGCTCCGCGGCCTGCTTGGCCAGCGCGGGCAGATCCAGCTTGGCCCTGGCCAATCCACCGGTCAGGTCGATCTGCTGCGGTCCGCTCACGGTCACCTGACGGGCCCGCGAGGTGCACCACTTGAGCAGCTCGTCGGCCATTTCGGTAGTGGACCAGGTCTGCACGCCCGCCTTCTCGGCCGCCTCGACCACCGGGTCGTTGTGGCCCATCAAACCGGTGCCGCGCACCCAGCCGATCAGCGCGTGTACCAAGGTGACCCGGGTCGACCACGACTTCTCGGCCCGCCACTTGGCGACCACGGCGTCCAGCGCCGCCTTCGCCTCGCCGTAGGCGCCGTCGCCGCCGAACAAGCCGCGGTTGGGCGAACCCGGCAGCACCACGTGCAGTTGCGCGTCCACGTCGTGGTCGGCGCCCAGCTTGGACAGCCCGCCGATCAGCCGTTCGACCGACCAGAGCAGCACTCGCATTTCCATTTCGGCGCGCGCGCCTGCGTCGGCGAGGTCACCGGCTACTCGCGGCGCCGCGAACGGCAGCAGCAGCGTCGGCGTCATCGCGTCCTTGATTTTGACCTTGGTGCCGCCGGCGTTCTCGACCTGCTCGGTGCCGATCCAGTCGATCAGTGCGTCGATGTCCTGGTAGGACGCCATGTTGGCGGGCACGACCCACAGGGCCGCGCCGTGGCGGGCGTTGTCGCGGTAGAGCTTCCGGTAGAAGCGCAGGCGCTCGTCGTTCAGCGCCGAGGTGGTGACCACCACTGTGGCTCCGCCGCTGAGCAGCCTGCCGGTCACCGCCGCGGCGATGGACCCCTTGCTCGCTCCGGTGATCACCGCGATGTCCGAGGACCACAGGCCGGGCTCCTCGGTGCTGCGGGCCGCCTCGGCGATGCGCTCGTACAGCCCGGCGAGCACCGAGCGCGCCTCGTGCATCGCCCGCTGCCGCCACCAGTTCGCCTGCGCGGCCACGGCTTCGCCTGCCCCGATGAACCCGGTGACCGGCCCGTTGCCGCTGCCGGCGTCGTCGGAAAGCCAGAGCCGGGCCAGATCCTCGCGCGCCGTGGCCCACCGGTCGTCGAGCAGCACCGCCTTGCGGGCGTCGAACGCGGGCGCGACCAGACGCGGCCAGTCCGAACCGAGTTCGGCCGACACCAGATCGACCAGGGAGTCCTCGGTCGTCTCCGGCGCGGAGACCCGCTCCGACAGCCCGAGCTGTTCGAGCACGACGCGCGCCGCCGTTGCCAGCACGCCGTCGCGTCCGGTGATCTGTTCGGTGAACTCACCCAGTGCGGCGGCGTCGACGGTCGCACCGCCACCGCCACCCGCGGAGGGCAGCGACACCGAGACACCGCGGCGGGCCGCGACCGCCTGCACGGCGGCGTCGATGGCCGCGTCGACCGACGCGGCGTCACTCAGCGCACCGGAGACCAGTCCGCCCAGGTCGCCGCCGCGCACGCTGGTTCCTTCCCTGGTACCCAGCGACACTTCCGCGGTCACGTGACTGGCCCAGCCGTCACCGAGTTCCCAGACCTTCTTCACCCGGTCGGTGATGGCGGCCGGACGCTTGCCGGACGGGCCGAACACCTTGCGCAGGTGATCGCCGATGGCGTCGGTGAGCACCGTGCCGAAGGGACGGTAGGTGCGGGCCAGCCGCTCCACCGTCGCGGACAGCGCGCCCATGTCGGCGTCGGCCGCGCCGTCGATCGCGCCGAGCGACAGCTCGGAGCCGAGGTCGACGAGCAACTGGTTGCGGCGGGAGGACACACCGTCGCAGAGGCCTTCGATGGTGTCCACCGGACCGATCTGGTCCAGCCGCAGCTTGGTCCACAGCGCGATCAGCACGCGGGTGGCGTCGGCGGCGGTGAACGCGATGTCATCCGGTCGCGGGCCGCCCGAAGCCGGGGCGGGCGCGGCGACCGGGGCGGCGGCGACGGCCGCTGCCGCAGGCGCGGCGGCCGCAGGCTCCTCGACAGGCTCGTCGATCGGCGCGGGATCGGTGTCGGTCGCGTAGACGATCGCCGCCTCGCGCTCGATGTTGAGCACCTCGACCTTGGCGCCACCGAAAGCGGGCAGCTTCAGCGTCTGGCTCGCCAGGTTGGCGACCGTCGGCGTCGCGCCGAGACCGATCTCGACGAACCGCTCGATCCCGAGGCCGCCGTCGGCGACGTCGGTGAACAGCAGGTCCTGCGTCTCGATCCAGCGCACGGGGCTGGCGAACTGCCAGGCGAGCAACTCGACCAGCACCACGCGGCACAGCTCGGTCGGCCGAGCCGCCCAGCTGTCGAAGTCGGCCAGCACCGCGGCCAACGGCTCGGACGGCACCAGATCCGCGATTTCCTGGACGAATGCCCGCTCCAGCGAGAACGGCTTGGGCACCAGGTTCGGGATGTAGCGGCCGACCAGCACCTCCGGGCGCAGGTCCACCGGCAGCAGCTGTTCGAGCTTCTGCCGGAATTCCGGCACACCCTTGCGCAGCACCGTCGAGTGGAACGGCACGTCGATGCCGGGGACCAGGATGAACGCCCGCTTGCCACCGAATTCGGCGCGGCGGCGGTCGATCTCCTCCTCCAGCGCCTCCAGTCCGGCCACCGTGCCCGCGATCGCGTACTGCGACCCGCGCAGGTTCAGGTTGACCACCTCGAGGAATTCCCCGACCCGGTCACCGACTTCCTTGACGAAATCGACGACCTCCGCGTCGGGCAGCCCGATCTGCGAGGGCCGGATCGCGGCCATGCGGTAGTCGCTGCGCCCCTGCGCGTCCCGCGGCACCAGCTCGTGCATCGCCGAACCGCGCTGGAACACCACCTCGAGCACCGCCTCCAGCGGAAGCACCCCGGCGACGGCCGCGAGCGCGTTGTACTCGCCGACCGAGTGGCCCGCGAGCATCGCGCCCTCGACGAACGCACCGGCCTCGCGCAGTTCCGCGACCTGGGCGACACCGAGGGTCGCCATGGCGACCTGGGTGAACTGGGTCAGGTGCAGCACGCCATCCGGGTGCCGGTGCTCGACGCCCCGCGCCTTCAGGTAGGTCGGGTTGTCCCGCACCACCGCGAGGATCGAGAAGCCGAGCGCCGCACGGGTGTGCTTGTCCGCGCGCTCCCAGATCTCCTTGGCCGCCTTCGACCGGGAGCGGGCGTCCAGCCCCATCCCCTTGCGCTGGATGCCCTGTCCGGGGAAGGCGTAGACGGTCTTGGGTGCGACGGTGCGACCGGTCGCGGTCATCACCAGCTCGCCTTCGGTCCGGCAGGAGACCTCGACGATCTCGCTGCCCGCGTCGACCGCGACGCGCTCGACGCGCACGTCGATCGCGGCGCCGGGGCGGACCATGCCGAGGAATCGGGTGGTCCACGCGGTCAGCGACCGCGCGGGCGCGGAACTATCCGGATCGACCGCCGACACGACGTGCTGAGCGGCCGCCGACAGCCACATGCCGTGCACGATCGGGCTGCCGAGCCCGGCGAGCTTCGCGGCGGATTCGCTGGTGTGGATCGGGTTGTGGTCGCCGGAGACGGCGGCGAAGGCGTGCATGGTGCGCGGGGCCACGATCGTGACGTCGCGGCGACGCCTGCGCGGAGTGTCGGTGGCCGCGTCGGACACCGTGCCCGCCGCGCGCGGCGGATCGGTGAGCTCGCCCGCGCCGTTGCGTCCGCGGATCGCGAATCGCTCGGTGAGCGTGGCCAGCACCGGCATCGACATCCCGGTCTCCGGCTTGTCCAGCATGGCCGTGATCCGCACGTGCACCTCGACGACGCGGCCGAGGTCGGTGTCGAGGGTCTCCCCGGCTTCCGCGCGCACCGCGAGCACGCTGGTATCGGCGGGCAAGTCGCCGGCCAGGTGCACCTGGTGGTCCAGGTGGACCAGGTCGAGCATGCCTTCGATGACGCTCTCGCCCTTGGCGGTGCGGGTCGCGCCGAGCACCGCGAACACAGCGGGCCAGCAGGCGCCGACCAGCACGTCGGGCACGGTACGGCCGAGCGTGCTCAGCGTAGCGGGCAGACCGGAGCCGGTGACTCCAGCGTGGTCGGCGATCAGATCCGGTGTCCAGGCCAGGTTCACGTGCGCGACCTTGCCCTTGACCTCCGGGAGATCCTGCCCCGCGGCGACCGCGAGCAGCGCGCTCATGGCCGAGTCGGCGTCGGCCTCGGTGACGACCGGGGCACCACCGTTGTAGACGGAGGTCGGCACGGTGATCCGGATGCGCACCGCCTTGCCCGCCGCCAGCGGAACCGTCAGCTCCAAGTAAGCGTGCTCCGGCTCGGGGCCGGTGGTCTCGACCAGTGTCGCGCCGCTGGAGGGATGCACCGCGCCCTGGCCGTCGACGACCCATTCGGACAGATCGCCGAGCCGATGCACCGGGCTGATCGTGGTGCGCCCGGCCCACTGGACGTCCGGTGCGGCGAGCACGGCGTCGATCGGGCCGCTGGTGACACCCGCTGTGCGCCGCGCGTCCACCGCGGCGGGCGTCACGCCGTCACGCACCAGGGAGTACGCCGTGTCCTGTTCGAAGCGGTCGAGCAGTTCGCCGACCGGCTCATCGACCCGGGTGATGCCCGCGACCGAGACGGTGCCGGGGATGACGCACACCTGATCGGCCGAGTAGCGCGGATCGTGCGCCTGCCACAGCGAATCCGAGCGCCACCAGCGGCGCACGTCGGCGTCCACAACCGGCACGAAGTTCACCGGCTTGCCGGGGGTCTTGCACAGCGACACGAAGAACGGGACGTCGGCCGGGTGCAGCAGGGTCTGCGCCGCCGCCGGGTAGGCGTCCTTCAATGTGCACAGCGCGGCGACCGGGTCCTCGAAGTCCTCGTCGCCGGCGAACAGCGTGGGAATCTCGCCGCGGTCGGCCGGATGCAGCCGGGATTCGGTGCGGCGCATCATCTCCGCGAACCGGTCGCGCCAGGTGATGTCCAGCCACACCGAGCGGGTGGCCTCGGCGATCGCTTCGCCCAGATCGCTGCCGCAGTCGAAGTCCTTGCGGCGGTCCAGTCCCACCGCGAGCTCGACGTAGCGCTCCAGCCAGTCTTGGTAGGTCATGGTGACCAGGTCGCCGAAGTAGGGCTTGGCGGTGGCGTTCAGCGCCGCGATGATCTCGTCCCGGCGTGCGGCGACCGCGTCGGCGTCGCCGGCGACCTCGTCCAGCAGGCGGCCGGTGCGCGAGGCGGCGTTGTCGATCTCGTGGATGTCGGCGCCCAGTTGGCTGCGGCCCGAGGCCATGCCGCCGGACGCGGTGCCCGCCCCGACCCAGTCGGGGGTGCCGGGCGTGTCCACCAGCAGTTGCTTGACCTCCGGCGCGGTGGTCGCCTCCAGCGTGGCCATGGCCGCCGTACCGACCAGCACGCCGTCCAGCGGCATCACCGGATAACCGTGCCGCACCGCCCACCGGCCGGTGAGGTACTCCGTCGCGCGCTCGGGGGTTCCGATGCCACCGCCGACGCACACCACCACGTTGGCGCGGTTGCGCAGCTCGGCGTAGGTGGCCAGCAGCAGATCGTCCAGGTCCTCCCAAGAGTGGTGGCCACCGGCCTTGCCGCCCTCGATGTGCATGATCACCGGGTAGTCCGGTACCGCGTCGGCGATCCGCAGCACGGCCCGGATCTGGGCCACCGTGCCGGGCTTGAACGCGACGTGCGGGATGCCGACCTCGGTGAGCTCCTGGATCAGCGCGACGGCTTCCTCCAGCTCCGGGATGCCCGCGGTCACGATGACACCGTCGAACGGGGCGCCCGCCGAGCGGGCCCGCTGCACCAGCCGCTTACCGCCCAGCTGCAACTTCCACAGGTAGGGGTCGAGGAACAAGGAGTTGAACTGCACCGAACGCCCCGGGTGCAGCAGCTTCTTCAGCTCGGCCACCCGGTCGGCGAAGATCTGCTCGGTCACCTGTCCACCGCCGGCCAGCTCGGCCCAGTGGCCCGCGTTCGCCGCGGCCGCGACGATCTTCGCGTCGACCGTGGTCGGGGTCATGCCCGCGAGCAGAATGGGCGAGCGCCCGGTCAGCTTGGTGAACGTGGTCTCGACCACGATGCGCCCGTTGGGCAGCCGCACCGGCCGCGGCGCGAACGCCGACCACGGCGTCGCCGGCTCCGGCGCCGCACCCGGGGTGAGCAGGCTGCGCTGTCCGGCACGGGTGGCGGCCGCGATCATGCCGAGACCGGTGCCCTTCAACGTGCCCCCGGTGACCCGCGACAGCAGATCGCCCGGGCCCAGGTCCAGAATCCATTGCGCACCCGCGGAGATCACGCCCTCGACGATGCCCACCCAGTCGATCGGATCGACCAGGATCTCGCGCGCCAGTCGGCCCGCCAGCTCGGCGTCCAAGCCGCACTGGGTGGCCCAGCTGCTCACCAGGTCGACGGTGTCGGCCAGCGCGGGGTGGTGGAAGGCCACGTCGACGGCCACGTCTTCGAAGACCGGAGCGAACACCGAGCCACCGCGCACCTTGGTGTCGCGTTCGCGCGCCTGCTCGTCATGGATCTGCGCGCACCGCTGACGCACCCGCTCCAGCTGCGCGGGCGGGCCGGAGAGCACCGCGCGCCGACGACCGTTGCGGATCGAGACCACCACGGCCGCGGCCGGATCGGCTCCCTCGCACACCTCGGCCACCACAGCGCGCAACTGCTCGGGATCCACATTGGATACCGCGACCATCGGCGAACGATCGCCGACCGGCATCAGTCCGCGCCGGCGCGCCACCAAACCACCTGCCGCGCCGATCATCTGGGCCACCGCGAGCAGTTCCGCGTCCCGCGCGCCGCCGGCTTCGACCGCGGCCGCCGCGAGCAGACCCTGCGAATGCCCGACGATCGCCACCGGCGCGTGTTCGGCCGGATCCAGACCTTGCAGCCGCAGCGCGCGCACGGCCGCCACCTGGGTCAGCAGCACACCGGGCATGGACACCGCGGCCGAGCGCAGCACCCGCTCGGACGGAGCCGCGGAGATCTCGCCCTCCTCGGTGTCGGCGAGCTCGTTCTCGAGCATCCAGCCGATCGGGTCGAAACCGACGGGGCGCACCACAAGCAACTGTGCCGCGACCGGCTCGAGCAGCGTGGCCGCCTCATTGACCAGCGCGGTCAGCTCCGGCTCCAGCGCGCTGTCGCGCCCGATCTCCTCCAGCTCGTTCAGCCACTGCGCACCCTGCCCACCGAAGGCGAGTGCGTACGGCTCGCCGCCGAGCAGACGATCCAACAGCGGCGACCGCGCCGAGCCCGACGCGGCCTTCCCGGCGGCGGCAACCGCCTTCGTGCTCTGTCCGGCCTCGGCCTTGGTGCTCTCGTTGATCGTCAAGACGCTTCGACTTCCTTCTCCATGCGACATGCCTCGGCGACACGCCGGTCCCTACCGGTTCACGAGTGATCGCGGGTGATCGGCCTGATACCGGCGAGGATGGCACAAAATCATGAGGAAATCCTCACGTTTGCCCCCGCGTGTGGCCGTTACTTTGGAGTATTCCGGTACACACGTACTAGAATCGTGGGGAACATGACTGCGCCTCATGTTTGAACCCCCTGGTCCATCGGGTTACCAACGCGTAGGAAACATGAGTGCCCCTCATATTGAGGGTTACTGAATCGTTATAATCCCAGGTAAGGTTACTGACGAGTACGCCACACCCTCCCAATGCTGCGTAAAGGACGAAACGCCCGGTAGAGTTTGGACGGTCGTACCATCAAGCGCGAGTGGCGAAATTGGCAGACGCGCCAGATTTAGGTTCTGGTGTCCACGGACGTAGGGGTTCAAGTCCCCTCTCGCGCACAGATTCCCGTCAGTCGTGACACTTTTTCGTGCCGCGTGTTGGAGTGCACTCTCACACACGGAGGCTGACCAGTGGAAACATGCTCTGACCTGCCTCGATTCTTGGCCAGATCTGCCACTTCGCGACAGTGGTGACCCTCTCGGAAAGTTCGCTGGCACCGCCGCCGGGGGTGGTCAGCGGTGATCGCGCCGGTCATCCCGCCGCAGTCGCCGTTGCAGGAACACATTCACGGACCGCTGGTCACGAACCGCGTGGTCCGTCCCGCCCATGGCGACCTCGTCTACGGGCTCTGCTGTGTCGGGAGGCCGGATCCTCGACAAGATCACCTTCACCGCGCTGGGCTGGCGTCCGGGCATACGTCTTTCCGAACATCCGGAACAATCAGCATCTCTCGACCTTGGGGCCGATTATGTCGTGACCGGCGAGCTTCCCCACGACCAGCGTCCGCACCTGGTCACCTGGATTGCGCGGCGCGGTGCCAGGTGGCTTCGAGACGGCGGTGTGGGCGTCAGCGTTTCTTGGAGACATGCATGATGATCCGGGCGGTGACGAAGGCTTTGCCGTCGGCGTCGAGGACATCGACCGGGACGAGGAGTTCGGTGGGTTCATCGCCGAACTCGGGGATGGGGTCGAGTCGGGCGACGGCGGTCACTGCGGTGGTTGCCTTGGATTTGTATTCCACGGTCATGCCGACCGGGATCCACCGGTGGGTGGCCGGGATGGTGGCGTCGGTCATCATGCCGCCGGCGAGCTCGGCCATGTTGCAGGATGCGATGGCGTGGTAGGTGCCGAGGTGGTTGTGGACGCTGCGGCGGTTGGGCGCGCTGACTCGGCACAGTCCTGGTCGCAGCTCTTGGAGCAGAGGGTGCACACTGCGGAAATAGGGGGCTTTGAAGCACAGCGCCTGGGTGAAGAACCAGTTGCCGAATGGCAAGCGTTGCAGCGTGTTCCAGAGCGCGAGGTTGGTGCTGCCTGGCTGGTCCGTGGTGGTTGTCATCGACGGTCTTCCTCGGTTCGAGCGGTGTCAGCGCAGTGCCGCGGTGACGGCGCTGTACATGGTGGTTTTGATGGCGGCGAGGGTGGCGGGGTTCTTGCCGAGGATGGGGGTGAGCCGGTCGATGGCGGTGGTGAGGACCGCGGATTCGGCAGCGGTGGCGTCGACGAGTCCGGCGGCCAGGGCATCCGGGCCGGTGAACCGGTGGCCGGTTGTCATGGCGGTCACGGCGGCGTGGGGGCTGAGCTTGGCCTGGATGAGGGCGGCCATGCCGGGGGTGAAGGGAATGTTGATGTCGACCTCGGGGAAGCAGTAGTAGCCGCGGTCCTGCCGCATGACGCGGTAGTCGTGGGCGATGGCCAGCATGGCCCCCGCGCCGAAGGTGTGGCCGTTCACCGCGGCGATGGTGGGCAGCGGAAAAGTGAGGATTCGGACGAACAGTTCCTGGACGCGGCCGACGTACCATTCGGCGCGGTCGCCGTTGGCCATCAGCCAGTCCAGGTCCAGGCCGTTGGAGTAGAACTTCCCGTCTGCGGTGGTGATCAGGCCCTGGGCGTCGCGTTCGACGGTGTCGAGGTGGGCGTGGACGGTGTCGAGCCAGTCCGGGGAGAACCGGTTCTCGTCGTCGCCGAGGTTCAGTACGGCGATCTTGTCCTGGTAGCGCAGGTTCGCGGTCATGGTGTGGCCTTTCACTTCGTTGTGGGGGTGCGGGGGACCAGAGGGACGGCCAGTACCGCGCGGACCGCGGCTGCAAGGCGTTGACGCACCGCGGGATCGGGGTCTCGGCGGCCGCGCAGCAGCAGCGCGGTGGGCAGTTCCACCACGCATTCACGGATGACGCCGACGGCCTCGCGATCGGCGCGGTCGAACACACCGCGCGACAAACCCACGAACAGCTCGATAAGGGTCTGATCGAGCTGGCGTAACTCCTCGGCGATGTCGTCGGGAAGCTCGCTGGAACCGAGGAGCTCCTCGCGGGGCACGGTCAGCAGGAAACGCCCCGAGACCGGCTGCTGGACCAGGAATTCGGCAGGAGTGTCGGCAGCGGCGACGACTGCCTCGATCACCTCCTCGCGGGAGCTACCCGCGGCCAGTGCCCGATCCACGGCCTCGCGCTGCAGAGTCAGGAAACGCTGCGCGGCGCGCAGCCAGACCCGGCCCATCAGCCCGGCGCGGGAGCCGAAAGCGTGATAGATCGCGCCATTGGACACCGAGGCGGCCTCCGAGAGCGCCCGGACAGTGACCGCAGCGGGTCCGGAGTCGACTGCCAGCTGTTCGGCAGCATCCATGAGTGGATCCAGAGCGTGCACACGAGGACGGGGCATGATCGAAGCATAACAGAGCGCTTGCTCTGTAACTCACCGGCCGGGTGGTCGATGTGGGATTTTCGCAGCTCAATGACCCCTCGGCGGTTCAGTGGGAGCTCGGTGACGCGACTCACCCAATAAGTGGAGCCCGTGCTCTGGTTTAATTATGGAGCATTTGCTCTCATATATGGACATCATCGCACTGCGATTCAACATCTCGCTCAACGCGACGACCTGGTTCTTCGGCATCGCGGTGCTGTTGTGCCCGCCGACGGCCTACTTCCTGACCTACCGGATGTGCCTTGGCTTGCAGCGCGGCGATCGCGCGTTACTCGCCCACGGCATCGAGACCGGCGTGATCAAACGCCTGCCGCACGGCGAGTACATCGAGATGCACCAGCCGTTGGGCCCGGTCGATGACCACGGCCACCCGGTTCCGCTCGAGCATCAAGGCGCCCCGGTACCGAAGAAGATGAACAAGCTGGGGTCGGCGGGCAAACCCGGACCGGGTTCGTTCCTCCGCCCGGATCCGGCGCCCGAAGCGGAGCGTCTCCTGACGACCGAGCACACCGAGGAACGCAGGCAACTGGCCGTTCTCCGGGAATACCAGCTGCGCCGCGACGGCGAACGACACGACCGATGAGACTGCGCCGTGTCAGGCACGCCGAAGACTACGGACTGCTGGTCCCTGCGGCCACCGTCGCCAGCGAGTTCGCAGGGCAGGTCGTAAGAGACACTCTGCGCGCCCACGGGATTCGTTCACCTGTGGGATGGACCGACCGGCGCGGTCGACGCCATCGCCTGCTCGTTCTCGTCTCCCCCGAGGACGCCGTCCGCGCCTACGACGTGATCTGCGCCCACACGAGCCGGCCTGAGCCTTGAAGGTGTCCGCGGTGAATTCACGACGGACGGGAGCCGGTGGTCATCCCTGGCTTGGGCAGCTCCGGCAGTGGTAGTGCGTCTGATGTCCGCTATCTCGGATCCTCGGAGAGGAGAAGAAGATGAGCCAGGTCAATCCCATTCAGGTGCAGAAGTATTTGTCCGGCGTCGATTATCCGTGTGATCGTGACGGGATCGTTTCCGCCGCGAAGGACAATGGTGCGGACGAGAACGTTCTCGATGCTCTCGAGTCGATGCCCGACCGGACCTATGACGGTCCGAACGCGGTCAGTAAAGCCGTCTCGTCCGCCTAGGCGCAACCTGCGGCTGGAGTCCGCTTTCATCCACGGTTGATATGTAGCGGACGGCTGATGTAGCCCGAATGCCGCGTACAGCCCCTCCGGCGGTGTCTGTACTACCGCGACCGCGACTTACTGTCCGCGCCGTGCACCTCGGTGTCGGCGTCGTCAGGGCAGACCCCGCCGGAAGGGTCGGGGGCGCGAACGAGCAGTCCGCGTTTGCGCACCTCGGGCAGGGAGAGGGTTCTGTAACCGAAGTCGTCGAAAAGGACAGTGATGCGGTCCTGTTCGGCGGACAGGACGACGCCGCAACCCCATTGTTCGTGGCGAACCCTGCTGTCGAGCGGGAATTCATCGGTGCCGCGGGCGCGGCCGGAGGCGGTGCCCGCATCGCAGGTGTCGCAATTGCCGCACGGTTCGAGCAGTTGCTCGCCGAAGTACCCGAGCAGGTAGCGGCGCCTGCAGTCGGTGGTTTCGGCGTAGCCGCGCAGCATCCGCAGGCGAGAGGTGATCAGCGTTTCGTGCGCGGTGGCGGCATCGCGGGCCAGATCGGCGGCGTCGTCGGGGGTCAGGTCCGCATCGAAGGCGAGGCGGCCGGACCCGGTTGTGGTGAGAGCGCCGGCCTGTTCGAGCAGGTTGACCGCGCGGGTGCGGCGGGCGGGCGCCGCGTCGACCTCGTCGGCGAGTTGCTTCGGCGGAATCGGGTGATCGTGCCGCGCGAGTGCGCGGGCGACCGCGTCGACGGTATCGGTGGGCGGTTTGCTGGTGGTGAGGAACCGCTGCAGGTTCAGATCCTCGGGCCGATAGAACAGGATGGTCTCGGCGGGGTCGCCGTCACGTCCGGCCCGGCCGATCTGCTGGTAGTAGGAGTCCAGCGAGTCGGGCACCGAGGCGTGCGCGACGAACCGGACATCGGGCTTGTCGATGCCCATCCCGAATGCGGAGGTCGCCACCACCACGTCCACCTCGCCGTTCAGGAAATCCTGGTGCACCCGTTCGCGGTCGGCGGTCTTCATCCCGGCGTGGTAGCCCGCTGCCCGCACACCGGCCGCGTCGAGTTCACGGGCGTAGCGATCGGTGTCCTTGCGGCTGGCGGTGTAGAGGAGACCACATCCGTTCCGCGGGTCGCCGGCCAATCCGCGGATATGCGCGATGACGGCGTCGTGCTTGTCGGATTCGCTGGTGAACCGGCGCGCCGCCAGGTGCAGGTTCGGTCGATCGAAGCTGGCGATCACCTCGCGGTGATCCAGCATGCCGAGCCGGGTCACGATGTCGCGGCGCACCGGCGGCGCCGCGGTGGCCGTCAACGCGATCACCCGCGGGTGCCCGAGACGTTCGCACATCGGACCCAGACGCAGATAGTCGGGCCGGAAGTCGTGGCCCCACGCCGAAACACAGTGGGCTTCGTCCACCACGAACAGAGCGACTTCGAGCGCGGCCAACGCCTCTACCAGCTCCTCTTTGGCCAACTGCTCCGGAGACAAGAACACGTACTCGGCGTCGCCTCGGCGCAGGGCGTCCCAGGCGTCCCGGCGCTCGCCGCGGCTCTGTGCGGAGTTCAGTGCCACCGCGCGGGGAGCTCTGCTGTCCTCGATGCCCTCCATCTGGTCGTGCTGCAACGCGATCAAGGGGGAAACCACCACCGTCGGACCGTCCACCAGCAAGGCTGGTACCTGGTAGATCGCCGATTTACCCGCTCCGGTCGGCAGTACGGCCAGCACGTCGTGCCCGTCGAGCACGAGCTCCATCGCCGTCAACTGTTCGTCCCGCAGCCGTGGCAACCCGAAGATCTCCGCCGCCAGGCGCCGCAGCTCACGACCGCGCCGATCAGAGTCCGTCATAAGCAGAACACCGTTTCGAGGTCATGGGCGTGGGTTGATCCGCTGCCAGCGGGGTCGCTCGGAGCGCATGGCGGCGGCGCATCGGCGGCACAACGCGAGCCGGTGATCACCGGTGTCGGCCAACCACTGCGCTTCACCCCAGGGCACATGGGGGAAGCGGGCCAAGTGAGCACGGGACAACGGCACGCCGCACAGGGTCTGGTTGGTGCCACGCACCCAGGCGTGGGTGTCGCCACCGGGGTAGCGAATGCCGTCCTCGCCGGTCCACCGGCTCGAGGCGGCCACCGCCAATTGCGCGGGTCTGGGCATAGTGGTCGCTTTCCCGGAATCCCATGGCGGAAACTGCGGTATCCCCCTGGCGCGGCGTCCACGAGCGGTATCGGGACGGCTCGGCACCGGCGACGAGCCGTCCCGACAGCACGGCGGGCACAGAACTCGGACCGACCGGTTGTGTGTTTTGCGGCGTGAGTGGGCACCCAGACCGCATGGGCGGCGAAGACGCTGACAACACCGAACGGAACCGCTCCCCTCGTCCGCGCTCGGTTTCCACGGCCGACGACCTCCCCCCGTCTTCGGTGCGGCAGGGCCGGCAAGTCGGTGGGACCGAACTGCCCACCCTGCGGCGGCTGACCGAAATCGCTCGGCTCATCGAGCGCACGGACTCGACGGTATATCTGCGTTACTCCCACGGCCCGGACCGGGACCGTGAGGCAGGTGGAAGCCGCGACTACGAGGCCGACCACGACATGCCCGGTCTCTCGGTCAGCACCATCGAGCCCGAGGATTGGTGGACGCGCACGCCCGTGGAGTGGATCGCGCGCAGGATTCGGCAGTACGCCGACCTGGGCGCGGAACAAGACCGTTATGCGTGGCTGTTGACCGGCCAGGTCGCCGGGGCCGGACCCGATCACGAACCTCTGCTAACCGGTATCAAGCCCCTGGCTCGATTGAGTCCCGATGTGATCGCCGAAGCCGCCCGGCTTTACCACGAACGGTTCCACGTCGGTCGCGACTCCACGCAGGAAACCCATTCGTAGCGATCACCTGATCAGGCGCGTCCGACGAGGTCGGGGCGACCGCTGCCGGGCTTCGTGCGATACGGCAGCACGAACATGTACAAACCGGTGCCCATGAGCACGAAGAGCGGGGCAGCGGCAGGTAGAACACCCAGAGCGCGGACTCCATCATTCCCAGCGCGGCGGCGACGAAACAGACGACGACCGTCGCCGTGAAGAGGAGGGACATCCAGCGGTGCAGCTGCCGGTGCCACTGACGGGCGTCCGATCAGGAAGGCGCCGATCAAGCCGCCGAAGAAGACCCGGGGCGAGTTGGGAAACGGGCGGTGATGCGGGCGAACGAGTCGCGCACGAAACCGAGCACCGCGAGCCCGAGGTAGGTCATGATCACACGATCACGCCGAATACCACCATGGACTGCACAAGACGCGCGGGCAGCCGGCCGGGCGGCTGCCCGCGGTGGCGAACTGCGGCATGTCGGTACCGAATACGCCGACGACGCCGTAGGCGGCGGAGACGATGATCATCCCGGCCGCCATCGACACATTTCGGGGGAGATACGTCAGTTTTACTCGGCCGCATATTATCTCGCGTACCCCGTGAGGAAAGATGTGGCGCATGACCGCTTCTCGAGTGTTTCGTTCGTTGTCGCGTACCCTGCCCGCGGTGCTAGCCGCCGTCACCTTCACCGCGACCGTCGGCATCGCGACCACACAAGCCCTGCCCGACATTCCCTCGTTGCCCGGCCCTGTGCAGCGCCTGCAGATCCAGCCGGGCAAGAACAGCACCGAGGCCAATGGCAATGTCCTCAAAGGTAAGTCCGACAGCTACTCCATCGCCACGGTGCCGGGGCAGCGCCTGAGCTTCGACGTGTCCTCTCCGAACGGCAACGCCCGCGTCTCGGTGGCCCCGCTGATCGGGCCGATGGTCGCCACCGAGGTTCCGCACGCCGATCTCGTCGCCGACGGCAATGACTACCAACTCCTCGTGTCCTCCGCCGACGGCACTGCGACCGGCTACACCCTGACCGTCACCGCCTCCTGACGTTTCCGATTCCCACCGGCCTGATGTGCCCACGTCGCAGCCTTCAGGCCGACGGGTAGGTGTACCGGCAAGCGAAGCCAGTCACAGCGCTTCAATGCCTCACACGCTGACGGAGGTGGTGCCGATCTCCGCCATCCGCTCGACCACGTAGGCCGGGTCGAGCAATGCTTCGGGAGTGTAGAGGCCCGGCGTGACGGGTTCCCCGCGCAGTCCGAGCAGTCGTTCGACGCCGAGCGCGACGCCGAGGGCGGTCCAGGGGCGCTGCCCCACCGGGTGGACGAGATAACGGCTCGTACTCAGCGGCGCGCCCGCCCGCCCCACTCCCTCGAGTTCTATCCGGACCTCGATGGAAGCTGGTTCGCCGCGGCGCCTGCTCGCGGTTTCACCGAACGCGAACGCGAAGCGGACGTTCGGCGCTCCCGTCGCGACGGCGAGGCTGGGCACGTCCAGGATGGGGACGCTCTGGCCCGGCAGCACGACGCCGTCGACACTCGGCACGTCCACCTGCGCGTCGGGCTCGCTCAGCCAGGTGAAGATCCCGTCGCGACGCACGAATCCCGCCGGGGTGGCGGCAAACATGCGCTCCAGATCGGCAGCAGCCGCTGGGCCGCCGGTGTCCGTGTCGTCCAGTACGACGCCGATCCGTATGGTGTCGATCCGGTCGAACTCCCGTGCCGCGTCCAAGGTCGCGAGAACGACCAGACCGGCACAGCAGTGGCCGGCCACCAGGATCGGAGCGGCACTCGGCCGCTGGACGCCCGCGGCCACCTCCGGTGCGATGTCCACCATGCCGCTGGAGATGCTGAGGTACGGCACCCCATGGTCCAGCGCGTAGCGCAGCCCGTGCAGGCGAGCGTCCCACACCGTCGCGATCACCGCCGAATAACCGTGGTCGGCCGGGAGCCCGAGATCGCTGCGCTCCAGATCGATGGTCACGGCCGTCGCCGCGCCGAGTTCGTCGGCGACTCGCTGCGCCCGACCGAGATCGCGGCCCGCGATCGTCAGCGGCAGCGTGGGATACCACCGGCGCAGTACCGCTGCCGCTCCCGAGCCCGCCTGGCCCGAACCGCCCATGATCAGGACGGATTTCGAATGTTCCACTGTGATTCCTCTCCTAAGGGTGAAGCTACATTTTGTAACCTACTCTTTGTAGCTACACTGAGGCGAAGACGCAAGGGAGGACCATGACGACGACATCCACCCGTCTCTCCAAGCAGGCGAGGCGGGAGCAATTGCTCGACACCGCCCTGGCGATCGTGCGCGCCGAGGGCGCCGACGGCTTGACCCTGCCCACCCTCGCAGAGGCCGCCGGGGTGAGCAGGCCGATCGTGTACGACCACTTCCGCACCCGTCCCGGCCTGCTGCTCGCGCTGTACCGGCGACTCGACGAACGACAGCGAGCCGCTACTGCCCAGGCGCTGCGGGAGGCCGCGCCCACCGCTGCGGAGCTCGCCCGTGTCACGAGTACGGCATACTTCGCCTGCGCCGCCGACATGCCGGAGTTCAACGCCATTTCCGCCGCGTTGAAAGGAAATCCGGACATGGAGGCGATCCAGCACGAGATGTACGACAGCTACGCGGACCTGATGGCCGACGCGCTCCTGCCGCACTCCGGCCTCCCGGCCGACGCGCTTCGGTTGCGCTGCGTCGGTGTGCTGGGTGCGGCCGAGGCGATAGCGACCGAGCTGAACCGAGAACGCACCACGGTCGCCGAAGCCATCGCGGCGCTCACCGACCTGATCGTGGGAAGCCTCGACGCCGGAACCGACTGCTAGCCCCGGCGGCCAACCTCCGCCCGGGCGACCCGGGCGCCCGGACCTGCGGCTGCGCCCCCACGTGATGCGCTGTATTTGCCGGTTTCCTTGCGAGGGAGCCGGTGCGACGGTCACGCTGAAAGGTATGCGGACCCGCGAAATCGAGGTCGGGTGCACCTACATGGTGCTGGTCCCGCAGCGTCTGCCGCGCAGCCGCTACCCCGACTGCGACCAGCCGGGCTCGCTCTCGTGGGCGTGGTCGTGGCTACGAGGCGGCAGGTTCCGGCTCACCGTCACGGAGATCGACCACACCTGTGATCCGATCATCGTCGAAGGACTGCGGATCACCGCGAACTCCCGCATCGCGGTGGTGTTGACGACCGAACAAGCTCACGATCTCGGCCTGCCGTTCGGCGTGTTCCGGGTGCGCGGGACGTTGTTCGACGGTGAAGACCGGCCAGTGCGCCTGCCCGAGGTCGAACCGCTACGGGTCCCCGCCCGCTGGCTGCGACCGGTCGAGCAGCCCTGCTTCACCCACCGCGACATCGATTGCTTCCCCTACCTCTGAGGTCGGTCGCCAACCAGCCGGGTCGGCCGCGCGACCACCACGCTTCCCTGATTCGTATCACGCGCCGTCGAGCCGGACGACGAGCCGAGGCCTGTCGGTGAACACCGTGCGTCGAGCCGGTCCCCGGTGCGAGGGGTCGAGCGCGAAGCGGATCGTCGGCACGGCGCGAACTCCCCTGGACCGGGTCAGTGGACGAGCTGGTCGGCCCATGCCTGCGGCAGGGCCGCAGTCGACACATCGGCGATCTCGTGCAACCGCTGCGTCGGAGTTCCCAAGCGGCTGAGTTGGATCAGCCCTTGAGCGACCACCACGACGTTGGCGCTGACGGCCGAGAGCGTGGCTTCGTCGTCGTCTCCGGCGCCGCGCATGGCGGGTCGCAACCGCTCGGCGACGCCGTGCTCCATCGCGGCGGTGGTCCGGCTGCCGATAGCGGCGACTTCGGGGATCCGGGTACCGAGATGGGCGATGCTGTTGATCATCAGGCAGCCGCGCCGATCCGGATGCGCGGCACAGTCTTCGATGATCGCGCGGTAGAGCGCACGCACCGCGGATCGCGCCGAGCCGCCCGCCGAACCCATGGCCTCGCGGACCAAGTGCGCACGCCGCTCGCAATAGCGTTCGAACGCAGCGAGAAAAAGTCCGCGCTTGCTGCCGTAAGCGGCGTAGATGCTCCCGTTGCCGACACCGGTCGCGAGCGAGACATCTTCTACCGACGTGCGGTCGAAACCCTTCGACCAGAACAGCTCGGTCGCGGCGTCGAGCATGTTCGATTCATCGAACTGTCGCGGCCGTCCCATGTCCTCACCGTACCAATCACTGTGCGAGGTCACACACATCCACTTGTTCTGGAGCCGCTACTCCACAATACTGTTGACATGTCTTCCAACTTCACCGCCCGTCCTCGCAAACGAGTGGGCATTCTGGTCTTCGACGGCGTGAAGATGCTCGACTTCGCCGGGCCCGCGGAGGTGTTCGTCGAGGCGAACCAATCGGTGGCGGGGTACGAGGTGGTCTTGGTCTCGGCCGACGGTAAGGATGCCCAGACCTCGATCGCCGCGCGGATCGAAGTGAGCTGCGCGGTCGCGGACGCGGGCCGCTTCGACACGGTGGTGATTCCGGGGAGCGAGCTTCCACCGGGCAAATTCGTGACGCCCGAGGTTCTGGCAGCCGCGCGGCATCTTGCCTGCAACACCCGGCGGCTGGCGTCGGTCTGCAGCGGCGCGTTCGTGGTGGCCGACCTGGGCCTGTTCGACGGCAGGCGCGCGACCACCCACTGGAAATTCGCGGCCGACCTCACGCGGCGATACCCGTCGATCGAGGTGGACCCGGACGCGATCTTCGTGCGGGACGGCAACCTGTACAGCTCAGCGGGGGTCGCCGCGGGCGTCGATCTCGCGCTGGCGCTGGTCGAAGAGGACCACGGCGCCGACGTCGCGCGGCGTGTAGCGCAGTCGCTGGTGGTCTACATGCAGCGCGCGGGCGGTCAATCACAATTCTCCGCGTCGCTGAGCGGACCGGTGCCGCGCAGTCCTCTCGTCCGCGGAGTGGTGGATTTGATCTGCGCGGATCCCGCGTATCCGCACACGGTCCAGACCCTGGCCGCCCACGCGCGGGTCAGCGTGCGGCATCTGACCCGGCTCTTCCGCGCGGAACTCGAGCGCTCGCCCGCGGAATACGTCTCGTTCATCCGGTTCGGGATGGCCCGGGACATGCTGCACGCCGGATACAGCGTGACGGAGGCCGCCATGGCCGCGGGGTATGGCGGCAGCGAGGCGTTGCGCCGCGCGTTCGTGGCCCGGCTGGGCATCTCCCCGAGCAAGTACCAGCAGCGCTTCCGTTCCACCGGCTCGGCCGCCGGGCTGGACGTGGTGATGGAACAGGCCGTGTCCTGATCGGAGGCTTTTGTGGCCCGTGGGGAGGGGCGCGGCACTGGGTATCCGACCGAGACTGGCGCATGCACAGCGCCGTCACCGCGCGCTGGAGAAAGGAATGCCATGTCCGCCCCGGCAAGTCCGACCATCGTCCTGGTCCACGGCGCGTTCGCCGATGGCTCGAGCTGGTCCCCCGTCACCGAACGGCTGCTCGAACGAGGCCATCGCGTCGTCGTGCCCCCAGTGTTCAATCGCAGCCTGTCCGCGGACGCGGCTTACATCGAGTCGTTCGTCGAGCAGATCGACGGCCCGGTGCTGCTGGCCGGGCACTCCTACGGCGGCGCTGTCATCACCGTCGCCGGCGTCGCGGACAATGTCGCCGGCTTGGTCTACGTGTCCGGCTACGCCCTGGAAGAAGGCGAGAGCCTCGGGCAGTTGCAGGGCGGATTCCCGGATTCCGACCTGGCGGCCAACCTCGTCTACGCGCCGTATCCGGTGGAGGGCGCCGAGCCCGGCACGGACGTCTCGGTCGACATCGACGCCTTCCCGAATGTCTTCGCCGCGGGTCTCGATCCGGCGAAGGCCAAGGTCCTCGCGGTCTCGCAACGGCCGTTGTCGGCGATCGCCTTCAACGAGCCCGCCTCGGCGGCCGCGTGGAAGACGAAACCGGCGTGGGGCATCGTCTCCAGCGCCGATCGCACCATCAATCCCGACGTCGAACGGTTCGGCTACAAGCGAGCCGGACTGCGCTCGATCGTCGAGATCGATGGACCACACCTGGTGATGCAGACCCACCCCGACGAAGTCGTGGCCGTCATCACCGACGCGATCGCTCAATTGTCCTGAGTCAAGGCAGTCCCCTCTACGAGAAAGGCACCATCATGTCAGGAAACCCGCTGGGCATCTCGCTCGAACAGGCGGCGCAGGAGTTCGTCGACGCGACCTCGCAGCCGCCGTTCCTCTACCAGCTCCCGCCCGAGGAGGGCCGCAAAGCGGTGGACTCCGTGCAGGACTCGCCGATCTTCAAGCCCGAGATCGATGAGGAGTGGGTCACCGTCGAGGGTGGGCCGACCGGCTCGGTGCGAGCCCGGATCGTCAAGCCGCAAGGCGTCACCGAGACGCTGCCGGTGATCATCTACACCCACGGTGCGGGCTGGGTGTTCGGCGACGCGCACACCCACGACCGCCTGGTGCGCGATCTCGCAGTCGGCGCGCACGCGGCCGTGGTGTTCCCCGAGTACGACCGGTCACCGGACGTGCGCTACCCGGTGGCCAACGAGCAGTCCTATCGCGTCGCCCAGTGGGTCACCACCGAGGGCGGCGAGAAGGGCCTCGACTCGTCCCGGATCGCGATCGCGGGTGACTCGGTCGGCGGCAACATGGCCATCGCGCTGACCTTGATGGCCAAGGAGCGCGGCGACGTCTCGTTCCTCCAGCAGGTGCTGTTCTATCCGGTGACCGACGCCAACTTCGACACCGGCTCCTACGAGCAGTTCGCCGAGGGCTACTTCCTCACGCGCGAGGGCATGAAGTGGTTCTGGGATCAGTACACCACCAGTGCGCAGGAGCGCGCGCAGATCACCGTTTCTCCTCTGCGCGCGAGCACCGACCAGCTGGCCGGACTGCCGCCCGCGCTGGTCATCACCGCCGAAGCCGACGTGCTGCGCGACGAGGGCGAAGCCTTCGCGGGCAAGTTGCGCGCCGCGGGCGTGCCGGTCACCCAGGTGCGCTACGGCGGGATCGTCCACGACTTCGTGATGGTCAACGCGCTGCACGACACCCAAGCCGCCAAAGCCGCGGTAGCGCAAGCCGTCGCGACGCTGCGGTCCGCCCTGCACACCGCCTGACCTGTACCCGACGACCGAATTCGAAGGAACCGCACCTGTGAGCACCGAGTCCACCAGTTCTTCCCCCGCACCGGCCATCGTGCTGGTCCATGGCGCGTTCGCCGACTCCTCCAGCTGGAACGGAGTCATCGAACGGCTGCGCGCACAAGGGCATTCCGTGATCGCGGCCGCCAATCCGCTGCGCGGCCTCGACAGTGACGCCGCGTATGTGGCCTCGGTTCTCGACTCCGTCGAGGGGCCGTGCATCCTGGCCGGTCATTCCTACGGCGGGAGCGTCATCACGGTCGCCGCCGCGGGGAGAACCGATGTCGAAGCGCTGGTCTACATCGCCGCGTTCATTCCCGACGAAGGTGAGAGCGCACTGCAATTGACCGACAAGTTCCCCGGATCGACGCTCGGGCCGACCACCAGGCCCTCCTCCTATCCGCTTCCCGACGGGGGCGCGGGCACCGAGCTCTACATCCGGCAAGAGGAATTCCACCGGCAGTTCGCCGCCGACGTGCCCGCCGCCACCGCGGAGCTGATGGCCGCGACTCAGCGGCCGGTCGCGCTTGCTGCCCTGCAACAGCCCGCGACCGCAACGGCTTGGCGGAACATCCCGTCATTCGCGCTGGTCACCAGCGAGGACAAGAACATTCCGGTGGAAGCGCAGCGATTCATGGCCGAACGCGCCGGCGCGCACGTCGTGGAGGTCTCCGCTTCACACGCCGTCTCGGTCTCCGCGCCCGATGCGGTCAGTGACCTGATCGCTCGCGCGGCGGGCAGGTAGCCGGAGTCCAGGTAGGTCGCACAGCCGAAGGTCCCGCGCAGCAGCGTTTTTCGCAGCGCGGGACCCAAGGTGCACGGCCTCCTACTCCCGACGGAACCCGCGCTCGGGCCGCGCGACTGCCGACGGTCCGCGCTGTGCCCTCAGCAGCTGACGACGGCGGTGGCGAAGCCGTCGAGGAGCAGGACGGGATCGGTGAGCGGTGTGGCTCGCAGGCCCGTGGACCCGACCTGCTCGACGCCGACCGGCAGGAAAGAGGAATCGAGGGGAATCGTCAGCACAGCCTCGGTCTTGTTGATCACCACGAGTTTTCGTTCGCCGGAGGCGGTGACGAAAGCTTGGGCGTGTACCCGTGGGTCGGGAAAGGCGGTGCTGGTCGCGGCCAGCTGATCACCAGGGCCGAAGTGCCGCAGCAGCAATGCCAGCGCCTCGTAGCGCAGGTTCGGGGCGCCGGTCTCCCAGTCGATCAGCGATGTGCCGGGAATCATCCCGGGGTAGTCCATGAACTCCGCGATGCCGACCACGTCGACGCCCAGCGCCACGAGTTCGGCCCAGAGATAGGACTGGACCGCAGCGCTGAGCGCCCAATATTCCTCGGGGATCTCGGGGTTCGGATTCATCACATCAGCGGGGTACGTGCCGATTTCGTTGATGAACGTTTTGGCGGCCGGGGCGAGCCTGCGCCGGATCCCGTCGATGAACCGCGCCTGCTCCAGGAACCCATCGGCTCGCGCGAAGAAGATGTCGCGCCAGTGTTCGTATGGCGCGTTACCCTCTGGGCCGAACGGGTTGACGATGTCCGACGACGCGTAGAAGTGATAGGAGAACGCGTCGACCGGCACGCCGGGACGGTGTACGGCCGGATCCAGGAACTGCCAGTAATACTCCGGATCCCGGTGCATGTGACTGAGCGACAAGCCGACGAATTTCATGTCGGGGTCGAGCGGACGCAGTCGTTCGACGATCGCGTCGTACAGCCTCGTGTAGTCCGCCGGCGCGATCCGGTGCCCGAGGTCGGGTTCGCACAGAACTTCCCAATAGGCGAAACGGTAGTGGTGTCCGGACTCGTGGCGGCGACCCAGTTCGTCGGTGAACCCGCCGGCGATATACCAGCTGGCGACGCGGTAGAAGTAGTCCGCGACCTCGGTGAATGTCGGATCGCGGAATTCGGTGCCTCGCTCGTAGTCCCAGTGGATCTCGTCGGGGTCCTCCGCGACGGTCACCGGCTCCTCGGTGCGGAACATCCAGGCCGGGATGGTCGCGAAGTTCGCGACGACCGGACGCCCATCCGCGGCGTCCATGAAGTCCTCGACCAGCGGATCGAGCAGCTCGAAATTCCAGGACGTCTCGGTCGCGGTGGGCGGGGCCAGCTCCGCGACCGCGATGCGCGGATGGGAGTACCAGGGCAGGAATCGAACGAGCTCGGCGTCGAGCGCACGCAGTGCGTCGAAGGCCTTGTCGTGGATCGGTGAGCCCCGGCGCAGCGGCGGTGCTGTCCACAGGTGGGTGGTCAACGTGGTGCGCGAAGTGCCGGTGGTCGCGGCCCAGTCGACGTGGATCGGGTTGGCAGGTGCGCCAGTCATTTCGTCTTTCTCTTCTCTGTGGGAGGTGGGAAACCGAGCGCGGGCAGCAGGGCTTCGTCCACGATGGCCGTTCGGACGCGCTCGTCGGGCCACTGCCCGGTGTCGATCTGATGCTTGATCACCAGCGCCTCGCCGATATCGCTGACTATCGGCGTGATCAGGGCGCCGTCGATTTCGCCGAGCGCCGCGTAGTGGTCGAGGACCGTTCGGGTGAACCGGCCGCCGCGCAGGTCGAAGACATTGCGGTACAACGACTCGACCAGATCGGGCCGTCGCTGCCGTTCACCGAGGATCGCGGCCGTGGCCGACCCGGTCGGACCGGACAGCCAATCGGTCAGCTGCTCCAGCGCCCGGAGCAGGTCCCCGCGCAGGTTCCCGCCCGCCGGGGACGGCATTTCGACCGGGTACGCCTGTGCCAGCGCCTCGATCAGCAATTCCTCGACCGTCGACCAGTGCCGGTAGAGCGAGGTCTTGGCGACGCCGGCGCGCCGCGCGACCCCCTCCATCGCCAGCCGCCCCAGGCCGGTCTCGGCAGCCTCCGCGATGACGGCCGCATGACAATCGGCACGTAACTCGTGCTTGGTGCGGCGACCCTTCTCCGCTGGCTTCATCGCATTCACGATCGCCAATATAGCTACGAAAAAGTAGCTATGCAACTGTAGCTACAAATTAGTAGCTTAATTTTGGCACCGCTTCGCCTCCAGGCCGTGGAATCGAATTCAACGGTGCGCCGAAGACTTCGACGCACGGCTCGAAGCATGTGGCAGCGAGCCAGACGACCATGAGATCGCCGGGAGATCACGCAGGAGGACGAACGCTCAGTCGCAGACGGCACCGATCGATGCCGAGCCCACCAGCTTCGTGTATTTGGCCAGGACGCCGCGGGTGTAGCGCAGCGGCAGGGGGTCCCAGCCTTCGCGGCGGCGGGCGAGTTCGTCGGCGTCGACCAGCAAGTCGAGAGTGCCCGCGGCGACGTCGAGGCGGATCGGGTCGCCGTCGCGCACGAACGCGATCGGGCCGCCGTCCACGGCTTCCGGTGCGACGTGTCCGACGCACAGGCCAGTGGTGCCGCCGGAGAACCGTCCGTCGGTGAGCAGCAGCACGTCCTTGCCCAGGCCCGCGCCCTTGATGGCGGCGGTGATGGCCAGCATCTCGCGCATCCCGGGGCCGCCTTTCGGCCCCTCGTACCGGATGACGACGACGTCGCCCGCCACGATCGTGCCGTCTTCGAGGGCATCCATCGCCGGTCGTTCCCGATCGAAAACCCTTGCGGTGCCGGTGAACACGTCGGAGTCGAAGCCCGCCGACTTGACCACGGCGCCATCGGGCGCGAGAGAACCGGTGAGGATGGTGATGCCACCGCTCGGATGGATCGGCGACGCCATCGCGCGGATCACCTTGCCGTCGGGATCCGGCGGGGCGATGTCGGCCAGGTTCTCGGCCACCGTCCTTCCCGTCACGGTCAAGCAGTCGCCGTGCAGCAACCCGGCGTCGAGCAATGCCTTCATCATGACCGGCACGCCGCCGATGCGATCCACGTCGGTCATCACATGGTTACCGAAGGGTTTGACGTCGGCGAGGTGCGGGACACGGCGCCCGATCCGAGCGAAATCGTCCAGCGTCAGGTCGACGTTCGCCTCGTGCGCGATGGCCAGCAGGTGCAGCACGGCATTGGTCGACCCGCCGAAGGCCATGACGACCGCGATGGCGTTCTCGAACGCGGGTTTGGTGAGGATGTCGGCGGGAGTGATCCCCTGCCGGATCAACTCGACCACGGCCTCGCCGCTACGACGGGCGTAACCGTCACGGCGACGATCTGTCGCGGGCGGCGCGGCGCTGCCGGGCAGCGACATACCCAGCGCCTCCGCCGCGCTCGCCATGGTGTTGGCGGTGTACATGCCGCCGCAGGCGCCCTCGCCGGGACAGATCGCCCGCTCGATGGCGTCGACGTCCTCGCGGCTCATCAGCCCGCGGGCACACGCGCCGACCGCCTCGAACGCGTCGATGATCGTCACCTCGCGCTCGCTGCCGTCGGAGAGCTTGGCAAGGCCGGGCAGGATCGACCCCGCGTACAGGAACACACTCGCCAGGTTCAGCCGGGCCGCGGCCATCAGCATCCCGGGCAGCGATTTGTCGCAGCCGGCCAGCAGCACCGAGCCGTCGAGCCGCTCGGCCTGCATCACCGTCTCGACGCTGTCGGCGATCACCTCACGCGAGACCAAGGAGAAGTGCATCCCCTCGTGCCCCATGGAGATGCCGTCGGACACCGAGATGGTGCCGAACTGCATGGGAAAGCCGCCGCCGGAGAAGACGCCGTCCTTGCAACCCCTGGCGAGCCGGTCCAGGGACAGATTGCACGGAGTGATCTCGTTCCACGAGGAGGCCACTCCGATCTGCGGCTTCTCCCAGTCCTCGTCGCCCATACCGACCGCGCGCAGCATCCCGCGGGCGGCGGTTCGCTCCAGGCCGTCGGTGACGTCGCGGCTGCGCGGCTTGAGATCGGGAACCTTCGGATTCTCTGGCACGGTTCCCCATCATCCTCGGTCCGCTCCGATTACGGCGGCGACCACGCCGGATCCGCGAATTCCGTCCACTGGAACGGCCCTGTACGCCCAGAGCGTAATGCCGGGCGAACCCGTCACCCGCAACCGTACGCTCGGACCATGACCGAGCACCCGAGACTTCACTCGATCCCCGGTGGACGCGACGACCGGCCTCGGCAGCCGGAACCGCAGACGCCCCCGGAACCCCTCTGGCGCGAGGTGCTCGGCGAACAGTTGCGCACGCTGCGGCAGGACCGGAGCGAGACGCTGGTGGAAACCGCTAAGCGGGCGGGCATTTCCCCGCAGTACCTGTCGGAGGTGGAGCGGGGACGCAAGGAGCCGTCGAGCGAGATGATCGCCGCCCTGGCCGGATCACTCGGGACCACGCTGGGTGAGCTCACCGGCCAGGTGGCGGACGAACTCCGCGCCCGCCGCAGGGTCGCCTTCCTGCGGCGGTCGGCGCCGCGCTCCGGCACCGGGCCCACGCTCATGGCGTCGGCGGCCTGATCAGTCGCGGCGCCCCAGGACCTGGTCGACGAGGCCGTACTCGACCGCGGCCGATGCGGTGAAGACCCGGTCGCGGTCGGTGTCGCGCCGTAGCCGCTCCACCGTTTGCCCGGTGTGCCGCGACAGGATCGACTCGATCTCCGCCCGCATCCGCACCAGCTCGTCGGCCTGCAGGATCAGATCGGGGATCGTTCCCTGCCCGCGCGCGGCGGGTTGGTGCAGCACCACCCTGGCGTGCGGCAGCAGGGACCGGCGGCCGGGCTCGCCGCCCGCGAGCAGCACCGCGCCCACCGCGATCGCCTGGCCGACGCAGGTGGTCTGCACGGGCGACTGGATGTGCTGCATGGTGTCGTACACGGCCAGCATCGAGGACAGGTCGCCGCCCTCACAGTTGATGTAGAGGTTGATCTCCTGCTCGGGGCTCTCCGATTCCAGGTGCAGCAGCTGCGCGATGAGCGCGTTGGCCACACCGGAGTCGATCGGCGTGCCGAGATAGACGATCCGCTCGGCGAGCAGGTGGGAGTAGATGTCGGTGATCCGCTCGCCGCCGCGTGGATGCTGGGCGATCACGTTGGGGATGGTGTAGGTGCTCATGATGTGTCCACTTCCGGTATGAGCGGGCCCCTGCGGGGTCACGCTGCGCTGCCGCCTCCAGGCCTGACCGCTCATGCTGTGTCTTCTGTCGGCATCAGCGGGGCCTTGCGGGGTCACGCTGCGCTGCCGCCTCCAGGCCTGACCGCTCATGCTGTGTCTTCTGTCGGCATCAGCGGGGCCTTGCGGGGTCACGCTGGCGCTGCCGCCTCCAGGCCTGACCGCTCATGCTGTGTCTTCTGTCGGCATCAGCGGGGCCTTGCGGGGTCAAGCTGGCGCTGCCGCCTCCAGGCCTGACCGCTCATGCCGAGATCCCGATCCGCTGACGTTGCGGGACGATCTGTCCGAACGAGTCGACGATGTGGTCGATGAAGCCGTACTCCTTGGCTTGCGCCGCGGTGAACCAGCGGTCGTGCAGCGAATCCTCGTAGATCCGGTCGAACGGCTGGCCGGTGTCCTCGGCGATGATGCCGAGCACCGTGTCCACGGTGTAGCGCAAGTCGTCGGCCTGGACCTCGACATCGACGGCGGTGCCGCCGATGCCCGCGGATCCCTGGTGCATCAGCACCCTGGCGTGCGGCAACGCGAAGCGCCGGCCCTTGCTCCCCGACGACAAGAGGAATTGCCCCGCGCTACAGGCCAATCCGAGAGCGAGCGTGGAGACTTCGCATGGCACCAGCCGCATCACGTCACGGATGGCGAGCATCGACGGAACCGATCCGCCCGGCGAATGGATCCACAAGGAGATGCCCGCTTCCGGGTCCTCGGCGGCGAGAGTGAGCAGCTGGGTCATCAGCAGCGTCCCGTTGTCGTCGTCGAGGGCGCCGTCGAGCACGACTATGCGGCGGCTGAGCAGCTGCTCTCTGGCCCGCCAGCTGAACATCGGGGTCTTGTCATCGTGAGTCATGGTTCCACGGTGCCGGACTCACAGCGGCGAACCGCGCCCGTGCTGCCGTCGGCGGATCTGCTCTCAGCAGTCGAGCGACGACGCGGACGCCGAGGACCGCGGCGACTTCGGCGACACCCCCAGCCCACTCGCTGCGCGTGACGGTCGAGGCCGCGTCCCGCTGTACGACGCCCTCGCCTACTGGCGGAATGGGCCGAAGCCAGCCCTCTGGCCGAGTCGAGCGCTGAACTGACGGCTCGCCGGTCTACCGGTGTCTGTTCGAGCGCCGTCGAGCTCCGATGCGACGCGAGGAAGACGACAATGCCCGCCGACGCGTGGTGCGCCGGCGGGCATCGATGCCGGGAACGGGGCTCGCTAGGACTCGCGGCCCGCGGTGGAGGCGGAGCGCTGCCTGCTCTGGGCGCGGGCGCGGCGGCGTTCGGCCTGCAGTTCGGCGAGTTCCTGCTCGAGGATGTCGGCGACACGGAACGAACCGGTGTCGTAGATGTCCGGTTGGCGTGCTGTCGGCGGCTGTGCGACGTCCGGCTTGGGGCTGTTCTTGCCGTTCTTGGGTTCCGGCATCAGGCTGTCGATGTCAGCGAGCGGGCGCTGGGCGACCGCCGGGATCTCGGCCGTCGGGACCTCGGTGTCCGGCACCGGCGTACGCGGCTTGGCCGAAGCGGTCTGACGAACAACGACTTTCGCCGCGGTCGGCTCCTCGGCCGGGCCACGCGTAGCGGTCTCGGTCGCGGAAACCGCTCCGAGCGCCACGGGCTCCGCGGCCACGGGCTTCTTTCCGTTGGTCGAGGGCGCGCTGCCGTTGGCGGCGATCGTGGCCTCGGTGTCCTTGACCTTCACCGGTGTGGTGGGACGCGTCTGGAAGACTTCCATCGCGTCGAGATCCTCGATGGACTCGGGCAGCACCGGCTTGCGCGGCGTCGGGACCGGCGCACGCTTCTTCTCGGCTTTCACCATGTCCACGGGCTGCTCGTCGGAAACTTCCGGCGCACCGACGGTTTCGGCGACCTCGGCCTGCTCCTGCTCGACGACCTCCACCGCTGCCGCGGCCACGACGGGCTGCGGGTCGTGATCGGTGTACTCGTGCGGGATGCCCGGCGCCTCGGGCGCGACCGGCATGCGGTATCTGGGCAGTGTGAGCCGGATCTGCTCGGCCGGGTCGGGCAGGTCGCGGACCTGCTCGGTGGCCCTGGCGATGGCCATGCCGTAGCGGGCGCTCGCGGCGTCGTGGATGAGCAGCGCGACGCCGATCATCACCGGCGCGATGGCGTGCACGGCCGCGTCGTACCAGGCGCCCGCACGCAGGTAGGGATAGGTGTTGAGGCTGACGGTCAGGGCCAGCAGGGCGATTTCGGCCGCCGCGACCTGACGGCGGTTGTCGACGACGCCCCATTCGGCGACCTTGTTGGTGCCGATCATGATGATGATCAGGCAGACGCTGATCATGCCTTCGAGCAGGTAACTGAACCAGTACAGCGGATCGGTCGCGCCACCCGGGGCGATGTTGTGCTGGACGTTGACCGCCGACCACAACATGCCCGCCGCGACCACACCCGCCAGCGCGCGCAGCGACCAGGACCGATGCCGGTAGAGCGAGGCCAGCTTCGCGTGCGGGCTGGATTCGCGTCGTTGCGCGGCAATCGCCTTGCGGGCGAGCAGGAGGTCTCGCATGTCGGCCTTCTCGATCGCTTCGGTGGTCTGCCTGGCGCGGTCGGATGCCGCGGCGGCAGCCTGCGCCTCTTTCCAGCGCTGTCCGCGCTCCTGGGTGCGAATCCGTTCGGCGAGCTCACGTTCGGCATGCAGTTCGTCTTCCGACAGCGCCTCGGTAAGCGCCGGATCGAACTGGTAGGCGAGCCGTCCACGGGCCTTCTCGACCCGCCTCGCCAGCTGTGTAACCTCGTCCTCGATGGGATGTTCGATGACCATCAGCGCTCCCCGCCGGGGAGATTCGATGGCAGACAAGTGATCACGTATGGCAACGGCACGTTTCATTCATAGTCGATCCACCGCCGTCGGCGAAACTATTCATTTGCCAACTCGTAAAACTATTCGGCGCGCCGTGGACGACACACGCGGCACGGCGTGATTTCCCCTCTGTGCCCTGGTTCGACGCCCTGGCGCCGCAGCCCGGGCAGCACGTCCTTGCCGCTGGTGTCGAACCGCGCTTCCAACCATTGACCACCCTATGTCGAGGTGGTTCGGTTTCCCGCGAGCCATTCCGCCGCCACGGCTCGAACCGCGGATCTCGGCGCGCGATAACTGGTTGTGCGCGAGCCGTCAGTGGCGACCCGCCGCGCGCTCGCTGTCCACCGAATCGAGCACTCGGGACAAGGTGTCGAACAGCAACCGGTCCAGCCGGTCCTGCTCGACGTCGTCCCGGGCCGACCACTGCACCGTGAGATCCTCGGCCATCGCCCACCAGGAGCGCACCACCAGGCGTTCGGCGGTCGACCGGGCGGACCTGCCGAGAGCCGCGAAGACCCGGTCGGTCAGCTCGTCGTGCATCTGCTCCATGATCGACTCGAGCACCGGGTCCTGCCCCGCGGCGCGCAGCAGCGCCACCAGCGGGCCACTGCGCCTGCGCATGTAACCGACGAAGTTGGCGATCATCGACGCGAGCGGGTCCGCGGCGTCCGGATCCGGACCGGTGGCGCGCAGGAATCGCTGCGACGCGGCGCCGACGAGCTGGGCGTAGTAGTCCTGCTTGGTCGGGAAGTAATGGAACAGCAGCCCGCGTGAGATGCCGGCCTGCTGCGCGACCGCGTCGACGGTGATCTGGTGCCAGGGACGGTCGATCAGCATGCGCAGACCGATGCCGATCAGTTGTCTGCGTCGATCGTCCGCCGAGCGGCGGCCGCCGGGCTCCACGGCAACCTCCGACATCCACCCTCCTCTATTGAGCAATGCTCAACAATATGCTACCAATGACCCGACCGGAAGTTGAGCAATGCTCAGCGAGCCTCGAGGATGGGTATGGATTTCACGCATTCCGACCGAGCCGTCCGCCTCACCGATCAGGTGCGGCAGTTCGTGCGCGACGAGATCGAGCCGCGCGACGAGGAGCACGCCGCCTTCCTGCGGGAGTCGCCCTGGGAGGTCCCGCCGGTGGTCGAGGAACTGAAACAGAAGGCGCGGGCCGCGGGTCTGTGGAACCTCTTCCTGCCCGACCCGGAGCTCGGCGCCGGCCTCACCAACGTCGACTACGCGCCGATGGCCGAGGCGATGGGCGCTTCCGGCTGGGCGCCGGAAGTGTTCAACTGCAACGCGCCCGATACCGGCAACGCCGAGGTCCTGCTGCACTACGGCAGCGCGGAGCAGCGCCAACAGTGGCTGCGCCCCCTGCTGGAAGGCACGATCCGCTCGGCGTTCTGCATGACCGAACCCGAGGTCGCCTCCTCCGACGCGACCAATATGGCCGCGACCGCCGTAGTGGACGGCGATCAGATCGTGCTCGACGGCCGCAAATGGTGGAGCACCGGCGTCGGCCATCCGAACTGCAAATTCGTCATCTTCATGGGCCTCACCGACCCGGAGGCGCACCCATACCAGCGCCACTCCATGGTGCTGGTCCCGCTGGACACCCCCGGCGTGCGGATCGAGCGGATGCTCACCACCTTCGGCTACCTGGACGAGCCCTACGGCCACGGTGAAGTCACCTTCACCGACGTGCGCCTGCCGCTGGACGCCGTGATCGCCGGGCCGGGACGCGGATTCGAGATCGCCCAGGGCCGCCTCGGGCCCGGCCGCATCCACCACTGCATGCGCGCGATCGGCTTGGCCGAGCGTGCGCTCGAACTCGCCTGCCGTCGCAGCCTTTCGCGCACCGCGTTCGGGAAGCCGCTGGCCAATCTCGGCGGCAACCGGGAGCGGATCGCCAACGCGCGCGTCGCGATCGATCAGGCCAGGCTGCTCGTCCTGCACACGGCCTGGCTGCTGGACACCAAGGGCCTGGTCGGAGCGCGCAGCGAGGTCTCCCAGATCAAAGCGGTCGTGCCGAGGATGACCCAGGAGGTGCTCGACATGGCGATCCAGTTGCACGGCGGCGCCGGACTTTCCGACGATTTCCCGCTGGCGCGCGCGTTCGCGGGCATTCGTTCGCTGCGCTTCGCCGACGGCCCCGACGAGGTACACCTCAACCTGATCGCGCGCCAAGAGCTACGGAAGTACGGTAGCGACCGGTGAGCGCGACGGAGGCCGCCGCCGTCCGGCCGGAGGACGCCTTCGACGTCGACGCCGCGCACACCTGGCTCGCCGGCCAGGTGCCCGGTCTGGCCGAGCCGCCGCAGGTGCGCCAATTCTCCGGTGGCGCGTCCAATCTGACGTATCTGCTGCGCTACCCGGACCGCGACTTGATCCTGCGCCGCCCGCCGACCGGCAAGAAGGCGGCTTCCGCGCACGACATGGGCCGGGAGTTCCTGGTGCAGCAGCGGTTGCGCCCGCACTATCGTTACGTCCCGCGGATGGTGGCCCGGTGCGCCGACGCTGATGTGATCGGCAGCGAGTTCTATGTGATGGAGCGCGTGGCCGGCACGATTCTGCGCGGCGATCTGCCGGAGGGCATGAGCCTGTCTCCCGACCAGGCGCGGCGATTGTCCACCGCGGCTTTCGACTGCTTGATCGAACTGCACGAGGTGGATCCGGTGGCCGCCGGACTGACCGGCATCGGGCGGGGCGCGGGCTATGTCGGCCGCCAGGTCGCGGGCTGGTCGCGGCGCTTCGTCGACGCCCGCACCGACAATGTCGGCGATTTCGCCGCGGTGATGGCCTGGCTCGACGCCAACCAGCCCGCGGACGTCGCCACCACCGTCATCCACAACGACTTCCGCCTCGACAATCTGGTGCTCGACCCGTCGGGCTCGGGCGCGATCGTCGGCGTACTCGACTGGGAGATGGCGACCCTGGGCGATCCGCTGATGGATCTCGGTGGCGCGCTGGCCTACTGGGTGCAGGCCGACGACGACGAGGTCATGCGGGCTTCCCGCCGCCAACCCAGTCACCTGCCCGGCATGCTCACGCGGGCCCAGATCGTCGAACACTACTGCGCGCGCACCGGCCGTTCCGCCGAGAACTGGCCGTTCTACGAGGTTTTCGGATTGTTCCGCCTAGCCGTCATCGCGCAGCAGATCTACTACCGCTACCACCACGGGCAGACCACCAACCCGGCGTTCGAGGACTTCTGGATGCTGATCAACTACCTGGACTGGCGCTGCCGGAAGGTCGCCGGGCTCGAGTAGCGCGGACGCGGCGTCGCCGAATGCTCGTCGGCGGTCGCGTCTCGAGCGTCGAGCCGTCCGGCTCGCCGGTCCGCGGCAGTCACCGCGCTGGGCGGCTCAGTTCGGCGCGGCGATCTTGATGATGGTGGATTTGCCGTCGACGGTGGCCACGGTGACGAACTGACGATAGGTGCGGTTGGCGGAGTCGGGCCGCAACTCGGTGATCACCACGTCGTAGCGCCCGTCGAGCATGGGGGTGATCATGACGCAGTGCTGGGTTCCCGCTGGTACCGAGGCGATGCCCGCGTCGATCACGCCCACCGGTGGTACCGCGGCGTCGGGCACCGTCAGCGATCGCGCGACCGCGCCCGAGCGAGCCACATAGTAGGCATGCTGGAAGGCCAGGATCACCTCCGCGCCGGAGGCCGTCGAGCCGGTTCCGTTGCCGCGTACCAGCTGTTCGCCGCGCGTCGGCTCGCAGCCGGGGCCGCCGCCCAGCACCGGGTCGGCCACGGTGGCCGATTGCCGTGGCGCGGAGGCCGCGCCCGTGTAGACCAGGACCAGCGCGGCGGCGGCGAGCGAGGCGGCCAGCCCGACACCTCCGACCAGCCAAGCGCGGCGTCGGCCGCGACGAGCGCGGCGGCGATCGCGCGGCGCCCCGCGCCGGTGGGACGGCGGCTCGTGGGCGGAGAGCATCCCTGGCCACGTGGGCACACGTTCGGCCCGGACCTGGCCCGGGCGGGCGCGTCGGCCGCCGGGCCCGGATGTGTTCGACGACATGATCTCGCCGCACCCCCTTTTACCGGTGCCTACTCGGCCACCGTGGGTTCCCTCTCAATGCCGTTGCGCAATAACAACATTGCATATTTCCCTGGATTTTGTCGGTCAAATGCTCAACAGACAAGACCGAACCACGCCCAGCTGCCCCGGAGCACGGAAACACCGGTTTATCAGGACCGAACGGTCGGTGCGCTCGCAGTCACGCCCGCCCGTGCCGGCCGAGCCCGCGATATGCCCCGGCTAACCCCAAGTCAACGGGTCCAGATGCAAGAAGAAACGCTGACGCTCGGCGTCCAGATCAATGCCGTAGCGGTCGGCGAAGGCCCGGTCGGCGTGTTCGGCGCGCCGCTCGTCCTGCCATGACTCCCGCGAATTGGCCAGCAGGAGAGCGATATCGGCGTACGGGTCGGCGACACCGAGGCGGCCGAGGTCGATGAAACCCGCGACCGTGTGCGTGTCCGGGTCGAGGACGATGTTGGGCAGGCACAGATCGCCGTGACACACCACGGCTTCGACGGACTCCTGGATCATCCTCGGCGCCAACTCGGTGGCCAGCCTGGTGAGCAGGACGGTGGGCGGGGTGTCCTGCTGCTCCTCGGGGAGGAATTCGGGATGGACCGCACCCCGGGCCACCACATCCTGGGCGATCGCGAACATCCGCGCCAAGCCTCGGTCGAACGGGCACTCTCCGGTGGGCACATCGTGCAGGCGTCGCACCGCGTCCGCGATGGACTCCCATGCGCGCGTGAGAGCGTCGGGGCCGACAGCGTCCGCGGCCACGCCGGGGATGGCGCTGGTGACCAGGCAGGCGCCGCCGTCGCCGGTCCGCCAGTCCAGCACCTGGGGACCGGGGATACCGTAGCCGCCGAGCCAGGCGATTTTGTCCCGCTCCAACTCCAGCGCCGTGACCCCACCGGGATCGACGCACTTGGCATAACGGGCGCCGTCGGCGGACCGGAACACCACGGCGTCGGACTCCCCGCCGACGACCGGCTCCCATCGGCGGTCGGGCGGCAAGGCGGCGCGGAAGCGGACGAGCGACTCGGACACGCCATCGACGGTAGCAACGCGGCTCGGGAGTGACCCACCTCGCAGACCTCTGGCAACCGAGATGTATAGTTGCCAAAAGCAACTAGTTGTCGTTGCCAAACAAATCTGCCGGTGGGGAACGTCGAGGTGATTGTCATGTCCGCAACCGCTCGCGAGCGCCCGGTCACAGCGGCCGAACTCGCGGCCGCCGACGAACTCGGTCAGCGGCTGGTCCGGTTCATGCGCGCTCTCAACCGGGCGAAGTGGCAGCCTGCCCGGCCCGGGCCGGACGGGCTGGAGCGACTCGCCTACTCCGTGCTGTTCTGCCTGGTGCACGAAGGACCACAGCGCGCGGGCAGACTCGCCGAGCTGCTGCACGCCGAGGCTTCGACCATCAGCAGACAGAGCAGATCGCTCGTGGCGCACGGCTTGGTGGAGCGTCGGGCCGACCCGGTCGACGGCCGTGCGTGCGTGCTGGCGGCCACCGAAGAGGGCGTTCGCGTCTTCGAGGAGAACCGGGCGCTGCGCAACCGGTGGCTGGCGGGCATCCTGGCCGACTGGCCCGCACCGGACCGCGATACCTTGACCGCTCTGCTCGACCGGCTCACCGCAGGAATAGAGACCACTCCCCGACACCCAGCCGATCCGAAATAGGGCCCATCCATGACGAATTCCACCACCCGGGCTCCGCGGAACCCGGACGCAGGCGCGGACACGTCACTGTCCCACCGGCAGATCCTGACCATCCTGTCCGGGTTGCTGCTCGGCATGTTCCTGGCCGCCCTCGACCAGAACATCGTCAGCGTCGCGATCGTCAGGATCGCCAACAGCCTGCACGGTTTCGACGAACAGGCCTGGGCGACCACCGCTTACCTGATCACCGCGACGATCACCACGCCGCTCTACGGCAAACTGGCCGATATCTACGGCCGTAAGCCCTTCTATCTCACCGCCATCGGCCTGTTCGTCATCGGGTCGGTGGCGTGCACTTTCGCCACGTCGATGTACCAGCTCGCCGCGTTCCGCGCGTTCCAGGGCCTGGGCGCGGGCGGATTGATGTCGCTGGCGTTCACCATCATCGGCGATATCGTCCCCGTGCGGGAACGCGTGCGCTACCAGGGCTATTTCATGATGGTCTTCGGTACCGCGACGGTGCTCGGCCCGGTGCTGGGCGGCTTCTTCTCCGACTACGAACAGCTCGGCGGCATCGAAGGCTGGCGGTGGGTGTTCCTGGTGAACGTTCCGGTCGGCCTGCTCGCCCTGCTGGTGGTGGCCAAAGTGCTCAACGTGCCGCACCAGCGCCAGAATCACCGGATCGACTGGTTCGGCGCGCTGACCTTGGCGATCGGCGTCGTGCCGCTGCTGATCGTCGCCGAACAGGGGCGTCACTGGGGATGGTCCGCGCAGCGGTCGCTGCTGTGCTACGGCATCGGGGCGGCCGGCCTGCTGCTGTTCGTCCTGGTCGAGTTCCTGATGAAGGACTCGGCGCTGATCCCGTTGCGCTTGTTCAGGAATTCGACCTTCAGCGTCACCATCGTGGGCGGGTTCATCGTCGGCGTCGCGATGTTCGGCGCAATCACCATGGTCCCGCAGTATTTCCAGGTAGTGCGCGGCTACTCGCCGACCAAAGCCGGTCTGCTGATGCTTCCCCTGGTGCTCGGCATCACGATCGGCTCACAGCTGGCCGGACGGATCACCAAGGTGACCGGTCGCTACAAGATCCTGCCGGTGGCGGGCACGTTCATCGTCGCGGTCGGCGCGCTGCTGTACGCGCAGGTGCACTACGACAGCCCGCTGTGGCAACCCTTGGCCTACGGCGGCGTGGTCGGTTTCGGGCTCGGCTGTTGCATGCAGACGCTGATCATCGCCGCGCAGAACGCCGGACCCCGTTCGGACATGGGTGTGTCCACCGCGTCGGCCACGTTCTTCCGGCAAATGGGCGGCACGCTCGGCGTCGCGGTGTTCCTGACGATCCTGTTCAACCTGCTGCCGCACCGGATCATCGACGCGTTCGGCGGCGAGCTACCGCCCGGCTTCGGCGCCGACCAGCTCAGTGCCATGCAGGCCAACACCAGCGGCATCGCGGCGCTGCCCGAGCAGTTGAAGGCGCCCATCCTCACCGGCTTCACCGACTCCATGCACGGCGTGTTCTACGCGGCGGCCGGAGTCGCGCTGCTCGCTTGCTTCGTGCTGCTGTTCATGAAAGAGATTCCGCTGCGCGACGATCCCGTGCCCGTCGCGCAGGCACCGATCGAGGAGACGGAAGCCGTCGGATCGCACTGGGACGCGGATGAAGTCTGGGAAGGCGCCGCGCGGGCGCTGTCGGAACCGGAGCCGGTACTCGCCGCGGCGGCGAGCGGTTACGCCTCGGGCGATCCCGCGGGTAACGGCGCGCACCGGCGCGAGCCACGCGCGAGCTTCGACGGCGCGGAGTACGAAGGCCGCTCACTCGGCGGCTACGTCCATCGCGAAGACGGCCGCGCGGTACCCGCTGCCGCGCTCACCCTGATCGACCACCACGGACGGCAAGCCGCCCGGACGAGCGGCGGCGCGGACGGCGGCTACCTCCTCGGGGCGCCGGACGCGGGCAATTACGTGCTGATCGTGTCGGCCGCCGGGCACCAGCCCGCGGCGGTCAATGTCGTCGTGGGCGAGCGGCCGCAGCAGGTCGACATCACGCTGCTCGGCTCCGGCGAGGTGTCCGGCGTGGTCCGGTCGGGCACCGGCGGCGAACCGCTGCCGGGCGCGACCGTCACACTGACCGACCTGGACGGTGAGGTCGTCAGGTCCGCGAGCGCGGCGGCCGACGGCGCCTATGTGTGCCACGGCGTGGTACCCGGCACCTACACCCTGGTCGCGGTCGCCGAGCACATGCGGCCCAGCGCGACCGCGCTCACCGTGCCGGACAGCGGGCTGCTGCACCACGACATCGAGCTCGCGCCGATGGCGGTGCTGGCCGGATCGGCGTGGTCGGATGACGGGCGGGCGGTCTCGGACGTGCAGATCAGCGTGTTCGACGCGGCGGGCGTGCCCACCGCGACGACCCGCACCGACGAGCACGGGCGTTATGTCGTCACGGATCTCGCCGAAGGCGACTACACGGTCCTTGCGCGCGGCTACCCCCCGGTGACCAGCCGGATCACGGTGAGCGGCGGCGAAGTCGCTCATGACGTGCGGCTCGGCTACGACCTCGAGGACGAGGAAACCGGAAAGACGCCGCCCATCCGCTGAGCCGCTGGAAGGACGCCGGGCGCGGGCGGATCGATCACCGCTCCCGGCGTGCTCCTGCGCCGGTGGTCTCTCGATCCGACGGCATCCGGACGCGGCCGCCGCCCTCGCACGAGGATGTCCGATCAGCAGCGGCTCACTCCCGCGCCCCACGCCGCTTGTGATCGCCGAACGGTTCGTCGCGTTCCCGGACGGCCGCGCGGAAGCCCGCGGTGACGGCCCGCTCCTGGAAGGCGTAGCCCTCCCTGGTGTGCCGGGAGATGCCGTCGAAGACGGTGCTGATCATGCCGGAGTTCGCCACTCCCTGGGCGTACAGCGCCGAGTTCAGCGCCAGTTTGGCCATCATCAGCTGGTTGATCGGCATGCGCGCGATGCGCGCGACGAATTCCTCGGTGCGCGCGTCGAGTTCGTCGGCGGGCCAGGATTCGATCGCCAGGCCCCATTCGACCGCCTGTTTTCCGGTGAGACAGTCCCCGGTGAACAGCAGGCGCTTGGCGCGCTGGTCACCGAGGCGATGCGCCCACATTCCCGCCGCGGGAACGCCCCAGACCCGGGTGGGCGGATAGCCGATCTTGGCGTCGTCGGCGCAGATGATCTGGTCGGCAAACAGGGCGATGTCACTGCCGCCCGCCACCGCGAAGCCGTGCAGCTTGGCCACGGTCGGTTTGTTCGCCTGCATCAGGCTGGCGAAACCGCGATTGAACCGGCTCATCATCGCGTAGTCGATCATCGGATCCCAGGTCCGCGCCGGGTCGTGGTTGCGGCCCTGGACCACCGGGTCGACGACCGTCCCCGCCGCGTCGCCGGGACCGCCCGCCACCGCGAAACTCTGCTCGGCGAACAGGCTCAGGTCGTATCCCCCGCAGAATCCCTTGCCGCGCCCGGACAACAGGATCACGTGCACCCGAGGGTCCAGATCGGCGCGTTCGACCGCGTGCGCCAGGTCCTGCGGGGTGTCGGGGGTGATGGCGTTGCCCTTGTCCGGGCGGTTGAAGGTGATGCGCGCGATACGGCCGTCTCGCTCGTAGGTGAGTGTCCGGTACTCGCGCGCGGCGTCCGGCTCCGGGCGGCCCGTCCACGGCGAATCCGGCGTCTCCGTCCAATCGCGATACCACGCGCCCGCACCGTCATCGGCCTGGATGTCACTGTCGGTCATCGCTGTTCCCTTCGACGTCGTCCGGCACCTGTCTTCGCAGTCTGGTGCACCGACCATTTGACAGTCAACATTGACTGTGAAAATGTCGCCGTGGACGGAGGGAGACGATGATGGCCGGAGTGCGCGAGGAGCAGAAGCGGGCGACCCGGGTTCGCATCCTCGAGGCCGCCGCCGACCTGCTGGCCGAGCAGGGGTACCGGGCACTGTCCACCCTGTCCGTGCAGCGCGCGGCCGGTGTCAGCCGCGGAGCGCTGCTGCATCACTTCCCGACCATCGGCGCGTTGATCGCCGAACTGGTCGGCCATCTGGTCGCGCGAAACGAGGCGGCCGTTCGCGAAGTCGCGACCGGACTCGGCGCCGGGGCCGATCCCACCGTGCGCGCCTTGACCGCCCTGTACGAGTCGATGACCCGGCCGGCGGCGCAAGCCGAATTCGAACTGTGGGCGGCCGCGCGGACCGATCCCGCGCTTGCCGAGGCGTTGCGCGCGGCCGAACGAAAAGCCGGGCGCGACTTGCACCGCGTAGTGGACACCCTGTTCGATCCGGACATTGTCGCCCATCCGCGCTATCCGGCCGTTCGCGATCTCACCATCGCGATACTGCGCGGCACCGCGATGTCCCGCCCACTGCGCACCACCGAGCGCGCCGCCACGGCAACCATCGATCAATGGGCGCAGGCCATGAACGTCTTGCTCACACAAGGCTGATAGCAATCATCAAGCGCCGCCGTGACTCAATCCGCTGTGATGCGCGTCACTCATCCACTCGATTGTGCTGTCTCCCACACTCTCGCTATCCTGGCTGCACTTTGAGACCAGCGAGTCTCAATGCAGCCTTCGACGGGGCCGGGTTCGACCACCGCACGGCTCCGGCGGAGGCCGATTCCTGCCGGGGAGCGCCTGCGGCGCGTGGACTACCAGGAGCAAACGCCATGCGATCGAAGTGGATCTCGGCGGCCATCGGTATCACGGCGATGGCGCTGTCGTGTGTGGGACCGGGCAGCGGACCCGCCCTCGCCACACCGGACTGTCCGAGCATGTACGTCGTAGCGATCCCGGGAACATGGGAGACCACGGACCATCCGGACAACGAGCGACCCGGGCCCGGGATGCTGGCCGGAGTCACCAATGGCCTGCCGCCCTCGGTGCGCGTGGACTACGTCAGCTACGCCGCGACCGCGTTCCCCTGGGAGAGCGACGTCTACGGCGCTTCCAAGCGCGAAGCCGCGGACAATGCCCGCGGCTTGATCGCGGCGATGGCCAGGGAATGCGGTGCGACCAAGATCGCGCTGCTCGGCTACAGCCAGGGTGCGGACGCCGCGGGCGATCTCGCCGCCGAGATCGGCACCGGCATCGGCGTGGTGCCACCGCATCGGATCGTCGCGGTCGGACTCCTGTCCGACCCGCGCCGCTCCCCCACCGATGCGCTGGTCGGCCCGCCGGTGGGCGGCGCGGGAGCGGGCGGCCCGCGCATCGGCGGATTCGGTTTCCTCACCCCGCAGACCCGCACCATCTGCGCGATCGGCGACCTTTACTGCTCCACGGCCTCCGACGATTTCGTGACCCGCTTCGCGGGCTTCCTGGCCCAGACCTCCTATCCCGACCCGGCCTATCTCTGGCGCTACCAGCTCGAAATGGGCGCCATCGTCGGCGATCTGATGTCCAACGGCGGACTCCCGGTGCTGCAGAGCCAGCTGTCGGAGTCGGCCAACCAGGAACGCGCGCGGCTGCTGGACGAGTTCTACCGCTCCGAGGCGCACACCGCCTACGGCAGCTACCCCGTCGGCGGCGGAGCTACCGCCCTGTCGTGGATGCACGACTGGCTGGCCTCGCTGGCCTGAGTCAGCGGGCGAGTCGGCGCGCGACCTCCCCACCCCGTCCGCGACGGCGCCCTGTGGCAGGGGCGCGGAGGTGCTGGCCGCTCAGCGACTCGGCCGTGCTGCTGGACTGCGGGCGCACAGCGCCGGCGGCCCGCTCGCCCCTCCACGCGCCGATCCGTTCGCGCCGTGCTCGTCGCACGCGGCGCGGGAGAGGCGCGTCGCGCATCGTCATCGGCGGGGCCGAGGCCGCCACATCGAGCGGGTGGTACTGGCGCGCGGGTTGCGCTGACACGTCGAGGGCCGTGTCCTGGTGCACGGCTGCCGGGTACTGGTCCGACATGGCGCGCCGACCCATTCAGCTCGGCTGAGCGCTTCGGGCCGCGTCATCGGATACGCAGGGCCGTCAGCCGCCAGCCGGCAGAGCGGGTCCGGACGATGCGCGCCGCCAAGGCGAAACGACGACTGCCGCGGCCGTACGCGGCGAAGACCTCGGCGGTCCGCGCATCCATGAGGACCACGCTCACCCGGATCGGCACCGCCGCACCGAGAGCGCTGCCCGGCACGAGACCGGCGCCGATCAACGTGCGCACCGCGGCGACGACCGTGGCGTCGGCGACCGCGGCGAGTTGTGGCACCGGTCGCCTGCGGTCGAGCACCTCGAGGACGATTCGTACCGCCGACTCGGCGAACCGGCATGCCTGCGCCCGTGTCTCATTCTCGATAGACGTCGCGGACGCATGCCCGCGACGCACCGCTCCGCGTACACCGGCACTCGCCCGCCCGGAGCCCGCGCGTGGTCGCGGCCGGCACGGTAGCGCCCGAGCGACCGCCGGATCGCGCGGCGCGCTCCGCGCCTCGGCGCCGCGACAACTGTCCAACGGCGGCTCCGGATTAGGAGCAGGCGCCAACCAATCGCGATAACCAGTCATACGAATCCCTTCAGCCTCCGGTGCGTCCAAACCCGTGGCGACCGATTCTGCGGACACGGCACCGAAAATCGCGCGTAGTCGGCTACCCGAATCCAGCCGGGCTCGCCACCACCGGGGTACGGGAGAGAAGCGACCACACCACCACACCGGGAATACCCGCCCACCCCCTACGGTTGCATTGGTTGCCATATCCACCAAAATGAGTCAGACTGGGAACGAAGGAGGCGTCGTGCAGTTCGGAATCTTCACGGTCGGTGATGTGACGACCGACCCGACGACCGGCCGGACGCCGCGTGAGCACGAGCGCATCACGGCCATGGTGACGATCGCGCGCAAGGCCGAAGAGGTCGGGCTGGACGTGTTCGCCACCGGCGAGCACCACAACCGGCCGTTCGTGCCGTCGTCGCCGACGACGATGCTCGGCTACATCGCGGCGCGCACCGAGCGGCTCCAACTCTCCACCGCGACGACGCTGATCACGACGAACGATCCGGTGAAGATCGCCGAGGACTTCGCCATGCTCCAGCACCTGTCCGAGGGACGGGTGGACCTGATGCTCGGCCGTGGCAACACCGGACCGGTCTACCCTTGGTTCGGCAAGGACATCCGCGACGGCATCGCGCTGGCGATCGAGAACTACCACCTGTTGCACCGGCTCTGGCGCGAGGACGTGGTCGACTGGGAGGGCAAGTTCCGCACGCCGTTGCAGTCGTTCACCTCGACGCCGCGCCCGCTGGACGACGTAGCGCCGTTCGTGTGGCACGGCTCGATCCGCAGCCCGGAGATCGCCGAGCAGGCGGCCTACTACGGCGACGGATTCTTCGCCAACAACATCTTCTGGCCGAAAGAACACTTCCAGCGGCTGATCGCGCTGTATCGGCAGCGCTACGAGCACTACGGTCACGGGTCGGCCGACCAGGCGATCGTCGGGCTCGGCGGACAGGTGTTCATGCGCAAGAACTCACAGGACGCGGTACGCGAGTTCCGTCCCTACTTCGACAACGCGCCGGTGTACGGGCACGGCCCCTCGCTGGAGGAGTTCACCGAGCAGACACCGCTCACCGTCGGCAGCCCACAGGAGGTCATCGACAAGACGCTCACCTTCCGGGAGTCTTTCGGCGACTACCAGCGCCAACTGTTCCTGATGGACCACGCGGGGCTGCCGCTGAAGACCGTGCTGGAACAACTGGACCTACTCGGCGGAGAGGTGGTCCCGGTGCTGCGCAAGGAATTCGCGGCGCTGCGCCCGGCGCATGTTCCGGACGCGCCGACGCACGCGAGCCTGGTCGCCGCCCGCGACGCCGCCCTGGAGGCGACCCGATGACCCGCATCGCGATCGTTTCCGCGGGCCTGTCCCAGCCCTCGTCGACCCGGCTGCTCGCCGATCGGCTCGCCGCCGCCACCGGCGAGGCACTGACCGCGTCCGGTGCGGATGTGACATTCGACGTCGTCGAAGTACGTGAGCACGCCCGCGATCTGGCCGACAACCTGCTCACCGGATTCGCCCCCGGTACTCTGCGCGCGACGATCGACAGCGTGTCCAGCGCCGACGGGTTGATCGCCGTCACGCCGATCTTCAACGCCTCCTACAGCGGCCTGTTCAAGACGTTCTTCGACGTACTGGAACCGGACGCGCTGGCAGGGATGCCGGTGCTGCTCGGCGCGACCGGCGGCTCGGCACGCCACTCGCTGGCGTTGGAGCACGCACTGCGTCCGATGTTCAGCTATCTGCACGCGGTGGTCGCGCCCACCTCCGTGTACGCGGCGTCCGAGGACTGGGCGTCCGCGGCGGCGGGCGGATTGCGTAGCAGAATCGACCGCGCCGCCGGGGAGTTCGCCGCCATGCTGACCACCACCCCACGAGCGCGCGCCGCCGATCCGTACGACGAGCCGGTACCGTTCGCGCAAATGCTCGGCACCCACTGAGCTTTTCGCGATCACCCGGCGCCATCCCTACCCAACTAGTTCAAAAATCAACCATTTGAGGAGAACGCCATGTCGACCACGACCACGAACACCCTGACCGCGGGCACCTGGGTCATCGACCCCGCCCACTCCACCCTCGGCTTCTCGGTACGTCACCTGATGGTGAGCAAGGTGCGCGGCCGGTTCACCGACTTCTCCGGCCGGTTGGTCATCGCCGAGGACGGCAGCGCCTCGGCCGAGGCCGAGATCCGGGTCGACTCGGTCACCACCGACAACGAACAGCGTGACGCCCACCTGCGCACCGCGGACTTCTTCCAGGCCGAGCAGTTCCCGGTGGCCACGTTCAAGTCCACCGGATTCCGGGTCAAGGGCGAGGACTTCGTGGTGGACGGCGAATTCACCATCCGCGGCGTCACCAAGCCGGTGTCGCTGGACGTGGAATTCCTCGGTGTGAACCCCGGCATGGGCCAAGGGCCGGTCGCGGGCTTCGAAGCCAAGACCGTGATCAATCGCCGCGACTTCGGCATCACCATCGACATGCCGCTGCCCGACGGCGGCGCCGTGATCGGCGACAAGATCACGCTCACCCTCGAGGTCGAGGTCGGTCTGCGGTCCTGAGTTCTCGACGGTCCCGCAGGAGTTCGGTGCTCCTGCGGGACCGTCCTTTTCCTCAGAACAGGGTCATCGGTTCGGCCGGAGCGGGGTCGGGCAGCCGGTCGATCTCGGGCAGCCGGGCGCGGACTTCGTCGTGGAAGCGACGGGCCAGCTCGAGCGAACCGGCATTGTCCGGCGTGTGCACGAACACCGTGGGCGACCGGCCTTCGCGCAACCATTCGGCGACCATGCCGACCCACGGGCGCCAACCCTCGACGGTCCGCTCGACGTCGTCGCGGCCGTGGTAGCGCACGATCGGGTATTCGGTCAGTGCGCGCATCCGGCGCTGCACCCGCGGCTTCTTCGACGCCGCTTCCTGTTCGGCCGCGCTGGTGGGCGGACCGTCGAAGAGCACGGTGGTGTCGAACGGAACCCATTCGGCGCCGACCCGGGACAACACGTGTTCGAGCCGGTGTACCGCCTGCTCGTCGGCGAAGAACGCGGGATGCCGGACCTCTACGGCGAGCCGGTAGGCGCGCGGCGCCTGACGCAGGAATCCGGCAAGCGCACCGAGATCCGTCGGGCCGAACGAGCCGGGCAGCTGCACCCACAGCGCGTGGATGCGCTCCCCGAGCGGCTCCATCGCGGCGAGGAAAGACCTCAGCTCCTCCTCGACGCCGGACAGCCTGCGTTCATGGGTGATCGGCTTGGGCAGCTTCAGTACGAAGCGGAACGACGGATCGCATTGAGCCGCCCAGGATTCCACCGTTCGCCGCGACGGCGTCGCGTAGAAGGTCGTATTGCCCTCGACGGCGTTGCACCAGGTGGCGTACCAGCGCAGTCGCTCCCCCGGCGGAAGGTGCCGTTCCTGCCAAGCCGCGTGCGTCCACATCGCACATCCCACGTTCAGCCGCATGTTCTCGACGCTAACCCACCCTCCCGACACCGGAGCCGGTCGCTCACTCCGGCGGCACCCGGCCCTGCTCCGGGCTCACCGCCGCGCACGCTTCCGCGGCCGAACCCAGCCGAAGGTCAGCTCGACGGCGCGCTTCCAGTTCTCGTACTCGTCCTGGCGCAACTGCGCGTCCATTCGCGGAACCCATTGCGCGGCCAGTCGCCAATTGTTGCGCAGCCCTTCCAGATCCGGCCAGTAGCCGACGGCCAGGCCCGCGGCGTACGCGGCGCCGAGCGACACGGTTTCGGCGACGAACGGACGCAGCACCGGAACGTCCAGGACATCGGCCACGATCTGCATGAGCAGGTTGTTCGAGGTCATGCCGCCGTCCACGCGCAGGGTCGCGGCCTGGAGGCCGGAGTCGGCGTTCATCGCCTCCACCACGTCACGGGTCTGCCAGGCGGTTGCCTCCAGCACGGCTCGGGCGATGTGCCCCTTGGTGACATAGGAGGTCAGTCCGGCGATCAGGCCGCGGGCGTCGCCGCGCCAATGCGGCGCGTACAGGCCGGAGAACGCGGGCACGACGTAGCAGCCGCCGTTGTCTTCGACTGTGCGCGCGAGGGTTTCGATTTCCGGCGCGCTGGTGACCAGCCCGATGTTGTCGCGCACCCATTGCACGAGCGAACCGGTGACCGCGATCGGCCCCTCCAGCGCGTAGACCGGCTCCGGTCCGATCTGGTAGCCGATCGTGGTGAGCAGGCCGTGCTCGGACCGCACCAGCTCGCTTCCGGTGTTCATCATCAAGAACCCGCCGGTGCCGTAGGTGCACTTGGTTTCGCCGCGCGCGAAGCAGGTCTGGCCGAACAACGCGGCATGCTGGTCACCCAGGGCGGCGGCGATCGGGATGCCGGGGACCACCCGGCGGGTCATGCCGTAGGACGCGGTCGAAGGCTGGATGCGCGGCAACATCCGAGCGGGAATACCGAAGAAATTCAGCAGTTCGTCGTCCCACGTCAGGGTGCTGAGGTTCATCAGAAGGGTGCGGCTGGCATTGGTGACGTCGGTGAGGTGCAGGCCACCGTCGGGACCTCCGGTGAGGTTCCAGATCAGCCAGGTCTCCATGGTGCCGAAGAGCACCTCGCCCCGCTCGGCGCGCTCGCGCAGACCGGGTACGGAATCCAGCATCCAGCGCAGCCGCGGCGCCGCGAAGTAGCCGGCCAGCGGCAGACCGCAGCGCTCGCGGATCCGGTCGGCGCCCGGCTCGCGCTCCAGTTCCCGGACCAGTTCGTCGGTCCGCACGTCCTGCCATACGATGGCGCGCCCGATCGGCGTGCCGGTGCGGCGATCCCACACCACGGTGGTCTCGCGCTGGTTCGCGATGCCGAGCGCGGCGATCCGGTCGGCGGCGACGCCGGAATCCCGCAACGCCTGCGGCACGATCCGCTCGACGTTGCGCCAGATCTCCAGCGCGTCCTGCTCGGCCCACCCCGGCCGCGGGTGATGCTGCCGGTGCGGCCGCTGGGCCACGCCGACCAGCCGGGCGCGCTGATCGAACAGGATGCACCGGGTCGAGGTGGTGCCCTGATCGATCGCCAGCACGTAACGCTGCTTCACGCTCGCCCGCTCCTCGTCGAAATCCGCCGGTCGCCGGCCGGACCGATCTCAGTGGCCCGCACCGAGATCCCGCGATACCGCGCGAGCGGCGTCGAGCACCTGACCGACCAGTGCGGGCCGGTGCCGCAATTGGGCGTCACAGAGCCGGTCCACCGCACCGGTGATGCCGATGGCGCCGACCACCAGGCCACCGGGCGCCCGGATCGGCGCCGCGATACCCGCCTCGCCCGTCCGGAATTCCCCGGTATCGCCCGCCCATCCGGCCTGCCGCACACCGGCGAGCGCCCTGGTGAGCGCGACACGGTCGATGAGAGTGCGGTGTGTGAGCGGGGCCAGTTCGCCGCGGCGGACCGCCGCGGCCAAGTCGATGTCGTAGGCGAGCAGGACCTTGCCCAGCGCGGTGGCGTGCGGCGGCAGGAGCTCGCCGAGTTCGAGCGCCTGTTCGGTGTTGTCCGGCCGGAATACGTGATGGACCACGACCACAGCGCCGTCCATCGGCGCGCCGATCCGCACCGACTCGCCCGTGCGAGCCGCCAGCGCGTCGGCCCAGTTGATCGCGCGGGAGCGCAATTCGTTCGCGTCGAGGTAGCTGGTGCCCAGATGCAGTAGCGCCGCTCCGAGCTGATACTTGCCGGTCGCCGGGTCCTGCTCGACGAAGCCGACACCCTGGAGCGTCCGCAGGATGCCGTGCGCGGTCGGTTTCGGCAGCTCGAGCGCACCCGCGATGTCGGCGACGCCGAGACGGCCGGAACCTCGGGCCAGCAGCCGTAGGACGGCCGCCGCCCGCTCGATCGATTGGATCGCACCCGGCATGTCGGGAAACCTATCCTCCAGGTGGCGATTCGACAATGTCGAACGGTTGGTAATACCTGGGCAACATCAGTGAAACCAGGTGTGAGCTGCGCCATACATCCTCCTGACCGGTCGGACGGTAGCGGCCCAGCCTTACGGCAACCAGTCGAGGCGTTCGACATTGTCGAACGCCGACAGTATCCGGGCCCGGCATTCCGCCGTAATTTCCAGTGACACGCACGGTCGCGTCCGCGGCCAGCGGGGTGAACGGAGGCTCAACGATGAACTTCGGCTCGATCTTTCTCAGCGAAGCACTCGGCACAGGAGTGCTGGTGCTGCTCGGGGTCGGCGTGGTCGCGAACGTATTGCTGACCAAGTCCAAAGGACTGGACGGCGGCTGGCTGCTGATCAACGTGGGATGGGGGTTCGCCGTCCTGGCCGGCGTCTACGTCGCCTACAAGACCGGCGGCCACCTCAATCCCGCGGTCACCATCGGCATCCTGTTCAGCGGCGCGGAGGAGTTCGCCCCCGGCATCGCGATCTCCGGCTCCACGACGCTCGCCTATCTGAGCGGCCAATTCTCCGGCGCGTTCGTCGGCGCGACGATCGCCTACGTCGCCTACAAACGCCACTTCGACGCGGAGACCGACGCGGAGAAGAAGCTCGCCGTTTTCGCCACCGGACCCGCGATCCGCGCCCTGCGCTGGAATTTCGCCACCGAAGTGATCGGCACGTTCACGCTCGTCCTGGTCATCCTGACTTTCGGCCACACGCCGAGCGGGCTCGGCCCGGCCGCCGCGGCACTGTTGGTCGTCGGCATCGGCGCTTCGCTGGGCGGCCCGACCGGGTACGCCGTCAACCCCGCGCGCGACCTGGGTCCGCGCTTGGCACACGCGCTGCTGCCGGTGCGCAAGCCCGCCCCCGCGGATGCGGTCCTGGTGCCGGTGGGCGCGGGCGACTCCGGACCGGTCGCATCTCCCGAGGCCGACGCGACGACACACGGCAAGGACTCCGACTGGGGATACGCCTGGGTGCCGGTGCTCGGGCCGCTGGTGGGCGGTGCGCTCGCCGGTCTGGCCGCCCAATTCCTGTTCTGATCCTCCTCCGCGACAGCACGTTCCGAAAGGACCTCGATGAGCAAGTTCGTCGGCGCCATCGACCAGGGCACCACGAGCACCCGTTTCATGGTGTTCGACCACAGTGGCAACGAGATCGCCCGCCATCAGCTCGAACACGAGCAGATTCTGCCGCGCCCCGGCTGGGTCGAGCACAATCCGACCGAGATCTGGGAGCGCACCCGTGCGGTCATCCAGAGCACGCTGACCAAAGCCGATCTCGACGCGAGCGATCTGGCCGCAGTCGGCGTCACCAATCAGCGCGAGACCACGGTTGTGTGGAACCGCAGGACCGGGCGGCCGTACTGCAACGCGATCGTCTGGCAGGACACCCGCACCGATCGCATCGCCGCCGAGCTGGAGCGGGCCGGGCACGGTGACACCATCCGGCGCAAGGCGGGCCTGCCGCCGGCCACCTATTTCTCCGGCGGCAAGCTGCGCTGGATTCTGGACAACGTCCCCGGGGTGGCCGCGGACGCCGAACGCGGTGACGCGCTCTTCGGCACCACCGACACCTGGCTGCTGTGGCAGTTGACCGGCGGAGTCGACGGCGGCGTGCACGTCACCGATCCGACCAACGCCAGCCGCACCATGCTGATGAACCTGGAGACGCTGGACTGGGACGAGGAGCTGCTGTCGCTGTTCGGGGTGCCGCGCGCGATGCTGCCGCGGATCGCGCCGTCGGCGAACTCGGATCTGTTCGGCACCACGCGCCCCGACGGCCCGTTCGGCGGCGCGGTCCCGCTGTCCGGCGTGCTCGGCGACCAGCAGGCCGCCACCGTGGGGCAGGTCTGCTTCCGGCCCGGCGAGGCGAAGAACACCTACGGCACCGGAAACTTCCTGCTGCTCAACACCGGAACCGAGATCGTTCGGTCGCAGCACGGGCTGCTGACCACGGTCGCCTACCAGTTCGGTGCGGAGAAGCCGGTGTACGCGCTGGAAGGTTCGATCGCGGTGACCGGCTCGGCGGTGCAGTGGCTGCGTGACCAGCTGGGCATCATCTCCGGCGCGGCACAGAGTGAATCGCTGGCCCGGCAGGCCGAGGACAACGGCGGGGTGTACTTCGTCCCGGCGTTCTCCGGGTTGTTCGCGCCGTACTGGCGTTCGGACGCGCGCGGCGCGATCGTCGGCCTGTCCCGCTACAGCACCAACGCCCATCTGGCGCGGGCGACGCTGGAATCGATCTGCTATCAGACCCGCGACGTGGTCGAGGCGATGCAGGCCGACTCCGGCGTGCGACTGGATGTGCTGCGGGTGGACGGCGGCGTCACCGCCAACGAGCTGTGCATGCAGTTGCAGGCCGACTTCCTCGGCGTGCCGGTGTCGCGTCCGGTGGTCGCGGAGACCACCGCGCTCGGCGCGGCCTACGCGGCGGGCCTGGCGGTCGGCTTCTGGAACGACACCGACGAACTGGAACAGAACTGGAACGAAGCCAAACGCTGGAGCCCGACCTGGTCGGAGCAGCAGCGCGAGCGCGGCTACGCGCGCTGGAAGAAGGCCGTCGCCCGCACCCTCGATTGGATCGACGTCGACGAATGAGGGGCGACGCCGACCTACCCGTAACACCGAAACAAGGAGAGATACCGCTGTGTCCGCACGATTGGACTCCCGTTACCGCGCCCGCGCGGTGAACTCCCTCGGCGACGCCGAGATCGACGTGCTCGTCATCGGTGGCGGGGTGGTCGGAGCGGGCGCGGCCCTCGACGCCGCCTCCCGCGGCCTGACCGTGACCCTGGTGGAGGCCAGGGACTTCGCCGCGGGCACCTCGAGCCGCTCCAGCAAGCTCATCCACGGCGGGCTGCGCTACCTGGAGCAGCTCGATTTCTGGCTGGTGCGAGAAGCGCTGAAGGAACGCGGCCTGCTGCTGCATCGGCTCGCACCGCACCTGGTGCGCCCGGTGTCGTTCCTGCTGCCGCTGCGGCACCGGGTGTGGGAACGCGCCTACATCGGCGCGGGCGTCGCCCTGTACGACACCATCGGCGGCGCACGCGCGCTGCCGATGCACCGGCACCTGTCGCGCACACGCGCGCTGGAGCTGGCACCCGCGCTGCGCGAGGACGCGCTGACCGGGGCCATCCGGTACTACGACGCGCAGGTCGACGACGCCAGGCACACGATGATGATCGCCCGCACCGCGGCCCAGCACGGCGCCACCGTGCTCACCCGCACCAGAGTGACGGGGCTGCTGCGCGACGGCGAGCGCGTCGTCGGCGCGGAGGTCACCGACCTGGAGACCGGCCGGGTGCACACCGTCCGCGCGCGCCGGGTGATCAGCGCCACGGGGGTGTGGACCGACGAGATGAACCGGATGACCGGCGTCGAGTTCCCGTTCCACGTCCGGATGTCCAAGGGCGTGCACATCCTGGTGCCGCGCCACCGCCTGAATCTGGACACCGGCCTGATCATGCGCACCGAGAAGAGCGTGCTGTTCGTCATCCCGTGGGGCGGGCACTGGATCATCGGCACCACCGACACGGATTGGTCGCTGGACAAGGACCACCCCGCCGCCAGCAACGCCGACGTGCGGTACCTGCTCGACCATGTCAACCGAGTGCTGCGCGAACCGCTCACCCGCGACGACATCGTCGGGACCTACGCGGGGCTGCGGCCGCTGCTGTCCGGCGCGTCGGCCGACACCGCCACGCTCTCCCGCGAGCACGCGGTCGCCGAACCGGCGCCCGGTCTGTTCGTGGTAGCGGGCGGTAAGTACACCACCTATCGGGTGATGGCCGCCGACGTCGTGGACGCTGCGGTGGCCGGGCTCGGCCGTGCGGTCGCCCCTTCGGTGACCGAGCACCTGCCGATCCTCGGCGCGGTGGGCTACCACGAACTCGCCGCCGACCTGGACAGCTTGGCGCAGCGCGCGGGCCTGCCCCGGGCGACGGTCGAGCGTCTGCTCGGCCGTTACGGCTCGGCGATCACCGACCTGTTCGACCTGATCGCCCGCGAACCGGAACTGGGCAAGCCGCTCACCGGCGCTCCGGAGTACCTGGGCGCGGAGGCGGTGTACGCGGTGACGCACGAGGGAGCTCTGCATCTGGACGACGTGCTCACCCGCCGCACCCGCATCTCCATCGAAGCGGCCGACCGCGGCTTGGCCGCCGCCGCCGAGGTGGCCTGGCTGATCGGCGCCCACCTCGGCTGGGACGGCGCGGCGACCGAACGCGAGATCACCCGGTACGGCCACCGGGTGCACGCCGAACTGGCCGCCAACCAGGCCGCCGACGACGTGTCCGCCAACGCCGCACGGCTGGTCGCCGTCGTCTGAGCCCGCCGGCGTGGCACGGTTCCCGCGCGCAACCGTGCCACGCCGGGCTACTCGTCCGATCCGCTGTGCCCGCGCGGGGTCGATTCGTCGGTCTCGAGCTCTTCTCCGGTGGGGTGCTCGTCGGCATGCGTCGGCTTGGTGTGCTCGTCGGCGAAATCCGCGTCCTGCTGCATCGACTCCGCCGTCGTCGGATCGAGATTCGGTGTGCTCATACCGCGCGCGTACCCACCCACGCCGCCGCGACGCAGACCTGATCCACACGCACGTCCGGTCGCGCACCTCACGCGAAAAGCGCACTTCGAGGGCGTGGCGGTTGACCTCGAGTGGGGTTGAGGATGGACAGTGGTTCCATGACTCGTCCAGCGGATTTCTGGAATACCGTCTACGACAACGACACCGCACCTTGGGTGATCGGTGAACCGCAACCCGCCATCGTGGCCTTGGAGCGCGAAGGGGGTATCAGCGGCCGCGTCCTCGATCCCGGCTGCGGCGCCGGTGAGCACACCATTTTGCTGACCAGGCTCGGTTACGACGTGCGTGGGATCGATATGTCGCCGAGCGCGGTGGCCTACGCGCGCGCCAATGCGGCCGCGCAGGGTGTGCCCGCCGCCGCGTTCGAGGTGGCCGACGCGCTCGCGCTCGGTGACCGGCCGGATTTCGCCGGTGACCCGCCGGGCTCCGCGCCCGCGTTCGACACCGTCGTCGACAGCGCGCTGTTCCATGTCTTCGGGACCGAGGACGAGGCGCGCGCCGCGTACGTCCGCAGTCTGCACGCGGTCTGCAAGCCGGGCGGCACGGTGTATGTCCTCGCCCTCTCCGATGCCGAGCCGGGATTCGGCCCGCGAATCAGCGACACGCTGATCCTGGAGTCCTTCCGCGAGGGCTGGACAGTAGCGGACCTGCGACCGGCACGGTACCGCGGCCGGGTCACCGACCTGGTGGCCCAGGACGCGGCGGCCCTGGAGGTTTCCGAGACGGGCCGGGTCGACGCCGCCGCGTGGCTGGCCCGCATCCGCCGCCTCTGAGCCGCGCCGCTCACACCCCTTTGGGAGCTTTGCCGCCCATGAAACCGAACAGATAGCCCGCGACGCGACGCATCTGGATCTCCTCGGCGCCCTCGGTGATCCGGTAGCGCCGGTGGTGGCGGTAGATGTGCTCGAACGGCTTGTGCCGGGAATAGCCGAGGCCGCCGTGCACCTGCATGGCGCGGTCGGCGGCCTCGCAGCACAACCGGTTGGCCCAGTAGTTGCACATCGAGACCTGCTCGGAGGCGGCGAACGTGCCGTAGGTGTCCATCGACCAAGCGGTCTTGTGGATGAGCGTGCGCAACATCGCGCACTGCGTGTGCAGTTCCACAAGAGGGAACTGGATCGCCTGGTTGGCGGCCAGCGGCTTGCCGAAGGGCTTGCGCTGCTTGGCGTAGGCCACCGACTCGTCGATGCAGTATTGCGCCGCACCCAGGCTGGACGCGGCTTGGCGGATCCGGTTCTCGTTGAAGAAGTGCTGGACCACCGCCAAGCCGCGTCCTTCACCGCCGAAGACGGCGGTGTCGGGGACGCGAACGCCGTTGAGCGCGACGCGGGCGTGATCGGTGGGCATGTTGAAGGTCCAGAGGTATTCCTCGACGACGAACCCCGGAGCGTCGGTGGGCACCAGGAACGCGGTGATGCCCGTCGCGTCGCCGGGGCCGCCGGAGGTGCGCGCGAAGATCAGGTCGGCGTCGGCGATGTGCACGCCGGTGTTCCAGGTCTTCTGTCCGGTGATCACCCAGCCGTCGCCGTCGCGGACCGCTGAGGTCTCCATGTGGGTCGCGTCGGAGCCGTGCTCGGGCTCGGTGATGCCGAAGGCGAAGAACTTCGTCCCCGAAGCCAGCCCGTCCACCCACTCCGCTCGCTGCGCGGGTGTGCCGTATTCGAGCATGAGCAGCAAACCGACGTTGTTGGCGACGATGGCGTGCTCGTTCTGCAGATCACAGTGCAGCCCCAGGCCGCGCCGGGCCAGGTGCTCGCGGATCACGGCCATGCCCAGGTTGGTGCCGTCCCGGCCGCCGTACTGCGCCGGGAAGGCGTACCGCAGGTGACCCGCGGCGTCGGCGCGCCTGCGGACCTCGGCCAGCAGCGCTTCCCATCGCGCGTTCGGCAGGCCGCCGCGCTCCCAGTCGGTGCGGGCGTCCTCACGACGGTGGTCGAAGAAGCGGATGTTGTCATCGATCTGCTCGAGCGGCGCGATCTCCCGGTCGATGAACCGGTCCAGTTCGGCGAGGTAATCGACCAGTTCGGCAGGTAGCTCGAAATCCATCGAAGTCTCTAGCCTTTCGCAGTGGGTCGGATCTGCATCAGCAGGTCCCATTCGATTTCCGAAACCCGGCGCCCGCTGGCCGCCATCACGATGTCGCGCACGCTGCCGTCCGAGTGCGCCGCGGCCTGCCCGGCCAGCCCGACCCCCCATGCGAGCGTGCACATCACCTTCCACCAGCGGAAACGGTCTTCGTCGAACTCGCCGCCCGCACGGCGGTAGCCGCGCGCGAACGCGCCGCGGCCCGCGAATCCGCCGAATTCCCGGTCGTCGGCGCGGAAGCGCCACATGCGCAGCGCGGGCCAGGCCACATCGCGCATCGGATCGCCGTGACGCTGCGCGCCTTCCCAGTCGAGCACCGCCCGCAGTCCCTCGGGACCGACGACGATGTTGCCGTTGCGCATGTCGGTGTGCAGCAGCGCGGTACGCGGCGGCGCGGGCGGGCAGCGGCGTTCCAGCCAGCGCAGCGCGAGGGCGAACACCGGCCGGTCCGCCAAGAGCGCGCGCACGTGCTCGCCCGCCTCGATCAGCTGGTGCTCGGGATCGGCGGCGGCCTCGGGCAGCCGAGCGGGGGCGGTCGCCGGATCGATGGCATGCAGGCGGCCCATGGCCTCGCCGAGCTGTTCGGCGACTCGTTCGCCGAGACCCGCCGACTCCGTCAGCCGTAGCACCTTGCGCGGCACCGTCTCTCCGTCCACCCGTTCGGAAACCACGAACGGCCCGTCGGCGTAGGCGCTGTCGGTGCAGATCGCCACCACGGGCGGAACCGGGACACCGTTGCCGCGCGCCAGCTCCCGGACCGCGGCCTCCACGTCCACGGGGACGAGCTCGATCGCGTTCGGCACGATGGTCGCGACCAAGCGCCGCTTCGCGCCTCCCATATCGGCGTCGAAGGCGACGTTACGACGGCGGGCGCCCGCGGAGAGGTATTCGACGTTCGACACCGTCACCGCGTGGCCGCTGCCCGACCCGAGGAACTCCGCCAGGCCACGTGCCAGGTCGGAACTCACTCGCCCGCCCACGCGTCGTACCCCGGCTTGGCGATCGCGAGATCGGCCCGCACCACGGAAACCAACGCCGCCCAGAGCTGTTCGTCGTCTCCTTCGGGTACCGCGGCAAGCAACTCACGCTCCTGCTCGGCCGCGGCGGGGCCGGATTCGATCTCCCTGCGCACGATCCTGGCGAGATTGGCGCCCACACGCGCCTTGTGCTGCAACCCCGCGGGCAGGGCGGGCAGCAGCGTCTCCTCGAGCAACTCGGCGAGCGATTCCAGCAACTCCGCTGCCGATGGGCGATTCTGCATTCGTTCCCCTCGGTCGATCCCGGCCCTCAGCATGGCACGCGCCGTCGCCGTCCCGATCGGTACTTTCGGCCGTCACTCCCGGTCGTCGAGCCGCAACAGCCCCGCGGTCGTCGAGCGGAAACCGCAGGCGGCGAAGTAGAACGGCGGGTTCGACACGCTGGACGGCCTTGCCGATGCCGGGAAGCTGCACTACATTCCTGCGATCGCGAGACCACTCGGTCTCCAATCCCTGCGCGACGTACCCGCGACGGCACAGCGTGGGACCCGCGTTGACGATCGGAGCCGGCTCGATGGCGATGCTGCTGTACTACCTACTCCTACCGCTGTACCTGGCAGAGGCTTTCGTCGACCTGCTGGATTGAGCGCCGCCTCACTTGTCGTCGCGTGAGTCCTCCGGTCGAGGTGGCGGCACACCCCGGGCGATACGGTCGAGGTATGTCGGTGCACAACGCCAGCGGTTCGTTCGGGACATACCGCCTCGAACGCTTGCTGGGTCGTGGCGGTATGGGTGAGGTCTGGTTGGCACGCGACCGCACCGGCGCCGCCGTCGCATTGAAGGTGTTGTCCGCCGCGTATTCCGCCGACCCGGGCTACCGGCTCCGTTTCGAGCGGGAGGCACAGGCGGGCGCTCGGGTGCGCAACCCCCACATCGTGCCGATTCGTTCCTTCGGTGAGGTCGATGGTCATCTGTTCTTGGAGATGGCCTACATCGAGGGCGTCGATTTGGCTACACGGCTACGGTCGGGGGCGCTGGCGCCGGTACGGGCGGTGGAGGTGATCGCCCAAGCCGCCGAGGCGCTGGACGCCGCGCACGCGGCCGGGCTCGTTCATCGGGATGTGAAACCGGGCAACATTCTCGAGCACACCAGCGGTTTCGTGTATCTGATCGACTTCGGTATCGCCCGGGCCGTCGACGCCACCGCGCTCACAGCGACCGGTCAGGTGGTGGGCACGTTGGGCTATATGGCCCCGGAGCGGTTCACCGGCACGGCCGAGGCGCGCTCGGATGTCTACTCGCTGGCCTGCGTGCTCTACGAAGTCCTCACCGGAAGCCTGCCCTTCGGCGACGGAGATCCGGCGCGACAGATGCGCGCGCATCTGATGTCGCCACCGCCGCGCGCATCGGTGACCGCACGCGGCGGCCCGCCTGCGCTGGACGCTGTCATCGCTCGCGGCATGGCCAAGCAACCGCTGGAACGTTATGCCAGCGCGGGCGAATTCGCCGCAGCGGCACGCGCGGCTTTGGAACAGCCCGTGTCGGCGGAATCCGCCTCTACGGGCCCGGATACCGCACAATTGGGCAGTCACCCACCTACCCGCGTCATGACCGCCCCTCGGTCGGCCGCGACCCGACCGACGCCGCGCTCGCCCGAGCCCCGAACGTTCTCACCAGCTTCAACCGCGAACCCGGATTCTCCACGAAAGCCTCCGGTCCGCCGATCGTTACCGATCGCCGCAGGGGCAGTACTCGTCGCCGCGGCAGCTCTGTGGCTGGGCGGCGATCTCGGATCCGACTCCGCTCCAGGCACTGTGACACGCGAGACTTCCGCCGAGGCCCGCACGGACGACCTGCCTCCCGCGACCGGCGGACAACCGTCGGGTCCGGCTGGTGCGGTACAGGACGGAGACTTCGCTTTTACCGTTCCCGGGGTGGTGTCCGAGTCGGCCGCAGGCGGTTCCTACACCGTCGTGACGCTGACAGTCACCAACGTCTCCCAGCGCCAGCAAGCCTTCGTCATCGCCGATCAACGCCTTATCACCACCGCGGGTCGCTCCCTCGCCCCCGACGCCACCGCGACCACCGAACTGAACGCGTCCCGCAACAGCGTCGACCGGATCGATCCCGGCAGTACTCGCACGATTCGACTGGCCTTCTACCTACCCGGCCATGACAAGGACGGGAAGAAGAACGACAAGAAGAATGACAAGAAGGACGACGTCCCGAGAGAATTGGTCCTGTACGGCGCGCCCTCGTCCCCCGGCGTCAGCCTGCCGGTCCGCTGACCGACCGATATCAGCGCAATCGAATTCGCCCAGTCGACTGGGAGTCGGAGGTGCTTCGGCGACAGCGACAACGGCTGTCTGAACTTCACCCGGCTTGCTTGGCGCCCGGCGGCTGGTGGAAGCCGGGGCCCGCCTTGGGTTCGACGTCGCGCGGGTCGATCGGTTCGCGGCAGTGGTCGCAGACGAGCATCGGCGAGGTCTCGTGCCCGCAGGTGCGATGCTCGAGGACGATGGGCTTGCCCTCCGGCCCGACCAGATGATGGTCGCCCCAGACCATCATCGCCGTGACGATCGGATACAGCTCGCGGCCCGCGGCGGTGAGGTGGTAGTCGACGCGCCCGCCGCCGTGATCGGTGCGGGTGAAGATGCCCGCGTCGATCAGCATGCGCAGGCGGCTGGTGAGCAGGTTGCGGTTGGTGATGCCGATATTGCGAGCGAAATCGCTGAAGCGGTGCACCCCGAAGAACGCCTCGGCGATGAGCAGGATGGTCCACCGGTCGCCGAGCAGTTCGACGACGCGGGTGACCGAATCGTCGGCCGGGCGCCGCAATGTCATGACGGTATTTTCGCATCCCTGCTCGGTATTGCTTTCCTACTAACAGTATCTGAATAATACTAAGTAGACCGGCGCCCGCTCCGGCCGGACAGTTGGGAGTGTCGATGACGACCACGAACCACCCGACCGACGACTACGTGCGCCTGCTCGACCCAGCGGTGCGACCGGATCCGTATCCCCTGCTCGCGCGACTACGCGACGCCGGTGCGTTCCGGATGGGGACGGCTCCGGTAGTCGTGCTGACGCGCTACGCGGATTGCGCCGCCATGCTGCGCGATCCGCGCGCGAGCGTCGACCGGTCACTGGCCCGGTTGCAACTCGGCTCGATGCCGATCTATGACGGGACGCGGGAGGACGGTGCGGCGCGTGCGAAGCCCTCGTTCCTGTTCCTCGATCCGCCGGATCACACTCGCCTGCGCCGCCTCGTGTCCGCGGCGTTCACCCCGCGGGTGGTACGGCGATTGGAGCCGCGGATCACCGAGATCGTGGACGACTTGCTCGACCAGCGCGCCCGCGAGGGCGGGTTCGACGCCGTCGACCACTTCGCCTATCCGCTGCCGGTGACCGTCATCTGTGAACTGCTCGGCGTCCCGCTCGCGGACGAAGCACGGCTGAGCGCCTGGTCCGCGCTGCTGTCGCGCACGCTGGACCCGACCTCCCGCGCGGCCGCCCGATTCCGCGCCGACCCGGCGCGGATCCAGCGCGCCGGGACCGAACTGCACGCTTACTTCGAAGATCTCATCGATCGACGCCGCCACACACCGGGCCCGGATCTACTGTCCGAACTCATCGCTGCGGAAGACTCCGGCGACACGCTCACCCATGCCGAATTGATCTCGACCTGCGCACTGCTGCTGGTCGCCGGCCACGAGACCACCGTCAACCTGATCGCCAACGCGACCCTGGCCCTGCTGCGCAGGCCGGAGGAACTCGCGGCCCTGCGCGCGGATCCGGACCGGGCGGCGGGCGTGGTCGAGGAGACGCTGCGCTTCGACCCGCCGGTCCAGCTGATCCCGCGCGTCGCCGCCGACGACCTGACCATCGGCGGCACGAGCATCGAGCGCGGCGACCTGGTGGTGCTGCTGATCGCGGCCGCGCAACGCGATCCCTCGGTGTTCGGCGACCCCGGCCGATTCGACCCGGCGCGCGAGGACCGCCACCTGGCCTTCGGCCTCGGGGCGCACTTCTGCGTCGGGGCTGCCCTGGCCCGCTTGGAGACGCGAGTGGCGTTGACCCGGTTCGCGCAACGCGTCGAATCCCCCTCGCTGCCCGTTGACCCGCCACCGTATCGAGAACACGTCAACCTGCGCGGCCCCGCGCACCTGCCCATCGAATTCGCTGCGATCCGGCCCAGGTAGTCCCGCCGGTCAGCCGTCGTAGGAGACGTGCGGCGTCCATCCGTCGGCGGGGCGGACGGCTGCCGCGTGCAACGCCGCGGCGACCCGGTCCCGCGTGAAAGCGCCCTCCCCCAGCACTCCTTCGACCTGGACGGCGACCGCCCGGATCCCCGCGGGCGCGAGTGTGGCGTCCAAGCTGGTGACCAGGTTGCGCACCGCCGCCTTCTGGATGCCGAGCGAGGCGGCTCGGTGCCACGGTTTATCCGCGGCCGCGCTGCCGGTGAGCAGCACGCGGGCGCCCTCGGACAGGAAGGGCCGCGCCGCCTGGACGGCGGGCAACAGCGCAGCGGCGCCGACGGTGAAGTCCTCGATCAGTTCGGGAATCGAGAGCTGTAGCGGATCGGCCTCTCGGAAGACGCTGGGTTGAAGTGCAACACGTCGATACGGCCGTGGCGCTCGCCCACTCCCGTGACGACCTCGCCCACGTCGGCGGGGTCGCTCAGATCCACCCCGACACCCTCCGCGTCGAACCCCTCCCCGCGCAGTTTCTCGGCCATCGGCTCGGCCTCCTCGGGAATCCGGCAGGCCAGCACCGTGGCGAAACCGTCGACGGCGAACAGGCGGGCGACCGACAGCCCGATGCCGGGACCGGCGCCGAGCACGAGGAGCACAGGAGCAGTCATGGGTCCCGAGCCTAGGTGCGCCGCCGAGCGGCGTTGTGTGCCGGGACTATTCGACGACGGCCTTGATCCGGTTCAGCGTCTCGCGCATCCCCTCGACGTTGGTCTTGCGGCGCGCCCACCCGGCCAGCGACCAGTACAGCCGCAGCACCGGATTGCTGTGCAGCTGGAACGACTCGGTGACGTCGGTGCCGCCCTCGACCGGCTCGAAGACGTAGCGCCACGTATTGACCGGCATGCCGCGCGGTCCGAGCACGGTGAACGCGAACTCCCGCCCCGGCTCGCAGGCGACGATGCGGCACACCGTCGCGTACTTCAGCCCCCAGCCGTTGCGGTTGACATGTCCGCGGAACTTCACGCCGACCGCGGGACCGGTGGCGCCGCCGAGCCACTCCGCGGCGAACGTCTCGGGACTGAATCGCCCGGTGTTCTCGATGTCGCTGACCAATTCCCAGATCTTGTCGGCGGGGGCGGCCATGCGCACCGTCACGCTGTCATGCATGCGGCGAACGCTAGCAGGCGGTACCGCCCCCGCTTCCGGGCCGAGCCCAGCCGCGGCCACGCGTGCCGCCCAGCCGTCCACGTCGGCCAGCCACTGGCCAGGCTGCAGCACCCAGCACGTGGCGAGTAGATCGTGGCCGAGGTGCGCGAGGGCCGCGTGTTCCGGCCAGTAGTCCCGCGTCCACTCGGGGTCGTCGGTCGCCGAGTCGATGCCACTGCGGACCACACCGACCAGCTCGAACTGCAGATGCTGGACCAACACCCACGCTCGAGCGTCCATCGGCTTGCGACGCAGCCGGTCGAGCAGGGCGTGGGCGGCGGCGCGCCCCCGGCGATCCATCCAGCGGAAGGTGCGCCGATGCCCGTACGGCGCCACCCCGTACAGCGCGAGCACGGCGACGGCGACGCCGAGCACCGTCTCAACCAGCCGATCCCGGATCACCGGTCCGATCGGTCCGCCCGTGGTGGCGACCCCGCCCGCGATCAGCGCGACCGGGGTGATGAAGACGACGGCCAGCGCGTAGTTGCGCGGCACGAACAGCTCGATACAGAACTGCAGCGCGGCGATCAGAACGACCAGCGCGTAACCGGTCGGCCCGAGCTGATAGATGAGCGCGAACAGACCGAGGCCCGCGATCGTGCCGACGAACCGGTGGATCGCGCGCACCTGCCCGCGCACTCGATCGGGCCCGGTTTGCAACACGATCAGGGCGCTGAGCACCGCCCAGTGCGGCCGCTCCAGACCGAGCAGCGCGCTCAGGCCGCCCGCGCCCAGGCAGCCCGCGGCAACGCGCATCGCGCTGATCGTCGCGTGCGAGGAGAACGACAGGGAACGCCGCAGCCGGAAGCCGACTCCGGGACGGGCGAACGAGACCAAGGGATCGACAAGCAGATCGTCGGTGTCGTCGTCGGGAACGTGCCCGGCCAGCCTGCGCCGGGCGGTTTGCAGGGTGGCCAGCAGCTCGGCTTCCCCGGGATCCGAGGGCGGACCCGCGTCGTAGACCGCGGCCCACGCGTCCGCCATCGCCGAGCCGGCCCGGTGGCGCAGCTCGATCGCGGGCGTCCCCGCCTCCCGCGCCGCCACATAGGCGTCGACCGCGCGGACCGCGGCGTCCACCGCCACGCGTTCGGGCTTGCGGCGATCCCGCAGCACTCCGGCCATCGAAACGACGACCGACGCGACGACACCGCAGGCGGCGCACAACAACAGCGTCGCCATCGCCGTCCCGGTCTCGACGGCTTTCATCGACCCCGCACAGACCAGTGCGAAGAACAGCGCGCCCGGCGGCCCGAGCCGCAATGCGTCGATGACGAAGACCGCCACCACCGCGATCGCCGACACCACGGCCACCATCAGCAACGACGCACCGAGTCCCGTATCCAGCAGGCCGCCGATGAGCGCGCCGACGCCGCTCGCGGCGAGCAACGCCACACCGGCGGCCAGCACGACCCTGCCGCGCACCCGGAACGGGCGCCCCTCGCCATAGAGCACAGCGAAGGCGCCGAACATGACGAACACCGCCGTGTCCGGACGGCCCAGACCGGTGATGATCGCGGCGGGGACAGCGAACGCCACCGCAGCGCGCAGCGCCACGCTCCACCGCCGGCCCGCGGGCGGCAACGCGAACAACAGCGAGCCGACGCGGCCCCTCGGTGGCACCGGATCCGGGTATGTCGCGGCCACCTGCTGTCCTCTCTGGTCAGGACGAATCCGGTCCGGACGAATCCGGTGCGGACAAATCCGGTGCGGACAAATCCGGTCTGGACGGACTGCCTGGTGCACACCTTAGATTCGTGGCATGACCGCCGACGCTCATATTCCCCTACCCACGCGCGTCCACGCCTTCGGCGACGACGCGCTCGGTGATCACGACGCCGTCACCCTGGCTTCGCTGGTGCGCGACGGGACGGTCTCGCCACGCGAACTCGCCGCTGCCGCCGTGGCGCGCGCCGAGCAGGTGGAAAAGCTGGCGGCCGTCGCCTACCCGAGCTACGGGAAACCTCTGCTGCCCGCCGACCGGACCGGCACTTTCTACGGCGTGCCCAGCTTCGTGAAAGACAACCTGGACGTGGCGGGCATGCCGACGAACCAGGGCACGGCCGCGTTCCACGCGACGCCCGCTCGCGCGCACAGCGGCTACACCCGGCAATTCCTCAGCACCGGCCTCACCGTCCTCGGCAAGAGCGCCATGCCCGAATTCGGCTTCAATGCCAGCAGCGAGTCGCCGCACGTCGCGCCCACCCGCAACCCGTGGCACACCGACTACTCGGTGGGCGGCTCGTCGGGCGGGGCGGCCGCGCTGGTGGCGGCGGGTGTCGTACCGATCGCGCACGGCAACGACGGCGGCGGATCGATCCGGATTCCGGCCGCGTGCGCCGGGCTGGTCGGCTTGAAACCGACGCGGGGACGGCACGTGGTATCCGGGCTGGCTCGCACGCTGCCGGTGGATATCGTCAGCGAAGGAGTGCTGACCAGGACCGTGCGCGATACGGCGGCCTATGCCGCGGCGGCGGAACGCTATTGGCGCAATCCCGCGCTGAAGCCGATCGGCCGCGTCGACGGTCCCGCGAACCGCCGCATGCGGATAGCGCTCGTGCTCGACAACATCGCGGGACCGCTCGCCGCCGGCCCGACCCGGGATGCCGTCGAAAGGGTTGCGCGCACGCTCGAAGCCTGCGGCCACTCGGTCGAACCGGTGCCCCTGCCGTTCGACGCCACGATCGAGAACGCTTTCCTGCACTACTGGGGCCTGCTCGCAGCCCTGGCCACCACGACGGGACGGCTCGTCGACCGGAGGTTCGACGCACGGCGCGTGGACGACCTCACGGTCGGTCTCCGCGCCCTCTTCCTGCGCCGGGCCCTGCACGCCCCGCTTACGATTCGCCGGTTACGGGCGGCGACGGCCACCTACGAACGGGAACTCGGCCCCTACGACGCGGTGCTGCTTCCCACTCTGGGCCACACCACACCGGAGCTCGGCTATCTCAGCCCGACCGTGCCGTTCGACGAACTCATCCAGCGGCTGCGCGCCTACGTCTGTTTCACCCCGATCAACAACATCACCGGAACGCCTGCCATCACGGTTCCGGCGGGCCTCACCGCCGCCGGGGTGCCCATAGGAGTCCAATTCGCCGCCACACGCGGCAACGAGCGCACCTTGCTGGAGCTGGCCTATCTGATCGAAGCGGAACAGCCGTTCCCACGCCTTCTCCCCTGAGCCCTTCCCACTCGACTTAGGTTAGGCTAAGTTCTTTTCCGGGGGATTCGGACGGACTCGGCCGCAGGCCGGAGAGGACGAGATCATGGGCGCGAACGTCGATCTGACGGGAGTCCCGGAAACCATGCTGTGGACGCTCTACAACCGGGCGTCGGAAGCGAAACGGGCGGATGGCATTCTGCGCGACCCGGACTGCGTCCGGATCTTCGACGCGCTCGAGTACGACTATGCGCGAGCCTTCGGCGCACCCGACGGCACGCACGCGGTGCGATCGCTGCGGTTCGACCTCGCACTGCGGCCGTGGCTGGCCGAACACCCCGGCGGGACCGTGGTCGAACTCGCCTCGGGACTGGAGACCCAGTTCCAGCGGTGCGACGACGGACAGGTGCGCTGGCTGTGTGTCGATGTGCCCGAAGGCATCGCGCTGCGCGAACGGTTCCTTCCACCGAGCGAGCGCTGCCGTCACCTGCCGATCAGCGCGTTGGACACAGCCTGGCTGGACGAGGTGGAGGCCGACCGCGGCGTCTTCGTCACGGCGCAGGGGCTGCTCATGTACTTCGAGCCCGACGAGGTGCGGCGCCTGTGCATCGCGATCTTCGACCGACTGCCTGGCGCGGAATTCCTGTTCGACATCATCCCGCCATGGTTCTCCCGCAAGACCATGCGAGGCTTCCGTAAAACACCGCACTACACCGCTCCCCCCATGCCCTGGGGCGTCAAGCGCAGCCGGGTGGCGGCACTGCTGCGCGAGTGGAGCCCGCGGGTGGCCGAGGTGAGCGTGTCGTCCTACGGACCTTCCCGCGGCCCGCTCGCGGCGAGTCTTCCGATATTCGAGCGCCTTCCGGTGCTGCGCGACATCCCGCCCGCCATCGTCCGTGCGCGTGGCGCCGAGTAGGTCAGGGGGCGCCGACATTCGCCCCGGACGACGGGCGGTCGCGGTGCACCGGACCGTGGGCGTCGTCGCAGTGATCCTCCAGCACCGGCAGCAGGCGCTGCTCGTGCACGGCCGCCGACGGGCCGACGACATGGGTATGGTCGACCTGCAACGTGGTGTGGGTGATGCCGTAGGCGTCGTGAAGCAGATGCTCGATTCGCTGACGCAGCCCGTGACAGTCGGCGCCGGCCCGGACCAGCACGTGCGCCGACAAGGCGATGTCACCGGAGGTGATCTGCCAGACGTGCAGATCGTGCACCTCGTCGACGCCGTCGATGTCCACCAGCCTGCGCCCGAGCGCGTCCGGATCGACGCCCGCCGGCGCCGCCTCCAGGAAGATCCGGCCGGATTCGCGCACCAGCCCGAGCCCCGCCTTGACCATCAGCGCGACGACGATCAGCGTGGCGATCGCGTCCGCCCTGGCGAAGCCGGTGGTCAGCACGACGAGGCCGGCCACGGCGGTCGCGATGAACCCGTACAGGTCGTTGAGCACATGCTGGAAGGCGCCCTCGACGTTGAGGCTGGAACGGTTGGCCTTGCTGATCGCCCAGGTGGCCACGATGTTGACCACGACACCGGCCAACGCGGTCACCAGGACGAGCCCGCCGGTCACCTCGGGCGGCTCCAGCAAACGGCGCACGGCCTCGTAGGTGAGCCAGCCCGCCAGCACGAGCAGCGTGACGCCGTTGGCCTGCGCCGAGAGGATCTCGGCGCGCTTGTAGCCGTAGGTGTACTTGCCGTTCGCGGGGCGGGCCGCGAATCGGATCGCGATGAGCGCGAGCACAATGGACGCGGCGTCGGTGAGCATGTGCGCCGCGTCCGACAGCAAGGCCAGCGAGTTCGCCAGCACGCCGATCACGACCTCGACCGACATGAACCCGACGATCAGGGCCAGCGCGATGGTCAGCCACTTGCGGTCGGCCTCACCGGACAGCCCGTGCCCGTGCGCGTGACCATGTTCGTGCCCCATCGACCCAGCCCCTTCCATCAATCACCGAAATATATGCGCATGTTTGCATCTGTCATGTCAGCTTAGCTGACCCTGCGCGGCGCGCGATAGCGCAGCCAAGTGAGCTGGATCACGTTGCATAGGGGTTCGGCGGCGGGGTCAGCCGAGCAGGGCGTGCACTGCCGCGTATGTCGACACAGTGGCGATCAGCCCTGCGGAAACACTTGCGACCACGTTCACCGCCGCGAACAGATACGCTCCCCGGTCGGCAAGCCGCACGGTCTCGTAACCGAAGGTGCTGTAGGTGGTCAGCGCTCCGCAGAACCCGGTGCCGAGCAGAACGAACAGCGAGGAGGGCAGTGCGGTCCCGGCCCCGGCGAGCGCGCCGAGCACGAGACAACCGAGCAGGTTGACCAGGAAGGTGCCCCAAGGGAACAAGCTGTCACGGCGATCTTGCACCGCCCGGTCGATCAGATACCGCAGCGGCGCGCCGATCGCGCCGCCCACGAGGACCAGCAGCACGTTCATCGCGCTCCTTCCCGTGTCTGCCGCAGGCGCTCATACCCCGCCCTGGTGAGCCACATGGCGGTGAGCGTGGCGAGCAGAGCGCAGATCAGCGTGCCCGCCAGATAGCAGGTCGCGACGAGGATCGCGCCTGTCCGCAGCAGCTCGCGAATTTCATTGACATAGGTGGAGAAGGTCGTGAATCCGCCCAGCACGCCGACGCCGAGGAAGGGGCGCAGCAACCGATGGGCGGCCCAGATCTCGGTCACCGCCACCATCAGCACGCCGATCGCGAAGCAGCCCGCCACATTGGTGAGAAAGGTGGCCGACGGGAAGTGTCCCGGCTGTGCGGGCAGCCACTGAGCGAGCCCGTAGCGAGCGAGCGCTCCGAGCGCTCCGCCCGCGGCGACGACCACCGACACCGGGCCGTGCGTACGCCAGAACTCCCGCGCGGGGTTACGCGCGCGGCCCGCGGTGTCGATCGGTTCGTCGGTCGGTTCCCCGCCCACCGCGCATCTCTTACCCGAGGTGTCCGGAGCAGCGCCACCCCAGGTCACGACGCGGCCGCGCTCATCGGTCCCCGGCCTGTCCGGCACCGTCGTGCGCGACGAGTACCGAGCAGCCGACGTGGCGTGCGGCCTTCTCCGCGGTGCTGCCCATGAAGCGGCCCCAGATGCCCGAGTGCCCGCTGCGCCCCACCACCAGCAGGTCGGCATCGTGGTCGGCGGCGGCGGTGGCCAGTTCCCGCGCGGCCTGACCGGCGCGCAGTTCGGCCCGCACCACGATGCCGCGCCGGTCGGCGGCCTCGGCGGCGGTGGCGAGCCAGCGGCGACAGGTCCGCTCCCCGAGCGAGCGTTCGTCCTCCATCTCGCCGACCACCGGACCGTAGTGCGGCAGATGCTCTTCGACGGCCACGACCGTGAGCGTGCAGTGCTGCACCGCCGCCAAGTCGAGCGCCATCGTCAGGGCGGCCCTTGCGCCGGGAGAGTCGTCGTAGCCGACCACGATCCGCTGGAACACCTCTTCATTGTGATCCCTCGGGTGGGCCGGAGCCAGCACTCGGGCAACCCTTTGGCAATCATGCGGTGGCCGTGGATCGCTCCGCCGCGAGCACTTCGGCGGCCGCACGCTCCCCGGAACGGATCGCTCCCTCGATGTAGCCCGACCATTCCGTGGCGGTTTCGCTCCCGGCCCAGTGGATCGCGCCGACCGGGTGGCGCAAGGCCGAGCCCAGGGTGGTCAAGACGCCCGGCGGGTAGAAGGCGCCGTAGCCGCCGCGGGCGTATGGGTCGTCGGCCCAGACCTTTTCGTGCCATTCGAGCGGTTCGCGGGCAGCGTGCCCGAAGGCCCGTACCAGTGAACCGATGATCATGGCGCGTCGCTCGCTCGCGGGAAGGGCGGCCAACCGCTGCGCGGCCCGGCCCGGCACCAGCGCGCCGAGCACACCGGGACCACCGGGGCGGGTGGCGTCGAAGGTCACCGGCACGGGATCGCGCAGGTTCAGCGACTGCCCGGTGAGCCGGTCGTCACGCCAGAACGGCCGCTCGTACACCGCGAACGATTTCAGCACCGAGCCCATCGGCATGCGCTGGGTCAATTGGTCGCGCGCGGCGGGCAGCGGCGGATCGTAGGCGATGCGTCCGGCGAGCGCGGGCGGCACCGCCACGATCACACGCTCGGCCCGCACGTCACCGGCGGCCGACTCCACCCGCACACCGCCTGGTCGGCGCCGAATCGTCGTGACCGGCGCGCCGAGACGCAGCGCGTCACCCATCTCCGCGGCCATGGCCAGCGCGGGCCCGTCGGCGCCGTCGACGAACAGTCGCGTCACCGTTTCGGCGGTGATCCCCGCCTCGACGCCGCCCGCCGAGCGGATCGTAGTCAGCAGACCGAGCATGGAGATGCTGCCGACGTCGACGCACAGTTCCTCGCCGATCATCACCTCGGCCAGGTTCCGGGCGCGCCGCTGGGGCACATTCCGGCGCAACCAGGTCGCCGCGGTCATCGCGTCCAGCCGGTCGGCGCCCGGCGTGGTCCACGGGCGCGCGAGGTCGACCCGGGCGGCCATCCGTTCCAGCCGCCACATGGCCTGGGCGAGCACGACGAGCACGAGCGTCGGCAATGGCGGGCGCGCGCCGTTGAACGGCCGCCGGACCACTCCCTCGACCATCAGGTCGACCCCTTCGGGTGGCGCGTATATCGCGGCGCCGTACTCCTCGGCCAGCGCGGCGAGCCTGCCGTGCGCACCCGAGATCCACTGTCCGCCGAGGTCGACGGCCCATCCGTCACCGACCCGCGCGGTCAAGGTGCGACCGCCCGCACGATCGCTCGCCTCCAGGACGACGACGTCCCGGCCGGCCGCTCGCAACGTCCGCGCCGCGCACAGTCCGGCGTATCCGGCGCCGACGACAACGACGTCCGCACGGTCCATTGGTGGCCTCCCGTCGCCGCACCGTAACTCGACAACCACTGTCGATCACGCATCGCCGATCCGCAACCGGCACGGTGATCCGGGCCGCAGGGACTGCGCATCGCTGCCACGATCCCGATCCGGCGCGAGGCGTCCGATTGCCACAACGTCCGATCCGCTGTTCCAGCGCAACCGACCGCTCACCCGCCTGTCCGCCGCGTAAGCCCAGAAGGCGCTCGGCGACGGCCGCCGAAACCGCGGCCGGAAACGAACCGATCGCCGAAGGCACTGCGCGGCTGCCCATCCTCCGCCCGGCAGCATGACTCCCGGCGCGGCGGCTATCGCGTCAAGGTGGCGAGGGCGGCGAGGGCGGCCTCCTGAAATGTCGCGGCCAGCGTGCGCGGCGGGGCCGTGACACGTCCGCGTACCCACTGCCTGCAGTACTCCTGCGCTGGTCCGACACAGATCGCGTGGGCGACCGGATAGCCGTCCTCGCCCACGTCCGCGGTTGCCCGCAGCTCTCGATACCGACGCTCCAGCGCACCGAAGAAGACCCGATTGTGTTGTGCCAGTTCCGGCTCCGCAGCCCGCGCGACCTCGTCCGGCAGCGTGGCGAACAGGAAACGGGCGAGATCACGATGATCTTCCACCCAGCCGAGATGGGCCGCGAGCATCGCGCGGATCGCCTGCTCGGCGCCGACGTCGGACGTGTCGAGAACCTCCAGCACCGTCCGCTGATAGTCGAGCATGCCGAAGACGTAGACGGCGGCGGCCAATTCGGCCTTCGAGCCGAACGCGTGGAACATGCTGCCGCTGGACAAACCGAGACGATCGCGCACGCCCGCCACCGTGAACGCCGGATAGCCCTTGGCCAGCAACTGCCGCGTCGCTTCGGCCAAGATCCGCTCGCGGGTGCCCACGGCCGTCTAGCCGTCGAACTCGGCATCGATGCCGGACCGCACCGCCGCGAGCACCTGAGCACGGACCCGCAGCTTCGTCCCGGTGTGCGCGGCGAAGTCGATTCCGGTCAACCGGTGCGCTTCGGCCGTCGCGCGCGTGCGCAGGTCGTCCGCGTCGGCGGCGAGCACGTCGAGGAAGCCGAGCTCTCTGGCCTCTTCGGGTCCGACCAGGATCCCGGTGTTCGCCGCGCGGTCGAATCCGGGGGCGGTGAGCCGATGCCGTGCCAGCTCCACGCCGTAATGCGGGATGGTCAGCCCGATCGCGACCTCGTTGAGACCCACTTTGAAATCCCCCACGACGCCGAACCGCACGTCCGTGGCCAGCAGCGTGAACGCGCCCTGGGCGATCGCGTGCCCCGGGCATGCCGCGACGACGGGATACGGGAACCCCAGCAGCCGATGGACGAGGTTGCCGCCGGCACGCAGGGTTCGGCGGATGTCGTCGGCGGAACGCGAGAACGTCGCCAGGTCGTAGCCCGCGGAGAATACGCGTGGGCGCCCGGTCAGCAGGACGACGGCGCGGTCGGCCTCGGCTCGGTCCAGGGCGGCGGCGATGGAACCGATCATGTCCTCCGACATCACGTTGGCCTTACCGTCGTCAAGCGTGATCGTGGCGACCCCGTCTTCGAGCTGGTAGGTGGCGAGTTCGGTCATGGCAGCCTCCTCTAGAGCGATGCTCTAGAGTATCACTCCAGAGGGGCTGGCAGCTATCCACGGGCTCCCGGTCACGGAGCCAGTTTCGGACAAGGTGTCGTTGTGGCAACGATCCGAAACGGCGACCGCGGATCGACCGATACAGGACACACACGATGCTGCCGAAAGAGCCTGGCGCGCGCGGGCTTCGGACTAGCCTCGGGACAGGCTCAGGTGGAGGAAGCGACATGACCGCAGCAACCGTCATCCGTCCGCTGGCGCCGAGTGAGGCGATCTTCGCCAACAGTGAAGTCCTCGTCGGCTATTCGATTCGGATCGCGGGTCGGTTGGATCTCGCTGCCCTATCGGCGGCATTCGAAGCCGTGGTGCGCTCCCGCCCGATCCTCGGCGCCCGCTTGGAGCCGGACGGGTGCGGTGGGCATTTCCTGCTCGAATCGCCGAGCGCCGCACCCGAGATGACGGTCACCGAGGGTGATCCCGAGCAGTTGCTGACCGGCGCCCGGCTGGATCAGCGCAGAGCGCTCGCCTCGCTGTGCGTAGTCCGCGACCGCGACTCCGCGGGCGTCACTTTGGTGACTCACCACAGCGTCGCGGATGCCTATCATTCGCTGGCCGTGTTCGCGGAGCTGTGGTCCTGCTATACCGACCTCGTCCGCGGGCAGTCGGCCGAATCGGAGCCACACGGCTTCCCGCGATCGGTGGAAGACCTGCTACACGAACGCGGCGTGCGGAAGATCGGCACACCGGTTCTGCCGTACCGTCCGATGGGCGTCGCTCGGACCTTCTCCGGCCCAGAAGATCCCGACTACCTCCTCCCCCGCACCGCGCGCTGCAGGCTGACCCGCGCGCAGACCGCCGCGCTGATCGAGCTCGGGCACCGGGAGGGCACCACGATCAACGGCATCGCCTCCGCCGCGATCCTGCTCACCGAGGCCGAGTTGCGCGGGCTGCCGCTGACCGACCTGGCCTACACCTATTCCGTCGACCTGCGCACCCGGGTGCGGCCGCCGATCGGGGCGACAGAAGGCACCAACGTACTCGGCTTCGAGAACTTCGTGCCGGGCCCACGGACCGGCGCGACGCTCGTCGAACTGGCCCGCGCCATCAGCGACTCGCTGCGCGCCGGACTCGACACGGGCATGGTGCAACAGACCCCGCTGCACATTCCCGAGATCGCCGCGGGCCCTCCGCCACGCGCACCGGGCATCGTGCTCGCCACCAACTGGGGACGGGTGCCCAGACCGCGCGTGCCGGAGGACCTGCGAATCACCGACTTCCGCTCGATCATGCTCGGCAAGCCGGACAAGACCGGGCACCGGCTGCAACAGCCGAGCGGCACCATCATCATCAGCACCTTCGACGACCGGCTGAGCATCGAGATCCACCACCCCGAGGAAACCACCGATGAACAGCGGCTGCGCGTCCGGCTGCTCACCACCCACCTGTCGGGTTTCAGCGCGGCAGGCGCCGCATAGCGCGCGCCGCGGACGTACGGGACAACGTCTGCAACGGATCGGTGAGCAAGTCGGTGAAAGCCAGTTCCGCGGCCCCGATCAAGGTCGCGTCACCGCCGAGTGCGCTGGTGCGCAACCGGACCCGTTCGCGGACGGCTCGAAGGCCGTTCACCGCCACCCGGCTGCGCACCTGCGCCGCGGACGCCAGGTAGATCTCGCGCAGCACGCCACCGAACACCACCATCGACGGATTGAAGATGTTCACCAGATTGGCGACGCCGCGGCCGAGCCATTCGCCGACCTGGTGCAAGGCGTCCCGTGCCGCCGCGTCGCCGCGGGCAGCCGCCTCGATGATCGCGTCGACCGCCGCCTGCCCCGAGGGTTCGGTCCGTCCCGCCGCCGCGATCAACCCGAGTTCGCCCGTTTCGACCTCCAGGCAGCCCCGGGAACCGCAGGCGCACGGCCGCCCGGCCGGATTGACGATCATGTGCCCGACTTCCCCGCCGTAGCCGCCTTCCCCGCTGAGCAGTTCACCGTTGACGATGATGCCGCCGCCGATACCCACGTCGCCGTGCAGGTAGATCAGGTTCGCCGAGCCTTCTCCCGCACCGCGTTCACGCTCGGCCAGCGCTCCGAGATTGGCGTTGTTGCCGACCGCGACACGGAGGCCGAGATCGAGTTCCCGTGTCATCTCTGCGCCGAAGGGGACGTCCACCCAGCCGAGGTTCGGCCCGTAGCGCACCACGCCGTCCTCCTCCCGGACCATGCCGCAGAACGCGACGCCGACGCCCACGCACACGGCGTCCGCGGCAGCCGCACCGATCACCTCCCTGGCCATCGTCACCAAGGCGGCGATCACGTCGCCCGGGTCGAACGTCCCACCCGGACGGGTGGTCTCGATGCGATCGAGCACCGAACCGCCCAGCCCGACCCGTGCCGCGATGAGGCGGTCCGCGCCGACGTCCAGCGCGACGACGTAGACCCGCTCCGACCGCGGCCGCACCACCAGTGACGGCCTGCCCGCCCGTCCGGTCTGCCCGGGCAGTTCCTCGCTCACCAGGCCTGCCGCCGCCAGGTCCGTGGTGAGCGCGAGGATCGTGCTGCGGTTCAACCCCATCCGCTCGGCGAGCGCGGCGCGCGACACCGCCCCGTCACGGTGGACGTGCCGCAGCAACCCGGCGAGGTTGCGCGTGCGGATCTCCTCGGGAGAAGGTGCTGCTCGCATTCACCGGGCTTTCGTCACGGGGCTGACATTCATCGAAGCAGGAGCGCACGTTTACGGGACATGGCGTCCACTCCGGCGGCCGAGAGCAGGACAAATCCTGGTCACAACGCATCTCGTGCCCGCGCTGTAGTCCATCAGCCCCATCCCGTTGTCGATCACCGCGACCCACCGCGGCGCCGAGCACCGCCTCCAGCATCCGCTCCTTCGAAGGAATGGAGCCCCTTCCGCAATCCCCTCATCGAATCGCGGAAGGGGCGTGCGGTATCAGATCCCGTTGTCCAGCGCCTCGAACACCTGCTCCAAGTACTTGCGGTCCACCATGCCCCAGCGAGCGGAGGTCTTGCTGTCGGGAAGGATCACGCCAGTCCGGGTTCTACCCGCGGACTCCGCCGTATCGTCGCCGCACGCCGTGAGCGTGGCGGCAAGCAGCGCGAACAACAGCGCCGCCGCGCTGAACATGCTTTCGCATGAGCGGGTCTCTCATCTCCGGCCGGAGAAGTCTCCGGCCGGTCGGAGCGGACCGAATGTTGTTCACAGCAACATATTAGACTGTGATGCAGCGCACAACACCTGTTCTGTTGTTCCGGATGGCAATCTCGCCACGCGTACGTTCGCTCGGGTGGAAGCCGTTGCGCCACCGCAGGGAAGACGTGCGGAGAAGGCGTGAACAGGGGTGTCGGACCAGCGCCGACCGCCACGCGCGCGGACGCCACCAGGCCCGGGCGGCCCCGCGCCCGGCATCTGACGCGCGCGAGGAAGGCGTCCGCGCGAAACAGACCACCGGGGATCGGGCGCATAGCGGGCCTCCGGCACAGTACCCTTGGCAATGAATCATGGCGCGGTAGCGACAGACTGGGATCCGGGAGGGGAACAGTGGACACGCTCAAGCTCGACCCGGCGGCGATGGCCGCCTACACCGCGATAGCGGACGCGGTGTCCAAACAATTGGCGTCGGCGGCCGCGGTCGCCTCCGGCGCGGTGGATCCGGACCGGCTGGCCGCCGATCTCGGGCTCGTCGGCGCGGAATTCGCGGCGCGTTTCTCCGCGGCCGTCTCCGAACACGCGGAGGCGTTGTCGACCGCGGGACAGCTGGTCGGCGCCTACGGCCAGGTCCTGCGTGGTTACAGCGAGGAGGCGCAGGGTGTCGACGCCGCGACGGCGACGGCGATCACCCGGTCAGGGGAGGAACTGGCATGAGAAGCCTGATGGGACTGCGCAAACGGTCACACGCCACCCAGCCCGCCACCGAGACCCCCCGGCCGCTGAGCACCGAACCCGGTGTCGACCCGCCGATCGTCGCCGCGCTGGTCAAACCGCTGTTGACGCTGCGTTCCTCGCTCGGTACCGGTGTCGGCGTGCCGAGCGCGGCAGCCACCGGCGCACTCTCGGCCGCCTCCACACAGGTGGCCGATACCGAAGGTCCGCACCGCGAAGGCCTGCACGCGCTGGAATCGACCTGGACCTCCCGCGCCGCCGACAGCGCGGTGCCCGCGATGCGCACCACCCAGACCCAGATCGGCGACATCTCCGACCGGGGACCCGCCTATCTGTCCGTCCTCGCCGACGCGCACGCCACCTCCGGGCGCGCGGCGCGGCAAGTCGACCAGATCATCGCCGACTTCCGGCGCGACGCGCGGGAGATCCTGGGCAACGCGACCTCCGCGCCGGAGACCGACGCCGTCATCGCACGGGCCACCCAGGCGCTGCGCGACGCGCTCACCACGGTGACGGCCGCGCGTACCGAGATGGACGATCACACCAGGAAACTCGACGCGATGGGACCGCTCACGGTCACCTCACCGTCCGGCGTCACGCAAGGCCAGGCCGTCTACCCCGGTAGCACCGGACAAGTCGTGCCCGGCACCACGACGCCCGCCACCACGACGCCCGGCACCACGCAGCCCTTGGACCCCGCACAGGCCGCGCAACTGCAGTTGCAGCAGCAGCTGATCTCCGCGGGCGTGCAACTGGGCACCACGGCCATCAACGCGGGCGTCGACATCGGCACGCACATCATCGACAAGATCGCCGAAGTCGGCATCCACAGCATCGACACCGTGGCGGCGGCCGCGGACAAGGCGATCCCGGAACTGATCAACCCGGGTTCCACCACCAACTCCGGCACGAACGGCGACGACTCGAAGAACTCCTCGAAGCTGTTCGACTTCGGCGGATCGCAGGACCACAAGTCCTCGACCGGCCCCGGCTCGGTGGCCCCGCCGGGCAATTCTGCGCCCGCCGGGAGGGCGGACGTGCCGAAGCCGGAGAGCAGGCCCGCGCCCGCGGTGGGGCCGCCCTTCGCCGACTCGACGCCGCCCGCGCCCGCGGGCCGCCCGGATCATCCCGGTCATCCCGGCACGACCGGCGGCATGGTACTGCCGCCCGCCCCGCCGCCGGGTGGCAACGACCACGAGCACAAGCCGCGCGACGGACAGCTCGGCGTGACCATCCCGTCCGCTGTGACAGCGGTCGTACCGGTGCTGGGCGAATTCGACGATGACACCCCCTGACCGGGAGCATCCCAGTCAGGCCGCCGGTCAAGGTAATCCGTTCGACACGGGTCTGCCGATGCTGCGCATTCCCGCGAGCAAGCCCTCGAAGCGCCGCCGTTCGGCCGGTCGCCGCAAGCAGATTCGCCGCCGCGAGCCGCAGCACGAGGCCGCCGAACCCCCGCGAACCCCGCAGCGGCCGCGTCTCGGCGAGTGGGAGCAGTGGCTCGATCCGGCGCCTCCGGCCGCGCGCCCGCCGCAACCGGCGGCCGCGCAGCAACGCCGCACGCCCGCCGAGCCCGAGCCGGCCAAGGCCGAGGACAGCCCCGTCAAGGCGCCCGGCATCGTCAATCGGTCCGGAGTCCATCCCGGCACCCCGGTGCGCCATCCGCGTCGCACGGATCAACAGCGCGGCAACCGCACACTGACCGCCCTGATCGTGCTCGCCATCGTGGTCGCCACCGTCTCGATCGGCGTGGCCATGATCTACGGTTCCGAGGCCGATTCGCGCAAAACGGCGGCGACGTCGCAGTCGCGTGCGGCCGGACCCGCGCCGGCCACCTCGGTATCCACCTCCCGGCTCAAGCCACCGTGGGCGATCGCGACGCCGGGGTGCGAGCAAAAGCGCACCGCCGACGTCGTTTCCGGTACCGATCCCGGCGGCACGGGTAGCGGTCCCGACGCCATCTTCGCTTTCGAGTACGCCTATTACGCCGAACGGTCCGGGTACCGGGCCCGCGCGGTGGTCGCCCCCGACGCGGCGGTGGCCTCCGCCGATCAGATCCAGCGCGGTATCAACCAGGTGCCCGTCGGCACTCGTTACTGCGTGCATATCTCCCGGGCGGGGGACGGTCCCGACGGTCAAGCACGGTGGGAAGTCCGGTTGACCCAGCAGTTTCCCGACGAGGAGCCGTACACTTTCACGCAGTTCATCACGACCCGGACCGGAACGGATCAAACGCTGATCACCGGGATCATGGCGGGCTGACCCGCGCTGCTCCGCGCGATGTCGAGCCGAAACGCTCCCGTAGCGCCCCATACCGCCGCCCGCGCGGAATCTATTTGCGAACACCTCTATTCACAGAGTGCGCGGTGCTCTAGATTCCTCTGTGAGAGTGCGTATTTCGCACGACCGCAGAGCGAAAGGTCCGACCGTTGCGTCGTCCGTTCCGGATAGCCCTCGCCATCGTCGCCGTGATCGCGGGCCTCACCGTGCCCTTCCTGTCCGCGCACCCGGCACAGGCGGCGCCGACGGTGCGCTGGGAGACCCGGGTCAGCGACCGGATCCTCGACATCGGAGTCTCCTCGCCCAACCTCGAGGGTCCGGACTGGTCGGTCAAGGTGGTCCGGCTGCTGCTCCCGCCGGGGTGGTCCAAGGACTCCGCCCGCACCTGGCCGACCGTGTGGGTGCTGCACGGCGGCTTCGACGACCACAAGTCCTGGACCGACAAGGGCAACCTCGAGGCGCTCACAGCGGGCAAAGAGGCGATCTTCGTGCTGCCCGAGACCAGCTGGTGCAGCGCGTATTCCAATTGGTACAACGAGGGGCGCGGCGGTCCCCCAGCCTGGGAGAGTTACCTCCTGGACGACGTGCGCACCCTGCTGGAAACCAGCTATCGAGCCAATACGACGCGTGCCATCGCGGGCAACTCCATGGGCGGTCTCGGCGCCATGAAATTCGCCGCCGCACACCAGGGTTGGTTCAACTCCGCGGCTTCCTTCAGCGGCAACGTCGATCCACTGCACGATTCCGGCGCTCCCGGCGAGCCCGACAAGCCCGGCCGAGGCTGCGGCGCCGAGTGGCAACGGGTCTGGGGCGATTACATCGTCAACCGCGATGTCTGGGTCGCCAACAACCCCTACAGCCAGGCCGACGACCTCACCGGCATCCCACTGTTCGTCTCCTACGGCAAGGCCGACCCCGTGGAATCCGCCGCCTACGAACAGAATTTCCGCTTCGTGGACCGGCTGCAACAACTCGGAGCGCGGGTCGACGAACGCTACGTTCCCGCCCAAGGCCACAACTGGGATGCCTGGAAGATCCAGATGCAAAACGCTTTGCCGATGCTGCTGTCCTCGGTGGGAGCCGCGTAACCCACCGGCCGTCCAGGCCCTGCCGCGCCGTCGGTCCGCCGATCCGTCGTCGAGCGATGTCGTCCGCCGCGGCCGCAGTGGTCGTCGGAACGACGTGCGCCTGTTGCCTCAGTGTGGGGTCAGTTTGACGACCGGGATCACCCGTTCGGTCTTCTCCTGGTACTCGGCGAAGCCGGGCATGATCTCGACCATGGCGGCGTAGAGGCGATCGCGTTCCGGGCCTTCGGTGACGGGAGTCGCCGTGGCCAGGAGGGTTTCGGTGCCGATTTCGAGGGTGACCTCGGGGTTGGCGCGCACGTTGTGAAACCAGTCGGGATTGGTGGGAGCTCCCGCCTTGGACGCGATGACCACGAGGTCGTCGCCGTCGCGGATGAAGGCCAGAGGATTGGTGCGCGGAAGACCGGATTTGGCGCCGATGCTGGTGAGCAGCAGCAGTTCGCGACCGGCGAAGGGGCCGCCGACCTTGCCCTCGTTGGCGCGGAATTCCTCGATGATCTTGGTGTTCCAGTCGCCTGCCATGGCCTGTTCTCCTGGAGGGTCGGGTGCGCCGGGTCGTGGGCGAGCCTACCCAAGTCATCGCAGAGGCCGCTCGCCCGCCGCCGGGCTACGGTGGGTATCGCCGTTCGTCTACCGATCACCTCTGCTGGAGGCGCCTTGCGCACCATCGCTCGCGTACTGCTCGTCCTGACGGCCCTCGTCTGCGCCGCGGTGTCGCTACCGCCCGCGGCCCTCGGTGCGCCGGAAACCGTGCAGCTCGACGACCTCACCACGAGGAAACTCGACGAATTGCTGTCGCTGCGCGCTCAGGCGCCCGCCTCGGCGACCCGGGCGGAGCTGATCGAGTTGCTGTCGCGTCCGTTCCTCGGCACGCCGTACGGCGCGAACATGCTCGTCGGGTCGGCGACCGAGCCCGAACAGCTGGTCATCGACTTCCGCAGGGTGGATTGCTTCACCTACCTCGACTATGTCGAGGCGCTCAGCAGATACACCGACCGAACCCAGTTCACGACGAACCTGATCGAAACACGCTATGCCGGTGGACGAGTCGATTTCCGGCAGCGCAAACACTTCTTCAGCGATTGGGCGCACACCGCCAAGGTCGCTGCCACCGACGTCACGGCGACATTGAGCGCCGGGGCGGTCACCGTCGCCAAGCAGCTCAACGCGAAAGCCGGCGGCGGCAGTTATCTTCCCGGGTTGCCCGTGGTCGATCGCGCGATCACCTACATCCCCAGCGCTGCCGTCGACCAGGATGTCGTGAGCAGGCTGCGCACCGGCGACTACGTAGGCGCCTACACCGACCAGCCCGGCCTGGACGTCACCCACGTCGGCATCTTCGTGACGACCCCCGCGGGGCCGGTCTTCCGCAACGCGTCCTCGCTGGCGGCCGACAACAAGGTGGTGGACAAGCCTTTCGCCGAGTATGTCCGGTCCACTCCGGGCATCGTCGTACTCCGGGCGCGGTAAGCGCGGGCTCGGTTGTCGAGCCCTCGTTGCGAGTCAGGAAACGGGCGCGGGCTGCCGGACCGCCGATTTCGGCGTCGCGGCGAGTGTCTTGTCCAGGTCCGTGCGCAGGGTGGTGGCCGAGTCGAGCAAGTAGTTCTGCCGCACCTTCCACGGATGACGGTCGCCTTGTCGAGGGAAGTCGCCGATGGAGCGCTGGATGTAGCCGGAGGCCAGATCCAGCAGCGGGTGCTCCCCGAGGTCGCCTCGCGGCGCGGGCACCACGGCGGCGTAGCCCTTGCGATCCATGTGATTGAGCACCTTGCAGACCAGCCGGGAGGTGAGATCGGCGCGCAGCGTCCAGGACGCGTTGGTGTACCCGATGCACACGGCGAAGTTGGGGACGCCGGTGAGCATGGCCCCTTGCCAGACGAACTGCTCGGACAGATCGACCCGCGCACCGTCGACGCTGGGAGCGATACCGCCGAACGCGAGCAGTTGCAGCCCGGTCGCGGTGATCACGACGTCCGCCTCCAGCACTCGGCCGGACTTCAGCCGGATTCCCTCCGGCACGAAGCTGTCGATGTGATCGGTGACGACCTCGGCCTTGCCTTTCTTCATCGCCTTGAAGAAGTCCGCGTCCGGGACGGCGCACAGACGCTGGTCCCAGGGGTTGTAGGTGGGCGTGAAGTGCTCGGCGACGGCCTTGTCGTCCTTCAGGATGCGCGTGGTGAGGCCGGTGAGCAGCTTGCGCGCCGCTTCCGGACGACGCCTGCAGTACTGGTAGAAGCCGATGCCGAACAGGATGTTCTTGGTGCGGATCACGCGATGCGCCAGCCCCGGCGGAAGCAGCTCGCGGACTCTGTCGGCGATTTTGTCCCGGCCCGGCACGGGGCTGATCCAGGTCGGCGACCGCTGCAGCATCGTCACCAGCTGCGCCTGCTCCGCCATGGCCGGAACCAGCGTGACCGCGGTCGCGCCGCTGCCGATCACGACGACGCGCTTGCCGCGGTAGTCGAGGTCCTCGGGCCAGAACTGCGGGTGCACCACGCGGCCGGTGAACGAGGCTGCGCCGGGAAACTCAGGCGCGTACGGCTGGTCGTAGTTGTAGTACCCGGCGCAGGCGTAGAGGAAGCCGCAGGTCAGCGTGCGCTTCTCGGCGACGCCCGACTCGTCGCGGTGCTCGAGGGTCAACGTCCAGCGCGCGGCGCCGCTGTCCCAGTCGGCGGCGATCACCTTGGTGCGATAGCGGATGTGCCGGTCGATGCCGTGTTCGGCGGCGGTCTCGGTGATGTAGCGCAGGATCGAGGGACCGTCCGCGATCGACTTGGCGGCGCGCCACGGCTTGAACGGATAGCCGAGGGTGAACATGTCGGAGTCCGAACGAATGCCGGGGTAGCGGAACAGGTCCCAGGTGCCGCCCAGCGTGTCGCGGGCCTCGAGGACGGCGTAGGTCTTGCCGCGGCACTCGGTCTGCAGCCGGTAGGCCGCGCCGATGCCGGACAGTCCGGCGCCGACGATGACGACATCGAGGTGTTCCGGTGCTACGGCGGTCTCGCTCATCCCTCCAGTGTGCGAGCCGAGCGGACCGCATTCTTGACTTCGCGCGACAACTATTTGATTCTGGACGACATGTCGGTGATCCGGTCGGCGGGCTTACGCGGTTTCCGCGCGACCGTGGCCGAACTGGGCGGCGACGCCGAGGCAATGGCCATCGCGTGCGGCCTGCCGGTGGCCGCCCTGGACGCCGACGACTTACTGGTGCCCGACGAGCGGGTCGCGGCCGTGCTGGAACTGGCAGCGCACCGGCTGCGCTGCCCCGACCTGGGCTTGCGGATATCCCACCGGCAGGATTTGGACATGCTCGGTCCGCTCGCGCTGGCCATCCGGAATTCGCCGTCGCTGGCCGACGTGCTCGAATGCTCGGCGCGGTATCTGTTCCTGCACGCGCGGTCGCTCAGTTTGACGCTGGAGCCCGACCCCTATGGGGACCGCGGCGTGATCGCGCTGCGCTACGGCGTGCGGCCGGGACTACCGACACCGGTCCAAGGCACCGATCTGGGGCTGGCCTTCGTGCATCGCACCATCCAGCGCTTGGTGGACGACCGCTACGGACTGCGCTCGGTCGAGCTGCCCTACCGGCCGGAGGCCCCGGTCGCCGATTACGAGGAGTTCTTCGGCGCCCCGGTTCGCGTGGGGCGGCCGTTCGCGGCGCTGCGGGTGCCGAGCAGTCTGGCCAGCCGCCCGCTGACCGGTGGTGACGAGAACCTGCACCGGCTGGCCATGGCGTTCCTCGCCGAGCAGTCCGGCGACGCGGACGCGGCGATCGGCCCGCAGGTGCGCGCCGCCGTCCGGCAACTGCTCGGCACGGCCGCACCCGAGATAGGCGCGGTGGCAAGGCTGCTGACCGTGCACCCGCGCACCCTGCAACGACGTCTCGCCGCCGAGCGCACATCGTTCGCCGAGATCCTCGACGAGGTCCGCAGGGACGCGGCGCGCCGGTATCTGACCACGACGGATATGCCGATGAGTCAGGTCGCCTCGCTGATCGGGCTGTCCGAGCAGGCGACGTTCACCCGGTGCGCCCGAAGATGGTGGGGCACAACGCCTACCACAGTGCGACGCACCGGGGCGCAGACAACGGCGCACTCGCACAATACGTTCGGGTGACAGCTCGACAACGGTCCGGTGTCCGATTCGCCCGTTTCGGTAACGGTTGCCTCCGAAAGCTCTGCGCCCATTCCCTCTTCGACGCCGTGTCTTTACCGTCGATGACGGGGTAGGTGTCAACGGAAGGGGGACTCCATGAACACCGATGCCTGGCTCTCCCGGGTCACGGACACATTGACCCGCCTTCCCGGCTTCACCTCGCAGCAGCGGACTTTCCTCGCCGACGCGCTGGCGGAGCCGGGGCGCTACCTGCTCGTCCACCGGGATCCGGCCCGCACGCCCGACGGCCGCGCCCATGCGCTGCTGGTCTGCGGCAACGGACTTTTCGCGTTGCGCTTCGCCGAGAGCGTGCCGGGGGAGCTCGACGAGCTGCGCCGCGACGTCGAGGCTCGTTTCGGCAGAGTGCAGTTCGGGCGCGAGAAGGTCGTCGCCCACGATACGCAGATCGTCCTGCTCGTGCCCGCCGGGTTCGGCCCGCGCGTGGACGGCCGGTTCGCCGTCGCCGAGCCGGGCGAGCTCGATCGAGTGGTCCGTGCACGGCACCGGCAGTTGAAGCACAAACGGGTGCGGGCCATCGCGAACACCGTCGCCCACCAATCGGCCCGCGACTACGATCTGCTGGAGATCGAGGAGGCGACGCAAGACCCACCGGATCTCGCCCTGCTCGAACGGGCGCAAGTGCTCGCCCCCCAGCGTGACGCGGCACTGGGCATGTCGTTCCAGCATTGGATGACCTTCCTGGATCCCGAACAAGAATCGCTGGTCTCGCGCACGTACACCGGTCCCGCCCGGCTGGCCGGTCCGGCGGGCACCGGCAAGACCGTCGTGGCCCTGCACCGCATGGCCAGGCAGGCGAAACGATCAACCGGGCGTCAGTTGTACACCACGTTCGTCAAGACGCTCGTCCACTGCCAGGAAACCTACTTCCGGCGCCTGGCACCGGGAACCGAGGGAAGCGTCCAGTTCGCCGGATTGCATTCCTGGGCCCTGGATTTCCTCGGGCAGCGGATCGCGGCACCGAAACTCGATCCGCGCGGAGCCGACGAAGTATTCGGCCGGGTCTGGGAGCAAGCGCGATCCGACTTCGAGGACATCGAGCCGCACGAGAGCTATTGGCGGGAGGAGATCGACCGCGTCATCAAGGGGCGCGAGATCAACGATCTCGACGTCTACCAGCGCACGGAGCGGCACGGACGCCACGGCGTTCGCCTCGGCGACGACCGACGTGCCGACGTGTGGCACAAGCTGTACGTCCCGTACGTGAACGAGATGCGTGAGCGGGGCATCTCCGACTACAGCGACGTGATCGCCGTCGCGCTGGCCGAGATCCGTAACGAACCGCTGGCCGAACCCTATGACGCTGTCGTCGTCGACGAGGTGCAGGACATGACGCCGGCCGGGCTGCGGCTGGCCCACGCCATCGCCGGGGGCAACGGGTCCAGTCCGCTGCTGCTGCTCGGCGACGGCCAGCAGCAGGTGTACGCCGGAGGCTGGCGCATGGCCGACGCGGGCATCGACCTGCGCGGCCGCGGCGAGATCCTGCGGGTGAACTACCGCAATCGCCGCCGCGTCTGGGAGAACGCCGCCGGGATCGACGCGGTGAACGCGCTCGGCGATTTCGACGAGGCGGCCGGTGTGCTGTTGCGCGACGCCGACGTCACCCTGCCCGACGGTGTGGTGCACATCTGGCGTGGGCCGGATCAGTACCTGGAGTCCGCGCTCGTGAGCGGCATCCTCGGATGCGGGAAACCGCTGTCGGACATCGCCGTACTCACCCGCACGCGCCAGGAGTCCAGCCGGCTCGCCGGGGCACTGGACGCCGTCGGCATCGCCACGCTGCCCCTGGAGGACTACGACGGGACACTGTGCGCTGCGGTCAAAGTCGGGACGATACATCGCGCCAAGGGGCTCGACTTCGCAGCGGTCTTCCATCCGACCTGGTCCAGCGGCGCGCAACCGCGCACCGGCGCGAGCCGCGAACGAGCCGAACTCGCCGAGCGGCAGAAACTCGTCGCGGTCACCAGGGCGCGCGACTACGCGTGGATCGGCATCCGAGACGATCGTTCGGGGGCCGACCGGGCATAGCGGAACCCGCGGTCGTCAGGCCTTCCGACGCCCCGCGTCGTGCACGGAGTCGGCGGCCCGGCGCGTACCGATTCACCCGAGGACAGGGGCGAAGCCGAAGGCGGTGACCAAGCCGGGGTCGCCGAAGGCGGTGATCCGGATGATGGAGTCCTTCGTCGTGGTCAGCACCGCGATGCCGAAAGCTCGGTAGAAGCAGTCGGTTTCCCGGCGATAGGCCACTGCGGCGAGTTGCCCGTTGGCCGTCGCCGGGAACATCAACCACTCGCCGGGAGCGCCGAGGACCTGCTCGGCCAGGTAGGCGACACACGTGCGCTTGCCCTCGAACCAGGTGCCCGAAGGCGGCATTTCGAGCACGGCGTCGCGGTGTAGCAGGCGTTCGATGGCCGCGGGGTCGGCGCGGCGGAAGGCGATCATGTACTCCTCGAGCAACGCGCGTTGAGCGGGCTCGCTCGGCGGCACCGCCTGCTCCGCGGCCGCCGAGACCTCCGTGAGCCGTGCCCGGGCGCGCTGCAAGGTGCTCTTCACCGCCGCGATGCTGGTGTCCAGCGAGTCGGCGACATCGGCCGCGGGCAGGCCGAGGACGTCGCGCAGCAGCAGCACCGCGCGCTGCCTGCCGTTCAGATGTTGCAGGCAGGCGATGAGCGCCAAGCGCAGGCTGTCGCGAGCCACCGCGACACCGGCCGGGTCCGCCGACTCCCGCGTCACCAGGGCATCCGGCAAGGGCTGCAACCATCGGACGTCCGCAGGAGCGAGGACCGGCGGCGCGGTCGGGTCCGTGCCGGGGGCCCCGAGGCCGGACGGCAGCACCCGCCGCCCGTGGTGCCGCAGCGCGGTCAGGCATGCGTTCGTGGCGATCCGGTACAGCCAGGTCCGCACCGAGGAGCGGCCCTCGAAGGTGTCGTAGGAGCGCCAGGCGCGCAGATAGGTCTCCTGCACCAGGTCTTCGGCGTCGTGGATCGAGCCGAGCATGCGGTAGCAGTAGGCGAGCAATTCCCGGCGATACGGCTGGGTGCGGCGGCTGAATTCGGCGCCGGGCAGCGCACTGGTCGAGGTCATCCGCAGGTCCTTTCCCGGTCCACAGAACGTGAGCCGTCGCAGATATGACCGAGCGGGACGCCAAAAAGAATCGCTCGCCCCCCGATTCCTTCGCGTCGCTGGGGTGGTCGGCATTACGGGGATCACCGCGATTCCCGCACCGACCGAGGAGACTTCCGATGCAACTCGACGACACCGTGCGCACCCTGATCGACCGCCCACACGCCGCCGTCCTGGCCACCGCGAACGCGGACGGCCGTCCGCAGTCCTCGGTGATCTTCGTCGACTACGACGGCGACACCCTGCTGTTCAGCACGATCGAAGGACGGCTGAAAACCCGCAACATGAGGCGCGATCCGCGGGTGAGCCTGCTGGTGCTCAGCCGCGCCGACGGCCGGTACGCGGAGGTGCGCGGCCGGGTCGAGATCACCGACGACCCGGACAAGACCCTGCTGACCGCGATGTACGCCAAGTACATGGGTGGCGCGACTCCCCCACCGGAACCCGAGGCGCAGCGGCTGATCGTGCGCATCGTGCCCGAGCGTCTCTACCTCTTCCCGCCCGCTTGAATCGCCACTGGGAAGGCTCGATTCGGCCGCTAGACTCTCCGGGATCGACTGGGAAGGGGGCCGCATGGACGCGGTTATCAAGGAGGTCGCCGAGGAGGGCAAGCGGCTGATCGACCGGGCTTGGCTCGGCGAACTCAGCCGCGACCAAGCGGTGCACATGTTCGTCCAGGTCGGTGACGGTATGGTGCGGTACGAGACGGCGCTGACCATCATCGACGACGGCGTACAACGGCTGGCCGCCAACGCCAGGCGGCTGCGGATCCTGCGCTGGTGCGCGCTGCTGGAGCTTCCCGTGTTCGGCGGGTTCGCAGTTCTGGCGGTGCTGCTCGGGGATTACACCACTGCCGGGCTTTCGGTGCTGTTCCTGATGATTCTGCAGATCATCCACCGCACGATGCTTCCGCATCCACTGGCGGTTCCCCGCCAACCCCACACCTAGCCGGGCGTCCCGGAGGCCCTGCGGCGGTTGCCGTCCGCGCGTCGCGGCGGTGATTAGTGTGCGTTGCATGGATCGCACGACCAGCGCCTCCGGCGCCCATCCGTACGAACCGCACAGCAACGGCTTCGCCGCCAAGCTCAACTGGCTGCGAGCGGGTGTGCTCGGCGCGAACGACGGCATCGTGTCGACGGCGGGATTGGTCGTTGGCGTCGCCGCGGCGACGACGGAGACGGCGGCGTTGTTCACCGCGGGCATCGCGGGTCTCTCGGCGGGCGCGATCTCGATGGCGGTGGGCGAATACGTGTCGGTCAGCACCCAGCGTGACTCCGAACGGGCACTACTGGCGAAAGAACGCAGGGAGCTCAGCGAAGAGCCGGACTACGAGCTGGCCGAACTCGAGGGGATCTATCAGGCCAAGGGGCTGACGCCCGAAACGGCGCGCAAGGTAGCCGAAGAACTCACCGCGCACGACGCCTTCACCGCACACGCGGAGGCCGAACTCGGCCTGAACCCCGCCGAGCTGACCAACCCCTGGCAGGCGGCGTTCTCCTCGGCGGTGGCCTTCACCCTCGGGGCGCTGCTGCCATTGCTGGCCATCCTGCTGCCGCCGGTCACCGCGCGCATTCCGGTGACCTTCGCGGCCGTGCTCGCGGCGCTCGCGCTCACCGGGTCGGTCAGCGCCCGGCTGGGTGGAAGCCCGCGTGGCCGGGCCGTGGTCCGGGTCGTGCTCGGCGGTGCGCTGGCCATGGCCGTCACTTACGGAATAGGGCAGGCCGCCGACGTCGCCGGAATCTGAGCCGGAAGCCGTAATTCCGGACGCATCCGTCCCCGGAGCACGCCGGTGCCGGGCGGAGGCCATCGGCCTCCGCCCGGCACCGGGTCGATCGGTCGGGCGGTCAGCGCTTGAACGCGTTGCGCAGTTTGTCCGCGGCGCGCTTGACGTTGCCGCGAGTCTGCTCACCCCGCCCCTCGGCCTCCAACCGGGAATTTCCCGTCGCTCTGCCGAGGAATTTCTTCACGTTGCCCCGAGTCGCTTGTACCTGATGCGCGAGGCGATCTTCGAACTTCATGACGAATTCCTCTAGTAGTACCAGCGGCGGCCACCCACCGGACGGCCGACCGAGCCGGCCACCAGCAGGACGAGCCCGATGATCAGGACGATGATGCCCGCCGTGGTGAGCAGTGAAATACCGAGCAGCCAGCCCAGGACCAGGAGGATGAGGCCGAGGATAATCATTGTCGTGTTCCTTTTCTCTTGACTATTTCGCGGTCACAGGTTTCGAAGTCGACACCGTCGCGCCGCGATCGGTTCGGGCAGCGCCCGAACGGGGTGTGCGCAGCCACTGGCGCCAGGCCGGCTCGTTGGCAGTCCGGTCGGCCGGAGCAGGGGTGCCCGCCGCCAGATCACGCCGCACCGCCGCCATCTCGCGACGTGACTGCTTGAGTTCCCGACGCGCGGCCGCGCTGCGGCGGCTCACCCGCCAGGCGCCGGAGAGGACCAGTGCCAGTCCGAGCATGCCGACCGCGCCTAGCACGACGCCGTAACCGAACAGCGCTCCGGTGGAACCGTGGAAGTGGTAGTCGAATACCGCGAAATCGCTCGTCAGTTGCTGAGCGGGGCCGGTGTTGCCCACCACGGCGGCAACTCCGATAATCACGGCCGCGATCAAGGCGACGAGCCCGATGATGATGATCATGGCAATCCTTGTTGCGTCGAGTCGTTTGACAACTCCGCTATTCCCGGCGTACGGGCGGTCAAACGCGACGAAAAGGAAAGTTTGAGCGGGCCGAATCGGTCAATGCGAAATGCATGACCTACACAGTTACTCTGCACAACGTTACGCGTGAGTCCGCGTCGGCGATCGAATCCGCGCTGCGCGGCGTCAACGGCATCGATTCCGTCGACATCGACGTCCCGTCGGAGCGCGCGCTCGTGAACTCGACCGACCTCACCTACGGCGAAGTCCTCGACGCGATCCGCCGGACCGGAGCCTCCGCCTCCTGATCGGATCGTTCCGCCGCCCGGCTACCTGACCGATCTGCGCGGGCACCGGCGGGACCGCCTCCGTCCCGTGGCGGGCAGTCCGCCCGGCATCCAGCGACCTCACTCGTCGAACGGCTGGCGGTGCCGCTACCCGTAGAGGTTCCGGGGAGAAGTGGCTCGGTCTCGGCCTCCGGTCATGGAACGGCTTCCGAGCTGGTCGGATTCGACGCCGACACCGTCGCGGCACGCGCTCGCGCCACCCTGGCCACCAGGTCGGCAGTCATCGCCGACACCAGTGCGCACGCACGGAGCACCGATACGGCGCTCGGCCGCTGAACGGCCGCGCATGTCGGCCCCGGCCCGCCCGCCGATGGTTCTCGGCCGCACGCTGGGATCGGGGTCGAGCAGAATCGCTGCGTGAGCGACCTTCCGGCGCTTCGATTCCCGGCATCGAGAACCACTCGCCCTGTCGTGTACACCGATGAAATGGGGCGAGCGACGATGATCGCCCCACCTGCTGCCGCTCCAAGCGCCAGGCTTTCATGGTCCCCCGAGCCTTCGGGGCGACCGCATCGGCAACCGCGGGCGGAGCACGACGAGTATGATCTACGCCACATAGCCTGTCAACTACAGGAGACATGCTGATCATGGGGGAGGTTCACGCTACGCACCCGTTCACGCGGGCTCTCAACAAGCTCATCAACGGAATGCACCCGCCCGTGGGCAAAGACGGACGCGCGCAGCAGATCACCCACCGAGCGCTGGCCGCGGACATCCACCGCGCCACCGGAGCGCGCCTGTCCGCCAACTACCTCTGGAAGCTGCGTACCGGGCAGGCGGTGAACCCGTCCTACGAGACGCTGGAGGTGTTCCGCGGCTACTTCGGGCTCGACAGCCTGGATCCGTTCACCGATCCGCAGCTGGCGGCGGCGCGGGGCAGCGAGCTGGCATTGATCAACGCGCTCAGGGGAAATGTCGAGCAAGAGGTGCTCGAGCTGGTGCTGCGTGATGGTTTACGACAGGGCACGGTCCGCGCGGATTCGGTACTGGCGATGCTGGATGTCCTGCGGCGCATCGAGAACGAACAGTGCCAGTGAGCGATGGCGATCGCGGCCGGGCGCACACTCTGACACGAGTTCGGCCACCTGCTCGCCGAACCGCAGGCCGCGGCACGGGAGCGAGACGACTGCTAGCCACTGTTTCGTGACGCGTGCCGCGTTCGCCAGGACACAGGTGGTCCCGCGACCTCGAGATCAGTACGGACGGCTCGGCATTCGCACCCGCCGGATCGGCACCACCGTCCACCAGGTGACGCAGCGCCACACCCATTCCAGTGGGCCGTACTCGAACAGCCGCAGCCAGAGGGCACTCAGCGCCGCCTGCACCACGATGATCGCGACCGCCGACCCCAGAACCGTCGCGTAGTCGTCGGAGCCGGACAACCCCAGACGCGGTGCGGCGAGCAGGATCACAGCGGTTGCGCCGACGTAATTGCTCAAAGCCATGCGCCCCAGCGGCCGCAACACCTCCGCCAGCACCTGACCCGGCTCGATGCGCAGCAACAGCAGCAGCCCGGTGGAATAGGCCAGCGCGCCCAATAGGCCCGCCACCGCGATGGCCGGGGTGGACCACAATTCGAGATACGGCGTGCGGTACTCCCACCTGCCCGCCAGTATCGCGGCGGGCAAGGCGAGGGCGAAGACCACAGCGATCTGCAGCCCCCGCTCGTCCAGAGTGTCCACAATCCCGGCGCGAGCGGTGGCGAGGCCGAGCAGGAACAACCCGGGCGCCAGGGCCAGCCCACCGCCCAGTGCCAGCGCTACGCCGAAGGTGCCGGCCAGGCCCGCCACCAGCACCACCCAGTTCGGCAGCGCCGACGCGGGCAACAGGACCACCAGCCCGGCCAGCGCGTACGGCAGCAGCGCCTCCCCCGGCTGGAAATACTGATGGACCAGGCCGATGACCCCGAGCGCGAGCAGGCGCCGGATCAGGACCAATCGCGGGCGCTCGCCGCACTCCGCCGCCTTGTCCAAGAGCAAGGCGAAGCCGATCCCGAACAAGAACGCCAACATCGGGAAGAACCGCCCCTCGAACACCACCGACAGCACATGCCGGATCGGATGCATCACCCCCGACCCATCCGTCGCCGCCATCCCGGTGATCCGCCAGATGTTCACCACCAGGATTCCGCACAGGGCGAAACCACGGACCGCGTCCAATTCCTCGATGCGTAGCGGATCCGCGTCGTTGTGCATGAACTTCACGGTATCGAGCAGCCGCCCCGGAACCGGGTTCTCGCGGCCGAGATGTCGCACACATTGATTAACGCACTAACTGTTCATGCGATAACTTGAATGCGGACCAAGGAGGCTCGATGGAGAGCGAGATCGACGATCCCCTGCGTTTGGATCGGCAGGTTTGCTTCGCGCTGGCGGTGGCGAACCGCGCGGTGCTGGCCGTCTACCGGCCGCTGCTGGAGCCGCTCGGCCTCACCCACCCGCAATATCTGGTGATGCTCGCGCTGTGGGGCGAGGCGCCGATGTCGGTCAAAGCGATCGCCGAGGCCGTCCAGCTGGACTCACCCACCCTGTCGCCGCTGCTCAAACGCCTCGAAGCCGCCGGGCTGATCAGCCGCGAACGAGACAACCGCGACGAGCGCAACCTGGTGGTGAATCTGACCCCGGCCGGGGCCGAACTGCGCGCGCGAGCCGAGCGCATCCCGCCCGCCGTCGTGCGCCGCCTCGGCGTCACCCTGGCCGACCTCGAGGAGTTGCGCGAAGCCCTCACCCGGGTGAACGAGGCGGCCCGCCGGTCGGTGCTCACCGAGCCCGACGCCCTGTCCCCTCACCGAGGAGCCCAGGCATGACCCGAGAGCGGCGACGGCCCGGTCCGATCCAGTGGATCGGCTATGCCCTCGGACGACGTCTGCCCGATTCGATGCGCGAATGGGTACGCGACGACTTGACCGGCAGATTCGCCGCCGCCAGGCACGTTCTGCGCGGGATGGTGCCCTTCACACCGCTGTTCGCGGCATTCCTGCTGTTCCCCGGCGAACTGTGGCTGCGCGGCGCCATGGTCCTGCTCGCGCTGCTGCTGGCCCTGTTCTACACCGTCGCTTTCATGCCGATGAACCGCGCGCACCGGCTCGCGAAGCACGGGTTGCCCGCCGATCTGGAGAATGCGCGGCGAGCCCAGCGCCGAGCCCGGGAGCGCGCGAGGTACGCGGCCCAGCACCCGCGCTGACTGTCGCGCTCCGCAGCGGGTCCGGTGATGGTGGTTTCCACCTAGGGGCTGGCGGCGAGACCCACGAACGCCGCGAACACCGCCAGATGGACGCCGCCTTGCAGCAGTGTCGCCCGCCCCGGAACCACCGTCAGCCCGCCCACCACGACGGTGAGGGCCAGCAGAACCATCTGGGTCGAGCCGAGACCCAGTACCAGAGGGCCCTCCAGCCAGATGCTCGCCACGGCGATCGCCGGGATGGTCAGGCCGATGCTGGCCATGGCCGAACCCAGCGCCAGATTGAGACCGATCTGCACCTGATCGCGGCGCGCTGCCCGTACCGCGGCCAGCGTCTCTGGCAGCAGCACCAGCAGCGCGATCACCACCCCGACCGCCGATTGCGGTAGACCCGCCGACTCGACGGCCGTCTCGACGGCGGGCGAGACCACCTTCGCCAGACCCACCACGCAGATCAAGGCGATCAGCAGCAGAGCGAGAGCGGCCACCGCTGCGCGCACGCTGGGGGACTCGGCGTGCTCGTCACTCTCGGTGACCACGCCGTCCGCCTCGACCGGCAGGAAGTCGTCCGGATGACGCACGGTCTGCACCATCACGAACAACCCGTACAGCGCGAGCGAGGCCACCGCGGCGAAGGCCAGCTGCGCGGGCGAGAACTCCGGACCAGGCTTGCTCGTGGTGAAGGTCGGCAGCACCAGGCTGAGCGTGGCCAGCGTCGCCACGGTGGCCAGCGCCGCTCCGGTGCCTTCGGCGTTGAACACGGCTACTCGCCGCCGCAGGGCTCCCACGAGCAGGCAAAGACCGAAGATGCCGTTGCAGGTGATCATCACCGCGGCGAAGACCGTGTCGCGAGCCAGAGTGGCGGTCTTGTCGCCGCCCTGGCTCATCAGTGTGAGGATGAGCGCGACCTCGATCACTGTCACCGCGACCGCGAGTACCAGGGAGCCGAACGGTTCACCGACCCGGAACGCGACCACCTCCGCGTGGTGCACCGCGGCGAGCACCGCCCCGATCAACGCCAGCACCACGATCGTCACCGTCACACCGGGCAGACTTCGGCCCCACGTCGCCGCGAGGGCGAGGACTGCGAGGAGTGGTACGAGTACGGTCCAGCGGGCAAGCAACACACGGATCATGCCCACCATCGTCCCAGCAAATGATCCGCATCCTGGTCGGGTGATCAATCTCCGCCACCCGGCCGCGGGCTCAATCGTCCAGATCGATGCGCAAGCTGAGCAGATCGGTGCCGACCAACCGGACGGCCGCGCTGTTGGCGCGCGGCAACGCGACCAGGCGGGCACGCGGATCGTCGTCCGGCAACAGGTGCGCGGTGCCCGTGTGCCAGCGGCCGTGCAGCCGCAGCCGGACCCGATTGTCGGCCTTGATGTTCCGGACGTACTGCGACCGCTCGCCGAACTCCGAGACCAGCCAGAATTCCCGCCCGACCTTTCGTCCGCCGATCGGGGTGATCCGCGGCTGCCCGCTGATCCGGCCGGTGGTTTCCAACAGGGTCTGTCCGGGCAGTGTGCGGAGGATCGGGTTGCCGACCCGGCGCTGCAACGCCGTCACCACCCGATGCTGCATATCGCGCAAGTTCGGCATGCCGCGACGGTAACACCGGCGGCACTGGTGGGTGGGCTTCGCGGCCTGGGCGATTCGGGCGTCGAGCAGGGCACCGGCACGCGCATGTACAGGCGCCGAACACCGAACGCGACGCCCGCGGTATCACGCGGTATCGGCCGTCCGAGCGACCGCGCCGGGCTCGGGAGACCTGCTCGAGCAGATAGGCGAGTTGCCATGCACACCAACATCTCTGTGATCTTCGACACTGATATGCAGCGCGGCAATATCTCTCGAGGCTCCGCCTGACTATGCGGCGACCAGCACGATTCCGAGAGCCGGGCCCGAGCGGAGACGTCGCATTCGCGCGTCGGCCCGACCGGTGTGAGGGCGCGAAACCACGGGCGGAACTGCGTTTTACGCGCAGCGGCCGCAAAGACTCGATCCTCCGCGCGGCGTAGTCGATCGCCGCGGGCGCCGAGTCGATGTCGTTATGGAAGAACATCCGGCAAGGAATCGACCCCGTGCCCGTCGATAGGTGAGAATTTGGCGGTGCGCACCCAGTTCACTGCCGAGCTCATCGCGTTGACGAATGATCTGACGCTGATGTGCACGCTCGCCCACGACGCCGTCGAGCGTGTTACCGACGCGCTCGTCGACGCCGACCTCACCGCGACCTACGAGGTCTTCGCACTCGACGAGCAGTTGCAGAAGATGTACGGCGCGTGCGAGGCGCGCACCGTGGTGCTGCTGGCGTTACAGGCGCCGGTGGCGCGCGACCTACGGCACGTGGTGACCGCGATCCAGATCGCCGGTGAACTGTCCCGCATCGGCTGGCTCGTCAGCCGGGTCGCCGACAAGGTGTACCAGAGTCATCCCGGACACGTGGCGCGGCAACCCATCCTGGACATCCTGGCCGCGATGGGCAAGCTGGCGGCCGAGCGCACGGCGTTGGCGGGGCAGGCGGTCGCGGGTCACCAAGCGCTGTCCGAGCAGACACCCCCCGGACGCCCGATGGAAACCCTGCACGAGCAACTCGATTCCGCGCTGCGCGACCAAGCGTCCCAGCCGTCCACCGAAGTGGCGATGGATATCGCGTTGCTGGGGCACCACTTGGAGCGCTGTGTCGACCACACGGCACGCATCGATCGGCTCATCCGCTTCCTCGACACCGGAATTCCCCCGACCGCCCAGCCCGCCGACGAGGAATGAGCCGCAGCCGAGCGCGGGTCAGGCCCCGTCGAGCAAGGGGAAGCGTCCGGAACCGAGCAGCCCCGCGATCGCGTCCATCTTCGCCTGCGGTGCGGCGTAATCCGGATGGGCACGCAGCACCGAAGCGGCGTCGTGCAACCGGATCATCTGCTGTTCTGCCTCGGCCGCGGTGCGGCCGCCCACGCTGACCGGATGGCGCGCGTACACCGGTGTAGGCCGGTCGACGCGCCCGAGAGCGAGTGCTCGGTCCACTCGGCGCGAACAGCGGCAGAACGCCGCCGGGTCGACCAGGCCGCAGGTCGCGTTCAGGAAGTTCCCGAGTCGTTTCTTCGCTCGCTGCAATCGCTTTCGATAGGCGGCGGAGGTGATGCCGAGGATCCAGGCGGCTTCGGTCGAGCTCAGTTCGAACACGTCGCCGAGCACGAAGGCGATCCGTTCGTCGCGGGCCAGGCATTGCAGCATGCCCTGACTACAGGTGAGCCGCACCTCGGCGGTCAGAAGCACCGCTTCCGGTCCGCGATAGTCCGCCTCGGACAATCCGTCCGCCAGCCCGTCCCGGTAGGCGTCCAGGCTCAGTTGCGCGGCCTCCTGCGGGGTCTGCCGCCGCAGATTCAGCAGATAGTTGACGCCGATGCGGTAGGCCCAGGTGAGCAGCCGAGCCTCGGCGCGCCAGGTGTGCAGATGGTCGAGGACGCGCACCATGATGTCCTGCGTCGCGTCCTCGGCCTCCGCGGGCCGCCAGACCATGCGCAGGGCCAGCCGGTAGAGCGGGTCCTGTAGCAGGCGCACCACCTGGGTGACGGCGTCCCGGTCGCCCGCGACCGCGCGGGCGACCATGGCCTTCTCCTCCGCCGCGACCCGGTCGTGCTCAGTGCTCATCCGGCCATCATTCGGCCCGCGTCACGGTCGGCGCAAGCGCCGCCGGGTCACACCGCGGGCGCGGTCACGACCGGGCAGCCGCTGCGATCAGGGCGTGCCGGTCGAGCCACCGCGCGACCGCCCGGCCGATCTCCTCCGGCCGGTCCTCCGGCGCGTGGTGGCCCGCCGGGCCGATCGGCGCGACCTCGGCGCTCGCGAAGGCGTTCGCGGCCCAGTCGATCACTTCCGCCGATCCCAGCCCTACGCCGTTCTCCAGCGCCATCAACAGTTTGGGCACGTCCGGTGTCGCGGCGGCCCACACGCCGTAGTTCCGGACCAGTGCCACCACGTCGGCGGGTTCTCCGTCCAGGGGGAACTCCCGCGGCCATACCAGCAGCGGCTTGCGCGATGCCGGAGTCGGATACGGCGCCCGGTACACGTCGTGGTCCTCGGCCGCCAGGTCGGCGACGCCCTTCGGCAGGTTGAACTCGATGAAAGTGTTCTCCTCCAATATCATTCGCTCTCCTTCGGCGGAGCGGAACTTCCGGAACAGTTCGGCGCCCAGCGAAGGCAACTCCTCCCAGCGCATCGGCCGCAGGAACGTCTCGATCAGCGCGATGCCGCGCACGCGATCCGGATGCCGAGCGGCCCAATCCATGCCGAGCGCGCCGCCCCAGTCGTGCCCGACCAGCACCACCTGGTCCAAGCCGAGCGCGTCGAACCAGCCGTCCAGGTAGGCGGCGTGATCGGTAAATCGGTAGCCGCTGTCCGGCTTACCCGACTCCCCCATCCCGATCAGGTCCGGCGCCAGTGCTCTGGTCCGGTCCGCGACATGCGGAATCACATTGCGCCATAGATAGGACGAGGTCGGATTGCCGTGCAGGAACACCACGGGGGTCTCCCCCACGCCGGTGTCGCGGTAGCTGAGGAACGAGTCGAGTACGTCGACGGTGGGCATGATGCGGTCCTTTCGGGTGGCGGATTGCTCGCCTGTATCCGTTTCGACACGCGATCTCCGCTGCCTGTGACCGGTCCCCCCGTGAGCATGGTCACATCTTTCGGTCCCGACCGCGCCGTCATCCCACGGAAACATCCGTACTCATGCAGTAGTTGCATGGCCGAAACTGAAGATCGGCTGAGAAATTTTCCGGACCCTGGGAACGAACTTGCCAATCTACACCGCACATATCTACTGTTCTGATACGTAGAACCAAGCGTGATCGAGACTCGTGCCGACGTCCACGGAGAGGGATCTCCCCTGGTCACCGGGACCGGATCCCGATCACCCCTGATCATCACGAGTGAGTCCGGAGCAGGCGCGGCTCGACACCTCGGGACCTCCCCCTCATCAGCCCCGTGGTGTCGTCCCAGTGCGGTTTTCGGAGTGGACAACCATCCGCACAACCGCGCGGCTCCCCAGGCCTCCTCGTGATAAACCGCCCCCGAATCGGCGCCGGCACGGCGATTCGGGGGCGGCCCCACTCTTCTGCCCACCAGCCCCGGCCTACCGCCCGCTATCCCACAGCTGTGCCGAATCTCATACGCGCCGTTCGGTTGTGCGAACCCCGGCACTGGATACGTTGACGCCGGTTACAGTTTCACTGGGGTTCGGCGTTAGGAAGTGCGATGAAGTCCACAGCGCAGCGGTTGGCTCTGATCGGCGTAACGGTCGCGGCTTCCGTCGGACTGCTCTCCTGCTCTTCCATTCGGCCCAGCGAATCGACGGCGGTGGAATGTGGTCCCGGCGGCCGGGCCTGCGCCGACGCGCCCGCCCCGATCCCCGGTCGCGACGCCCTCGCCCTCTTGAACTCCCTGCGCGTCGCCGAGCGCGCGCCCAGAACCGGCTACAGCCGCGACGAATTCGGGCCGCCCTGGTCGGACAATGTGTCGGTGCCCGGGGGCAACAACGGCTGCGACACCCGCAACGACATTCTCCAGCGCGACCTCACCGACGTGACCTTCAAATCGGGCAAGTGCATCGTCTCCACCGGTACGCTCGCCGACCCCTATACCGGTAAGACCATCAACTTCAAGCGCGGCACAAGGTCTTCCGACGACGTGCAGATCGATCACGTCGTCGCGCTCTCGGACGCCTGGCAGAAAGGCGCACAACAACTTTCCGCCGAGCGCCGCCGTGACCTGGCCAACGATCCGCTGAACCTGCAAGCCGTCGACGGGCCCACCAACCAGTCCAAGAGCGACTCCGACGCGGCCGAGTGGCTGCCACCGGTCAAGGGTTACCACTGCGCGTATCTGACGAGGCAAATCCAGGTGAAGGCGGCCTACCAGCTCTGGGTCACCCCGGCGGAGAAAGACGCCATGGTGCGAGTTCTGACCGCCTGCCCCTGAGCCGCACGGAACTCGAACGCCACCTTCCGAACGGATCATGCCGTACGCGCCCGGCCGCACGGATTTGCGACGTCACGGCTCCGAACGGTAAGTGACGGCGTTCGTCACGCGACGCCGATGTACTGGTGGTCCCATCGGATCCGGCCGTCGTCGTCGAGCGCGATGACGTCGTAACCACCGCCGACGACGGCGCCGTCGGCATGGGTCACCATGTGCCAGGAGAGCCCGATCAGGTTCACCGACAGCAGCACCGCAGGCTCCTTCGACGCGAACAGGTGCTCGCCGGGGGCGACGAACTCGTCGTACGCGCGGTCGACGCGCTTGGCGAGCGCCTCGTGACCCCGGATCTCCACGGTCGGGATCGGGAAGGACAGCGCGGCCAGCGCCTCACGCATCGCCTCCGGTGGGTCCACCAGTACTTGCGCCCCGTCTTCGGACCACAGCCGCCGGATCCGCTCGCGCCTGGCCGCGGCGTCGGGCTCGTTCCACAACGCGACGTACTGTTCGGCGAAACGCGCGAGTTCCTGCTCATCGAGTTCATTGCTCATGCGGCAGAGTTTCGTCCTCGTCCGAAGCGTGTGCGATTCCCCGCAGGGTATGGCGAGCGACAGCGCAGCGCCCGATACTGCTGCTATGACGACGGCGACCGAGTCCACCGGGTTCGCCCGGCAGCTCAAGCATTGGCGGACGCTGCGCCGGGTCAGCCAGCTCGACCTCGCGATCCGCGCCGACACCACGCAGCGGCATCTGAGCTTCCTGGAGCAGGGCCGCTCACGTCCGGGACGCACCATGGTGGTGCGACTGGCCGAATCACTGGAGTTGTCGCTGCGTGAGCGCAACGGACTATTGCTGGCCGCGGGATTCGCGCCGATCTTTCCCGAAACGGAACTCGACACCCGGGAATTGGCGCCGGTTCTGGAGGCGTTGCGCGCCATCCTGGACGGCCATCAGCCCTACCCGGCGCTGGTCGTACAGCCCTACGGCATCCTGGTCGCCGCCAACGCCGCCTTCGACGTGCTGACCGAGGGGGCCGCCCCCTGGTTGCTGGAGCCGCCGGTCAACGTGCTCCGGCTCGCGCTGCACCCGGACGGCTTGGCCGCCCGCGTGCTGAACCTGCCGGAATGGGGGAAACACATCACCGAGGCGCTGCGCAACCGGATGGCACGCAGCCCCGATCCAGCCTTGGACGAACTCGTCGAAGAGCTGGAAACCTATCTTCCGCAGGCCGATCCCGGTCCGGACCACCTCGGTTTCGCGGTGCCGTTGCGCCTGCGCTGCGCTGAAGGCGAATTGCGTTTGATCACCACACTCACTTCGTTCGCGACCGCCGTCGACGTCACGCTCGCGGAGTTGCAGCTCGAGGCGTTCCTGCCCGGTGACGAGCAGACCGCGCGCATCCTGCGCGACCGCGCGGCACGGCGCTGAGCGGGATGGCGCTCACCAGCCCCGCGCCGCCGCGAGCAGCCGGCGATAGACCAGCTCGACGTGCGAGCGGGCGGTGGGACCGGGACGACGCACCAGGAACGCCGTGTTGATCGGCGGGTCGTCCGGTTGCAGCAGCGTGACAAGCGCTCCGGAATCCAGTTCGGCGGCACAGAGATAGCGCGGCAGCACGCTGATCCCCGCGCCCGCCGCGACCGCCGAAGCCACCGCGCGTAGGTCGGAGACGACGACCGCGGCCTCGGCGACGAGCCGGACACCGAAGACGTGCCGCCAGTACCGCCGCAGGATCGGCAGGTCTGGGGCGTAGCTGACCAGTGGGATACCGGACAGTGCGGCCGAGACCCTGGCCCGCGACAGCTCGCCGTCTACTCGCGCGGCGATCGGCGGCGCGGCGACGAGCACGAATTCCTCGTCGCACAGTGGTTCGGCGACCACTGTCCGGCCTCGAGGGCGGACGGTCGACACCACCAGGTCGAAGTGTCCCGCGCGCAGGCCGCCGAGCAGATCGTCGGACAGCCCGGCGGCGACCGCCAGCCGCACGCCCCGATCGACCAGCGGCGCGAGCGCCGGGAGCGCGTGGACCGCGAGGAACTCGGCGGGCCCGGCCAGCCGCACGGCGGGCTGGGGCGTGGGCTCGGCACGGTGGTCCGGGCCCGCTACGGTGTCCAGCGCGTCCAGGGGCGCGGCGACGCGCGCCGCCAACTCGGTCGCCGCCGCGGTCGGCGACACGCCGCGCGGCAGTCGCTCGAACAGTCGCGCGCCGAGCCGCTTCTCCAACGCCTGCAATTGCCCGGTTACCGTCGGCTGGGACAGCCCGACCAGCCGCGCTCCCGCGGTGATCGATCCGGCCCGGTGTACGGCCAAGAACGTGCGCAGTTGGTTCAGATCGACATTCCCATCGGAATCCCTATCGCTCACAGCGAAATTCTATTCTTCCGCTGATGCGAGTCGCGCAGGAACGGGCCGTCCAGCCGATCGGCCGGACCGGCGGGCGTTCTCGGTGCTCCTAGGCCGCCGCGAGCTCGCTGTCGGCCGGCGCGTCCCAATCGATGCGGTAGCGCTGCTCGGGTCCCATGGTCTTCTCCGGTTTCATCACGGTCTTGGCCATGAGCGGCATGAGCAGCCGCATTACTCTGCGCGCCACCGGCCCCGGCGTCTTGCTGTGATTGATCTTCGCGGCGCGAGCGGCGATACCCTCCACACGGTCGCGCCGCAAGCGCTCGTAGACGGCGAACGCCTCCGGGGCGGGCAGATCACGCAGGCAGCGGGCCAGCTGCACGGCGCTCTCGATCGCCAGCGACGCGCCTTGGCCGGAACTGTTGGACGGGGCGTGCACCGCGTCGCCCACCAGTACCATCCGTCCGCGATACCAGTGCGGCACCGGCGGCATGATGTGCAGCGCGCCGGTCACTTCCAGCTCTTCCTCGGTGGTACGGCGGGCCAACTCGCCGCCAGGGGTGTCATCGCGGTAGGTCGCGCGCAGGATCTCCAACCAGTGTGTGTTCGGGATCGCCCGCGCCGCGGTGAGCGACAGATACTCCTTGTACGGCAGGTTCGCTCCCCACGCGACACGGCCGTCGCCGACCGGCCAGTACAGGTAGTACGCCCGCTTGCCGAACGCGAAAGTCATCGTGTCGGGCGCGAGGTCTGCGGCGCACTCGGTGATCGCACCGAAACCCAGCATGCCGGTGTAGGCGGGGCCCGGCGCGTCCGGGTCGATCAACGTGCGCACCGTCGAGCGGATGCCGTCCGCGCCGATCAGCACGTCGGCGGTGGCCGTGCTGCCGTCGGCGAACCGGGCGACGATGCCCGTCTCCCGCTCACCTACATCGACCAGGCGCTTGTCGTACTCGAACGGCACCCCCGCGGCGACCGCGTGCCGATGCAGCGTTTGGTGCAATTCGCTGCGATCGACCAGTTGCAGGGGAGGCACATCGGCGAGGCCGGGCAATGCGAGCACCTTGTCTCCAACCGCCATGTTCATCTGCGACACCGGTTGCGCGATCGCACGGACGGGGTCGCCCGCTCCGATGATGTCGAGGGCGGCGATGCCGTTGGGCGCGAGGGCGAGTCCGCTGCCTATGCCATAGGAAGGGCCGGGATAAGCCTCGTAGACGCGAGCTTCGATGCCCGCTTTGCGCAGGGCGGTCGCGACCACGGGGCCGGCGATTCCGCCACCGATCACCAGGGCGGTACGTGTTTCGGACATGGGTGTCTCCAGGATTCGTGCGATACGGGGTTTCGGTTCCCGAACCGACGCGCGCGTCACCCACCCGGTTATCCTGTGGTTGCCAGCCTTGTAGCCGGGTGCGCGTTCGCGGGCGCGGTTCGAGACTGTTTCGATCGGGCCCGGCGGCGGTGTTGCCGCACCTCCCCGGGCCCGATTTCCGGGATTAGTTCTCGGCCATCCCCCTCTCCACCAGTTCGGTGACCTCGGATGGCGGCATGCCGCGGTCGTGCCACGCGCGCCACTGCTCCAGCCCCGGGAAGGTGCCCCCGGTCAGCTCGTCGCGCAGCGAACGCGTCCATGCCGCCTCGGCTTCCAGCATCGTGAGCGCGAACTCGGACTCGACGATGAACAGGCGAGGCAGCGTGCCCGCCAAGCCGTCGAGTTCACCGCGCAGGCGCTCGATCGTCCGTTTCAGCGCTTCGAGGCGCGTGCCGAGCAGGTCGACCACTTCGGCGGGCGGGAGCACCGCGAGAATGGACAGGCCCGCGACGAACCGATGATGTTCCTGCTCGGGAGTCGACAGCAGTTCCCTGGTCCAATCGGCCATCTCGGCGCGGCCCGCGTCGGTGATCCGGTAGATCACCCGCTCCGGCCGCGCACCGGCCCGTTCGCTGCCGACCACTTCGAGGAAACCGACCTTGGCCATGTTCTGCACGACCGTGTAGAGCGAGCCCCACTTGATCGCCATGTCCTGGTCCTTGCCCCGCTCGCGCAAGGTCTGCGCGATCTCGTAGCGGTGCATCGGACGCTCGATGATCACCGACAGCACCGCGAGCGCCAGCAGGTTGTCCACCTTGCGTTTCTTCATAGCGGCGCCTCCCTACTCGTTCACGAATATACGTGTGCGAGTATTCGGGCGCAAGCGCTCAGGCGGGCACCGTTTCCTGCTCGCGCGTGTGGTCTTCCAGCAATTTCGTGGCGATGTTCGTCAGCGCCTGTTCCAGCAGGGCGCGGTCGGCGGGATCGGCTTCGTTCCAATCGTCGAGCCTGCTGTCGAGCCAGCGCCGCCAAGCGGTCTTGATCCGATCGATCTCGGCCGCGCCGGAGTCGGTGAGCCGCAACCGTTCGCCCTCGCGCGTCAGATACCCCTCCGCGCCGACCTGGTCGTAGATCGGTTCGATCACCTCGTCGGGCAACCGGTGCGCCCGCGCTATCTCGGCCAGCGTCGCCGCACCGATCACCCGGTCGCGCAGATACACCTGTCCCAGCGCCCATGCCTCCCCACGCGTCAGGTCGCTGTCGGCCTCGGCGAGGATGCGCGGGCCGATCGGGTGCTCGGCTCCCGCCCCGCGCATGGTGCCCGCGATAGCCCGTTCCAGTTGCACCAACCGATCCGGTGAGTCGGGCACCGAGAACCCTTCGCCCACATCGCCCGCGCCCGCTCGCGCGCTGTCGCGCAGCGGCACTTCGGGCAGCAGCCACGCGATCACGAATCCGGCCAGCGCGACCGGTACGACCCAGAAGAACACGTGAGCGATGGAGTCCGCGTACGCGTCGATGAGGGGAGCCGACTGCTCGGCGGGCAGTGCGCGCAACGCCTGCGGGTCCGCCGCGACCTCCGGCGGCACCACACGCGAGCGAGTCAGGGCATCGGCGAGCGCGGGACCGATCTCGTTGCTGTACAGGGTGCCGAAAACGGCTGTGCCGAAGGCGCTCCCGAGCGTGCGGAAGAAGGTGACCCCGGAGGTGGCGGTGCCCAGCTGGGCGTAGGGCACGGTGTTCTGCACGACGATGGTGAGCACCTGCATGGCCAGGCCGATGCCGAGACCCAGGATCAGCATGTACAGCGACTCCAGCCAGGTGCTGGTGGTCCGGCCCATGGTCGACATCAGGTACAGCCCGAGTGCCATGACCAGCGTGCCCGCGATCGGGAAGTACCGGTAGCGTCCGGTCTTGCCGACCACCTGTCCGGACAGGATCGACGTGGCGAACAGGCCTGCCACCAGCGGCAGGGTGCGCACGCCGGACATGGTGGCCGAAACCCCGTCCACGTATTGCAGATAGGCGGGTAGGTAGGTCAGCGAGCCGAGCATCGCGAAGCCGACGATGAAGCTGAGGATCGAGCACACCGTGAATACCCGGCTGCGGAACAACCCCATCGGCAGCATCGGTTCGGCGGCTCGCGACTCCACCGCCACGAACCCGGCCAGCAGGATCACCGCCCCGGCGAACAGGCCGATGATTGTCGGCGAACCCCACGCGTATTGCTCCCCACCCCATTCCAATCCGAGGATCAAGCAGGAGACGCCCAGCGCCACCAGACCGATGCCCGCGTAGTCGATGATCGGCCTGGCCGCGGCCCGCACCCGGGGGATGGTGCGCGCCGCCAACGCGATCATGACAACGGCGACCGGCACGTTGATGTAGAAGCACCAGCGCCAACTGGCGTGGTCGGTGAACAGGCCGCCCAGCGTCGGACCGATCACCGTGGTCACGCCGAACACCGCCCCGAGTGCGCCCTGGTACTTGCCACGCTGCCGCAGCGGAATGATGTCGGCGATCAGCGCCATCGAGGTGACCATCAGTCCACCGGCGCCGAAGCCCTGGATGCCGCGGGCGGCGACCAGCAACAGCATGCCGTTCGCCAAGCCCGCGATCATCGACCCGACGATGAAGATCACCGCGCTGACCTGGAATACCAGCTTGCGGCCGAACAGATCGCCGAGCTTGCCCGCCAGCGCCGTCGCCACCGCCTCGGCGAGCAGATACGACGTGACCACCCAGGCCATGTGCCCCGCACCGCCGAGATCGGCCACGATGGTGGGCAGCGCGGTGGACACGATGGTCTGGTCCAACGCCGCCATCAGCATGCCGAGCACGATCGTGCCGAAGACGATGTTGGTCTTGGCCCTGCCCATCGGGGCAACCGGGTCCGCGGCCACAGCTACCGAACCAGCCATCAGCCCAGTATGGGACTCTGCCGCTTGGATGGATATCCAGCGACACAACAGCGAATCAGCCGAGAAGGCCCTCCAGCGCCTCGAGCCGCGCAGGCTGCCGCAGTTTCGCCAGGCCCTTGGCCTCGATTTGCCGAGCACGTTCGCGAGACACGCCGTAGGTCTTGCCGACCTCTTCGAGTGTCTTCGGTTCCGCGCCGGCCAGGCCGTAGCGCGACGCGAGCACTTCGGCCTCCCGTGCCGTCAACGTGCCGAGCGCCCGGTCGAGCTGGGCGCGCAGCGCCGACGCGGCCACCGAATCGGAGGGGTCCGGCGCGGTGTCGGCGATGAGCTCACCGAACTCGGTGGCATCGTCGCCGATCGGGGTGTGCAGCGACAGCGGTTCGCGGGCGAGGTCGAGCAGGTCGCGCACCTTTCCCGCCGGCAGTTCCAGCTCCGCGGCGAGCTCCGCGACCGTCCCCGCGCGCCCCAGCCGCTGAGCCAGCGCCCGCTGCGTGCGGTTCAGCCGGTTGAGCATCTCGACGACGTGCACCGGTATCCGGATCGTGCGACTCTGATCGGCCAGTGCTCGACCGATCGACTGCTTGATCCACCAGGTCGCGTACGTGGAGAACTTCAGCCCGCGCCGGTGGTCGAACTTCTCCACCGCGCGCATCATGCCGAGCGTGCCTTCCTGCACCAAGTCCAGCAGCGACATGCCCGTGGGCGTCGGATACCGCTTGGCGATCGAGACGACCAAGCGCAAGTTGGCCTCGACCATGTGCGCTCTGGCGCGTTCGCCGTCCGCGATCCGGCGACGCAATCGGCCGCGCTCCAGCGCATCGACCTCGGTACCGGCCGCCAGGCGCGCAGCGGCTTGCTCGCCGGCCTCGATCCGCTCGCCGAGCTCGAACTCCTGCGCGGCGGTGAGCAGTGGGGTGCGGCCGATGAGCCGCAGGTAATCCTTGATCGGGTCGGCGCTGACGGCGCCGGGGAAGCGGGTAGGGCGGGTGCACAGTTCGGTCACGGAACGTCCTTCCTGGTGAAGCGGACCGTTCGGCGGCGCGGCGAACACGCCGCCGAACGGGGATGAGGGGAGGTCAGCCGCGCCCCGGGATGCGCAGCGGGCGTTGCGGCTTGGCGCGATAACCCGTGGTGGACCGAATCGGCTCGGTGTCCCGTCGCCCTCGGCGCACTGCGCTCGGGTAGGGCCGAACGGGCGGGGTGACGCGGGCCGCGGCCACGTCGCGGGCAGCACCGCTCATGTCGTCCCCTTCGGTGCGGAGCAGGCGAATCGCGGTTTCGAGGACGGAATGCGCGGTGGTCTTGTCGGCCATGGTGGCTGATCCCTTTCGGTCGAGGGTGGAGCTGATGCGGGTCGGGGTCGCTTCGACAAGTCCGTGGTTCATGGTGCTGCCGCTCCTTCGTTCCGATGACGAACACAAACTTAGAATGAGCATAAAAATATGTCAAGAGCATTTTTATGTCGGATTCAGCTATGGTGATGACATGAGCACAGCCGACCTCGGGCTCCGGGCCAAGAAAAAGCAGCAGACCAGGGAGAACATCTCCCATCACGCGACCGCGCTGTTCCTGGAACACGGCTTCGACAAGGTGACGATCGCCGACGTCGCCGCCGCCGCGCAGGTCGCGAAGATGACGGTCACCAACTACTTCCCTCGCAAGGAAGATCTCGCACTGGACCTGCACGAGGTGTTCGTCGACCAGCTCGCCCGCGTCGTGCGCGAGCGCGCGTCCGGCGAGTCGGCGCTCGCCGCGCTACGGCGGGACTACCTGGCCGCCGTGGCCCGGCAAGATCCGGTGGTGGGCTTCTCCGGGCCCGAATTCGCCCGCATGATCACCGACAGCCCCGCGCTGACGGCCCGGCTGCGCGAGTTCCACGACGAGCGTGAACAGGCGCTGGCCACCACCCTCGCGGCGGAAACGAGCGCCGCGGCCACCGACATCACACCTCGCGTCGCGGCCGCGCTGCTCGGCGGCGTGCATCGCGTCCTGTTCGATGAGACCCTGCGCCGCACGCTCGACGGCGAATCCGGCGACCGCATCGCCACCGCCCTCACCGAATACATCGGCAGCGCGTTCGACACGCTGGAGCAAGCGATCGGCGACTACGCCGTCCGCGATTAGCTCTCCCGCGGCCGCTCGATCAACGCCATGGCGATCGGGACGAGCAGATCGACGAGCTCGGCCGCCGTCGGACGCGGATCGGCGAGTACCCACTCGTGCGCCAAGCCGTTGATCGCGCCGATCAAAGCGCTCGCACCCCACCCCGGCGCGCCGCGCACCCTCGAGCCCGGCGCTACGACCGGCACCACATGAGACTCCAGCACCGACGCCCAGCCGTGGCGGCGTTCGCGACGGTGGCGCTCCATCCCGTCGCTCACCCCGACCACTTCGATGAAGGCGACCTTCGCGCGATAGGGATCGGAACCGATCGATTCGAGGTAGGCCGTCACCACGGCGGTCATCGCGGCGGGCAGGTCGAACCGCGGGTCGAGTTCACCGATCCGGGCGAGCACGGCGGCGGCGGCCTCGTCCTGGATCCGGTCGTACGCGGCGACCAGAACGTCTTCCCTGGTCTGGAACTCCTCGTAGAACTGCCGCTTGGACAGGCCCGCGGCCGCGCAGACGTCGGCCAGCGAGCAGTTCGCGTAGCCGCGTTCGGCGAAGATCCGGGTGGCCGCGTCGAGGAACCGCAGGCGCCGCTCGGCCTTCCGCTCCGCGACAGCACGCCCGCCGTACTGTCTACCCGCTGTCGCCGTCACATCTCTCACCGTAGCGAAATCCCGGCGACCACGGACTATTCCCATAGGCGGAGACCGAACGACTTCGTTCTTGCGGTCTCCACCAGGACCCCGCATACTTATGGCAAATCTGAGACCGACAGGGATCACATATGCGGCTCAGAGCACGATGCGAAGCTCGTGTCGCGGCTGCGTTCCGGGGCGTGAACTCTCGCGTCTGAGACGATCGATGCCGAATGCCGTCGAAACCTTCCCCCGAAACTTACTCCAAAGTAAGGTTGGCCCATGGCGTGGAAACCAAGTGAGATCCCGGATCAGACGGGACGCACCTTTGTCATCACCGGCGCGAACGGCGGCCTGGGCGCCGTCGCCACGAAAGTCCTGGCGTCCAAGGGCGCGACCGTGATCATGGCCTGCCGCAACCCGGTCAAGGCGAAAGAGGTCGCCGGGGCCATCGACGGCGACGTCCGGGTGGCCGAACTGGACCTGGCCGACCTGGCCTCGGTGCGCAAGTTCGCCGACGACAGCGACGAGATCGACGTCCTGGTCAACAACGCGGGCCTGATGAACCTCCCGTTCTCGCGGACCAAGGACGGTTTCGAAACCCAATGGGGCGTCAACCACCTCGGACACTTCGCGCTCACCGGACTGCTGCTGGACCGGATCACCGATCGGGTGGTCACGCTCTCCAGCATCGCGCACAAGCAGACCCCGAAGCTGCGGATCGACGACCTCGACTACCAGAACCGCCGCTACCAGCGCAATCTCGCCTACGCCCAGTCCAAGCTGTGCAATCTGATGTTCGCGCGGGAACTACAGCGCCGACTGGCCGAATCCGGCTCGCGCAAGCGCTCCTACGGTGTGCACCCCGGCGTCTCGGCCACCGACCTCTTCGCCCACACCGAGACCCCGCTCGACTACATCTCCAAACCGTTCATCCGGCTGATCGGACACTCACCCGCCAAGGCAGCGCACTCGACGCTGTTCGCCGCGACCATGCCCGATGCCGACCCCGAGGTCTACTGGGGGCCCACCTGGCTGTTCGGAACCCAAGGGCCGGTCAAGGCCGCGCCGTCCACCCGCCTGTCGCAGAACAGGGAGCTCTGGCAGCGACTGTGGGCCGAGTCCGAACGCAAGACCGGCGTCGTCTACTCGTTCTGAGCCGGACGCCGCTCGGGCGCGGTCCGGACTCGACCCGTCCGGCGCGGGCATCCAGGCCGACGGAGGCTGCCGTGCCCGTCAACCGTGTGCCCGGCCCGCTGTGCACGCCCGAACTCCTGAGCGTGAGCGCCGCGCGTGGCGCGCTCGACGGCACCGGCTGAAGACCTGCTCCGACGCAGTCCGCTCGCGCGTCGCGATGATCGTGGCCACAGCGCGCGCGAGACGACGTACCTGGTTCTACGGCCCGCGTAGTAGAACGGGTACCGTAGAAGCCGTGTCCGCCTCACCCCGCCGCTCGGCACACAACCGCCCGGCCCTGATCGCGTTGGTGATCGTGGCCGCGCTGGGCTGCCTGGCGCTGGCCTGGTGGCAGTGGGAACGGTACGAGTCCTCCAGCGGCACCGGCCAGAATCTCGGATACGCGCTGCAGTGGCCGCTGTTCGCGGGATTCGCCGTCTTCGCCTACTTCCGGTTCGTCCGGCTCGAGCGTGAAGCGAACGAAACGGAGGACGAGACCCCCCGGCGCACTCCCACCGCAGCCGGGCGCGCCGCGAAACCGATCGCTCCCACAGAACTGCCCGCGGGTCTGCTGCCCGAGCGCCCCAAGGCCGTTCGGGACGAGGACCCGGTGCTCGCCGAGTACAACCGGTACCTCGCCGAACTGCACGCCAACGACATCGATGAGCAGGTCCGTTCGGCAGGCCTGCCCACCCGCGAGAGGAGCGCCGGTTGACCACCAGCGAGAATTCCACCGAGACCAGCCAGACCACCGAGACCCCGGCCGCTGCCGGGAACGCCGCCAAAATCGGTCCGGCGCTCCTGCGCTACCGGGCGCTGGCCTGGATCACCGGACTCTGGCTGCTGCTGCTCACCGGCGAGATGATCGCCAAGTACGGCTTCGACGTGCAGACCCCCAGCTGGATCGCCGTCGTGCACGGCTGGGTGTATTTCGTCTACCTGCTGTTCACCGCCGACCTCGCGGTCAAGGTCCGCTGGCCGGTCCTGCGCACCGTCGGCACTCTGCTCGCGGGCACCATCCCCCTGCTGTCGTTCTTCGTCGAGCACGTCAACGCCAAGCAGGTCAAGCAGGACTTCGGCGTCTGACCCCAGGCCCGCGCTCAGCCGTCGGCCAGCGCAGCCAGCGCGGGCGTCAACTGGGCCAGCGCCCGGCCGCGATGCGACATCGCGTCCTTCTGCGCGGGCGTCAACTGGGCCGCGGTGACATCGCCGCCCTCCGGGACGAACAGTGGGTCGTAGCCGAAACCGCCGTCGCCCACCGGCTTCCGCCCGATCACGCCGGGCCATTCGCCGCGCACCACGGTCTCCACGCCGCCGGGCACAACCAGCGCACAGGTCGACACGAACCGCCCGCCGCGGCGCTCGTCCGGCACATCGGCCAGTTGTGCCAGCAGCAGCACGTTGTTGGTCGCGTCGTCGCCGTGCTTGCCGGACCAGCGCGCCGACAGCACGCCGGGCATCCCGTTCAACGCGTCCACCTCGAGACCGGAGTCGTCGGCGACACAGGCCAACCCGGTGGCCGCGGCGCCGTCGCGCGCTTTGGCCAGTGCGTTCTCCTCGAACGTCGCGCCGGTTTCGGGTGCTTCGTCGTACGGGGGAACGTCGTTCAACCCGACGATCTCGATACCGGTGATACCCGCCGAATCGAGAATGCGGCGCAGCTCGTTCAATTTCTTGGCGTTGCGGCTGGCCACCAGCAGACGGCGGGTCATCACTTCTTCTTCGCCTCGGCCGGCTCCGGAAGCACACCGGGATACGGCAGCGCCAGCGCCTCTTTCTGCACGACGAACAGCTGCTCACAGCCCGCGAGCGCGGAATCGAGCAACTTGTCCAGCGTGGAGCGCGGGAAGGTGGCGCCCTCGCCGGTGCCCTGGATCTCCACCAATGTCCCGGTGTCGGTCGCGACCACGTTCATGTCGACCTCGGCGCGCGAATCCTCCTCGTAGGGCAGGTCCAAGCGCACCCGGCCGTCGACCACGCCCACACTCACCGCGGCGATCGCGCACGAGATCGGCTGCGGGTCGGCCAGCGCGCCTGCCGCGCCGAGATAGGTCACGGCATCCGCCAGCGCCACGTAGGCGCCGGTGATGGCGGCCGTCCTGGTACCACCATCGGCTTGGAGCACATCGCAGTCGATCGCGATGGTGTTCTCACCGATCGCGGCCAGGTCGATGCAGGCGCGCAGCGAACGGCCGACCAGTCGGCTGATCTCCTGGGTCCGTCCGCCGACTCTGCCCTTCACCGATTCACGCCCGCTGCGGGTGTGCGTCGCGGCGGGCAACATCGCGTATTCGGCGGTGAGCCAGCCCAACCCGGAGTCACGCCGCCACGGCGGCACTCCCTCGGTGACGCTCGCGGTGCACATCACCCGCGTCTGACCGAACTCCACCAGCACCGAACCGGCTGGATGCGTGGTGAATCCCCGGGTGATCCGGACCTCGCGGAGCTCATCGTCCGCCCTGCCATCGGCTCGTCTCGACACGGGGCACAGCCTACTGTGTCCGATCGGCCGCGCCTTCGCGCGGCGTGTTCGCGGCCCCCCTTGTGGCTCGCGGGCCGCGAACGGCGGATGCTCGGTCTCGCTTCGCTCGGGTGCCACACAAGGGTTCGACGTCTCGAGTCTCGAGTGCGGTGGCGGTTCGCGCCGGTGGTGGCGGATCCGGATGCGATCAGAGATCGAAGGTCTCGCCCGGGGCCACAGCATGTACCGGACCCGCGAACTGGGCTTTGGCCTCGGCGATCACGTCCTCGCGGGAAGTCCACGGGGGGATGTGAGTGAGCAGCAGTTCCTTCACCCCCGCCTCGGCGGCGATCTGGCCTGCCTCGGTACCCGAAAGGTGAATGCCCGGTGGCCTGTTCGCCGGGTCATGCGTCCAGGACGCCTCCGCCATCAGGACGTCGGCGCCCTGCGCGAGCTCGTGGACCTGGGAGCACAACGCGGTATCACCGGTGTAGACGAAGGTGCGTCCGGCGGCGGTGACGATCCGCAGCCCGTAGGACTCCGGCGGGTGGTACATGCGGCGTGCGGTCACCGTGTGCCCGGGCCCGAACGAGATCGGCTCGCCTTCGGCCCAGGGCCGCATGTCGATCACGTCGGACCAGTCGTCGCATTCGCCGCCGACCTCGGCGGAGGCGTTGCCGATACGCAACGACGTGTCCGACGGGCCGCGCACGACCGCCTTGCCCTCGGGCGGAGTCGGATGGTAGCGACGCCACACCAGCAAACCGGGCAGGTCCAGACAGTGGTCCGCGTGCAGATGGGTCAGGAAGATGTCGACTTCACCAGGGTCGGCGTGGCGTTGCAACGCGCCGAGCACTCCCGGACCGAAATCGATGACCGTCGGCCGCATGTCCGGGCCGGTCAGCAGATAACCCGACGCAGGAGAGTCCGGGCCGGACACACTGCCCGAGCACCCGAGGACGGTAAGGCGCATTCCCCCATGCTGCCACGCGGAATTCTCACTCAAGAAAGGATCCCCCACATTCTCCCGCGGGCCGCGCGTCACCGCGGCGAAGCGCCGATTCCGGCTCGGTCCCCGCGGCGGTTTCGTCGTGCATCTCCAGAGAGTACCCAGGCGGCCAGCAATCCACTCAACGCGCCGAATAGATGCCCCTGCCAAGAGATTCGGTCCTGTCCCGGCAGCACCCCCCACAGCAGCGATCCGTACAGGGCCAGCACCACGAGGCCGAGCGCGATCTGCCCCACGTTCTTGGCGAACCAGCCACGGGAGATCAGGAAGGTCAACCAGCCGAATACCAGCGAGGACGCACCGAGATGCACGCTGCCGGCCGCTCCGGTGAGCCAGACGCCGAGCCCGGCCAGCAGCCAGATGATCGCGGTCGCGGCCAGCCCCCGGCCGATCCCCGCCAGCAGCACGAGGAAACCGAGCACCAGCACCGGAAGCGTATTGCCGATCAGGTGCCCCCAGCCGCCGTGCAGCAACGGCGCGAACAGGATGCCGGACAGGCCGTCGGCGCGGCGCGGCTCGATGCCTGCGTAGTCGAGCCGTCCGCCGACCACGGAGTCGACCCCTTCGAGCCCGTAGAGCGCCGCGACGAAGCAGACGATCAGCATCCCCGCGCGCAGCCACAACTGTTTGACCGCGGCGAAACCCGCGGTGTTGGGCGGCGTGGACGGCCCCGGCGCGCTGACGGGCTTGCCCAGGCGCGCACGGATCGCAGCGATCCGATCAGGGTCGAACGACGACCCGGTTCCCGCGCCGGTCATGGCCACCTCCTCGCCGTTGCGGGGGCGTGGCCCCGCCTCACCGAGGGTACCGGCGCGGCCGGGAATCAGGCCCAGAGCTGGCCGTCGAGCCGCTCTTCCGCCTCTTCGAGGGTGCCGTCGTAGGCCCCGGTGGACAGGTACTTCCATCCGCCGTCGGCGACCACGAACGCGATGTCGGCGCGGGTGCCCGCCTTCACCGCCTTACGGGCGACGCCGAGCGCGGCGTGCAGGATGGCTCCGGTGGAGATCCCGGCGAAGATGCCTTCTTCGAGCACCAGTTCGCGGGTGCGTTTCACCGCGTCGTACGGACCCACCGAGAAACGGGTGGTCAGCACGCTCTCGTCGTACAACTCGGGGATGAATCCCTCATCGATGTTGCGCAGGCCGTAGACCAGTTCGCCGTAGCGCGGCTCGGCGGCGACGATCTCGATGCCGGGCACCTTCTCGCGCAGGAAACGGCCCGTACCCATCAGCGTGCCCGTGGTGCCGAGGCCCGCGACGAAATGCGTGATCTCGGGCAGGTCGGCCAGGATCTCCGGACCGGTCGTCTCGTAGTGCGCCGCCGCGTTCGCCGGATTGCCGTACTGGTAGAGCATCACCCAGTCCGGGTTCTGCGCCGCGATCTGTTTGGCCAGCGCGACGGCCTGATTGGAGCCGCCCGCCGCGGGCGAATCGATGATCCGCGCCCCGAACATGGTGAGCAGCTGCCGACGCTCCACCGAGGTGTTCTCCGGCATCACGCAGATCAGCTGGTACCCCTTCAGCTTCGCGGCCATAGCCAGCGAAATGCCGGTGTTCCCGCTGGTCGGCTCCAGGATGGTGCAGCCGGGTCGCAGCAACCCGTCGGCCTCGGCCTGTTCGATCATCCGCAGGGCGGGCCGATCCTTGATCGAGCCGGTCGGGTTGCGATCCTCCAGCTTGGCCCACAGCCGCACGTGACTGTCACCGTCCCACTGGGGCGACAAGGTGCGCAGACCGACCAGCGGGGTGTTGCCGAGGGTCGCGATCAGCGATTCGTAACGCGCCACGGGACGGGTCAGCCTCCGGCCACGGCGGGCAGGATCGTGACGCTGGCGTCCTGCGGCACCTCGGCCTCGAGCCCGCCGGCGAAACGCACGTCCTCGTCGTCGACGTAGATGTTGACGTAACGGTTCAGCTTGCCGTCCTTCAGCAGGCGCTCGGCGAGCCCGGGGTGGTTGGCTTCCAGATCATCGATCAGCGCCGACAGCGTGGCGCCCTCGGCCTGCACACGCTTCTCACCTCCGGTGAGGCCGCGCATGATGGTCGGGATGGACACGGTTACCGGCATGGGTACTCCTCGGTTTCGCGAACAGGCATCGGTCTAGTTCTCGTAGGCGTCGACGATCCGCACCGGCTCTTCGGTGACCTCGCCGTCGACGATCCGGTAGCTGCGCAGCTCGTGCTGCTCCGGATCCCGGGTGGAGATCAGCACGTAGTGCGCGAACGGCTCGGAGGCGTAGGACACGTCGGTCCGGCTCGGATAGGCCTCGGTGGCGGTGTGCGAGTGGTAGATCACCACCGGCGTCTCGTCGGCATCGTCCATTTCACGCCACACCTTCAACTGCTCACCCGAGTCGAAGCGGTAGAAAGTGGGCGAACGTTCGGCGTTGACCATGGCGATGAAGCGCTCCGGACGATCCGAGCCCTCCGGCCCCGCGATGACACCGCAGGCCTCATCCGGGTGATCGGCGCGCGCGTGCGCCACCATCGCCTTCACGAGGTCGGCCCTGATCACCAGCACGAGTCGCACACCTTTCCACAACGCCGACCCATCTCAGTCGACAACGAGCCAGAATATTCGGCTATTCCCACGACGACACCGCCCGGTCCCCCGGAGCCGGCCCGGAGATCGAGTGGCGGCGACTCGCACACGAGGCACAGCAGGGCCGGAAGTCAAACACCGAAGAGGTCGTAATAGGCCGGGATGCCCGCTACCGCGCGCGCCGAGCGGATCGCATCGACGATGGCGCGCTCGACGCAGACGGCGGCGGCCGTGCAGATCGCGTCCAAGACGAGCAGATCGGCGGGGAAAGCGGGCGGCAGCGGCAGGTCCGCGCCCTCCTCCGCCGTCCCGGTGGCGAGCGCGAAGAGCGTGTCCCCGTCCAGCGGCGAGTGCGCGGGGCGGATCGCACGGGCCAAGCCGTCGTGCGCGGTGGCCGCGACCCGCCGGCATCCCGCCGGATCGAGCGGGGCGTCGGTGGCCACGACGCCGATCGTGGTATTGAGCACGGTGCCTTTCACCGGCAGCTCGTTCGCCGCCGCCAACTGCGCTTCGGTCGGCGGCCGTAGACCGAAGAATTCGGGTCCGTCGGTGCCGCATCCCCACGGCAAGCCGGTGCGCGGATCGAACACCGAGCCGACGGGATTCGCCACGATCAGGGCGGCGACGGTGATTCCCGCGGCGGCGCCTTCGCCGAGCACGATGCTCGCGGTGCCCACCCCGCCTTTGATCGATCCGGCGCGTGCGCCGACGCCCGCGCCCACCGAACCGCGGGCGAAGTCGACGCCCGCCGCCTCCGCCGCTCGATAGCCGAACTCGGCGGTGGGACGGATGTCCCACGCGCCGACGGGCAGATCGAAGATCACCGCGCCGGGGACGATGGGCACCACCCGGGTCGCGTCGGCCGGGTCCATGACGATGCCCGCGCCGTTCTCCTCCAGCCAGCGCATCACGCCGTCGGCCGCGGCGAGACCGAAAGCGCTGCCGCCGGTGAGCAGGATCGCGTCGATCTGGCGTACGGTGTTCGCCGGATCGAGCAGGTCGGTCTCGCGGGTACCCGGTCCGCCGCCGCGCACGTCGACGGCCGCCACCGCACCGCCCGGCACGCGCACGACCGTGCATCCCGTCGCCGCCCCGGAGCCGAGTGTGGCACCCGGGTCGAGGACGTGGTGATGACCGACCAGCACTCCGGGCACGTCGGTGAGTGAATTACCTTGCCCCGGGGTGGCATTCGCCATCTCTACTCCTCACGACGCGGAACCGCGGGTCGGCTCGCGCCGATCTTCGCATCGCGGCCGATCAGGGAGCCAGCGCCTGCAGCAGTGAGTCCTGCATCCAGGTCAGCCAGTGGTACACGTCCAGGTGCGGTGCGCGCGGGTCGTCGGGGGCGAGCTGGTCGGGCGTGTCGGCGTCGATGTCGAGCACCGTGCCCAGCGCCAGCCGCACGTCGGTGAGCGCGGTCAGCCACGCGTCGGCCTGCTCGGGCGTGAGGACGATCTTGCCGCCCGCGCTCGGCACGGTGTCCAGCACGACCGAACCCGCCGCCAGCTTGGCGTCGATGATGTCGGGCTCGTGCAGGCCGCGCAGCGCGCTGTTGAGGTCGGCGCGCTCGGCATCCGGCGAGCCGGGCTCGCTGCGGTGGAAGTCCGGAAGGAGTCTGCGCAGCCTCGGGTCGTCCGGGGGCACGGTGTTGCCGGATCGCAAGCCGGTGAGGGCGGCCAAGTCGTCGTCGGGTGCGGACTCGGCGCGCTCGGTGAGCAGCCCGGAAACCGCGCCCACCAGCGACCGAAGCACATCGGCCTCACGTGCGTCCATTTCGGATCGCAGTTTGAGACCGCTCAGCGAGTTCTTCCTGCTCCACTTGCGCACGGCGTCAGGGTAGTCGTCCTGGTCAGTCGTCCCGCTGCATGGTGGCCCACAGGCCAGCGGCATGCAGCCGTTGGACATCGTGTTCCATCTTGTCCCGGGAACCGGACGACACCACCGCCTTGCCTTCGTTGTGGACCTTCAGCATCAGTTCGGTCGCCTTCGCTTTGCTGTAGCCGAACAGCTTCTGGAAGATGTAGGTGACGTAGTGCATGAGGTTGACCGGATCGTCCCAGACCACGGTCACCCAAGGGCGGTCCTCCGCCTCCAGGATCTCGGTGTATTCGACCGCTTCGGGTGTCGCCTGTGCCGCCGACAATGTCGCGTTCGCGGCGTCCATAACGACGTCACCCCGGACGATGTTGCACAAGGCCATAGGGTCAAGGGTACGACTCGACTCCCGATAAACAACACCCACGCAGCCCCGATTCGCGATTCCCCGGTTCACCGGACCGATGCCGGCCGCCGTGGACGAGCCGTCCTGTCTACAGTGACTGCGTGAATCTGCGTGACGGCGTCTCCAGCACGGCGCTGCTGACCGACCAGTACGAACTGACCATGCTCGCCGCGGCGCTGGCCGACGGTTCGGCGCATCGGCAATGCACGTTCGAGGTGTTTGCTAGACGTTTGCCAAATGGTCGTCGTTACGGTGTCGTGGGGGGTACCGGCAGGCTGCTCGACGCGCTGCGGCAGTTCCGGTTCGGCGAGGCGGAACTCGCCGTGGCCGCCTCGTTCTCGGATCGGCGCACGCTCGATTGGCTGCGCGACTACCGATTCACCGGCGATATCGACGGCTACGCCGAAGGCGAGCTGTACTTTCCCGGCTCCCCCATCCTCTCGGTGCGGGGCAGCTTCGCCGAATGCGTCGTCCTGGAGACGCTGATCCTGTCGATCCTCAACCACGACAGCGCGATCGCGGCCGCCGCCGCACGCATGGTCAGCGCCGCGAGTGGGCGGCGGATGATCGAGATGGGTTCCCGGCGCACCCACGAGCTGGCCGCCCCCGACTGCGCCCGCGCCGCGTATCTGGCCGGTTTCGACGCCACCTCGAATCTGGAGGCGGTGCGCCGCTACGGGATCCCGGGCGCGGGTACCAGCGCACACGCGTTCGTCCTGCTGCACAGCGGCCCCGACGGTGCGCACGAAGCCGAAGCGTTCCGCAGCCAGGTGCAGACGCTCGGGGTCGGGACAACACTGCTGGTGGACACCTTCGACATCGCCGCGGGCGTCGCGACCGCCATCGAGGTGGCGGGCACCGAGCTGGGCGGGGTGCGGATCGACTCCGGTGATCTCGGCGTCCTGGCCAGGCAGGTGCGCGACCAGCTCGACGCGCTCGGCGCCACCAAGACCCGCATCGTGGTCTCCGGCGATCTCGACGAGTACGCCATCGCCGCGTTGCGCGCCGAGCCGGTCGACGTCTACGGCGTCGGCACCGCACTGGTCACCGGCTCGGGGGCGCCCACGGCGGGCATGGTCTACAAGCTGGTCGAGGTCGACGGGGTGCCGGTCGCCAAACGCAGCAGCCACAAGCAGTCCCGCGGCGGCACCAAGAAGGTGATCCGCTTGGCCCGGGAGACCGGCACCATCGTCGAGGAGATCGTCTATCCGGCGGCCGGGCCGGTGCCGCCCGCCAACGGCTTCCAAGCCCGTGAGCCGCTGGTCCCGCTGCTGCGCCGCGGTGAGCAGGTCGAGGACTTGCCGACCCTCGCCGAGAGCCGCGACCTGGTCGCGCGCGGACTGATCAGCCTGCCTTGGGAGGGTCTCAAGCTGTCGGCAGGTGAGCCGGCCGTGGTGACCACGTTCGTCTGAGGGTGGTGCCTACGCTCATCGACCCGGCAGACCAGCAGCAGTCCGGCGGCGAAAAGCAGCGCGAGAAGGCGGCGAACTCGGCCGGGAAGCGAAGGGGCACTCGGTAATCACCGTGGGCGGTGTCCGCGTTTACATCGCGGGCGACTGATTTCCCGCGAGTCGGTGAACCGAGTGTCCGACCGGGCGGCAGAATCTGGGGCAGTCATCCAGCCACACCGCGGGAGGTCGCCATGACCCGGGCACTGATCATCGTCGACGTCCAGAACGATTTCTGCGAGGGCGGTTCACTCGCGGTCACCGGCGGCGCCGCCGTGGCGGCCCGGATCAGCGAGCACCTCGTGGCGACGAACTACGGCGCGATCGTCGCGACTCGCGACTATCACATCGATCCCGGTGCGCACTTCTCCGACGAGCCCGACTACATCGACAGCTGGCCGCCACACTGCCGGGTCGGCACGCCGGGCGCCGATTTCCACCCCGCGCTGTCCACCGGACCCATTCAGGCGATCTTCTCCAAGGGGACGTACTCGGCGGCCTACTCCGGGTTCGAGGGCACGACCGACGAGGGAGCCGCGCTGGCCGACTGGCTGCGTGACCGCGGCGTCGACGCCGTCGACGTCGTCGGCATCGCGACCGACCACTGCGTGCGCGCTACCGCGCTGGACGCGCGCATCGAGGGTTTCGACACCCGCGTCCTGCTCGACCTCACCGCCGGTGTCGCGCCCGACACCATCACCGCCGCGCTGGACCGTATGCGCGGAGCGGGCGTCGATCTCGAGGGCAGCATCAGCCGGTAGACCGTCCGGTCTCGGCGACCGTCCTGCCTTGTCGGCGGTGCCGAGTAGGCTGCTCGCGTGCCCGAACTGCCGCCCGTTTCCGACCTTTTGGCCACCGCCGTGCAGGCGCTCGGCGGCAAGGAGCGCGCCGGGCAGGTGACGATGGCCGCGGCGGTGGACCACGCGATCGACACCAAGGAGCACCTCGCGGTGCAGGCCGGGACGGGTACCGGCAAGTCGCTGGCCTATCTGGTGCCCAGCCTGCGTCACGCGGTGCGCACCGGCCGTACGGTCGTGGTCTCCACGGCGACGATCGCGCTGCAGCGTCAGCTGGTCGACCGTGACCTCCCCCGGCTGGCCGAGGCGCTGAGCGCACCGCTGGGGCGCACCCCGAAGTTCGCGATCCTCAAGGGACGCAACAACTATCTGTGCTTGAACAAGATCAACAGCGCCGTTCCGGACGAGCCCGCCGAAGCGGAGCTGTTCGACGCGTTCGCGATCTCCCGCCTAGGGCGCGAAGTGCAACGGCTCAACGACTGGGCCTCCGACACCGAGACCGGCGACCGCGACGAACTCGCCCCCGGGGTGAGCGACCGCGCCTGGCGGCAGGTCAGCGTGTCGTCGCGGGAATGCCTCGGCAAGTCGCGCTGCTCCTTCGGCCAGGACTGCTTCGCCGAGCGCGCCAGGACCGAGTCCGCGCAGGCCGATGTGGTGGTGACCAACCACGCGCTGCTGGCCATCGACGCCATCAGCGGCATCCAGGTGCTGCCCGAACACGACGTGGTGGTCATCGACGAGGCGCACGAGCTGGTCGACCGGGTCACCGGCGTGGCCACCGCCGAACTGGCTTCCGCCGCGATCAGCGCGGCCGCACGGCGCTGCGCCAAGCTGGTCGACGAGCAGGAGCTGGACCGTCTGGAGGGCGCCGCCGAGGCATGGCACGAGGTGCTGGAGGAACTGCCCGCCGCCCGGTGGGACAGACTGCCCGACGGCGTCGCCCCGGTGCTGGCTCTGATCCGCGACGCCGCGTGGAACGCGCGCACCGCGCTGGCGCCACCGGGCAGCACCACCGCGCAGGGCGACCCGGAGAACGCCGCCGCCCGCACCATGGCGTTGGCCGCGATCGATGAGGTGCATGACAGCGCGGTCCGCGCGCTGACGGCCTTCGACGAGCCCGACCCGGCCGCCCGGCGCGACGTCATCTGGCTGGCCGCCGACGAGATCCGCGGTGTCGTGCGCCGATCGCTGCGGATGGCGCCGCTGTCGGTGGGTGGCCTGCTGCGCAGCAGGCTTTTCGGCACCGCCACCGTCGTGCTGACCTCCGCGACGTTGCAGATCGGCGGCTCGTTCGACGGCCTCGCGGTCACCTGGGGCCTGCCCGCGCAGTCGGGCAGTCGCACCGATGCGGCCACCGCGAACGGCGCGGAGGCGCCGTCGGACGCCGACACCGTGCGCTGGAGTTCGCTCGACGTCGGATCACCGTTCGACCACGCCAAGTCCGGCATCCTCTACGTCGCCAAACACCTGCCCCCGCCGGGCCGGGACGGGCTCGCACCGGCCTATCTGGACGAGATCGAACGGCTCATCACGGCGGCGGGTGGGCGCACCCTCGGTTTGTTCTCCTCCATGCGCGCGGCCCGCGCGGCCACCGACGCCCTGCGCGACCGGTTGCGAACGCCCGTGCTGTGCCAGGGTGACGACGCGACGGGCGCGCTGGTCCGCAAGTTCGCCGACGACCCGGAGACTTCCCTGTTCGGCACCTTGTCGCTGTGGCAGGGCGTCGACGTGCCGGGGCCGTCGCTGAGCCTGGTGATTCTCGATCGCATCCCGTTTCCGCGCCCGGACGATCCGCTGCTGGCCGCCAGGCAACGCGCGGTGGAGATGCGGGGCGGAAACGGGTTCATGACCGTCGCCGCCAATCACGCGGCTCTCCTGCTCGCGCAGGGTACCGGGCGCCTGCTGCGCAGCGTCGACGATCGCGGCGTGGTCGCCATCCTCGATTCCCGCCTGGCCACCGCACGCTACGGCGGGTACCTGCGCGCGTCGCTGCCGCCGTACTGGGAGACCGCGGACCCGGAGGTCGTGGTGAAGGCGTTGCACCGACTGGCCGCAGCGGCCACGGTGTGATACCGAACACACCGCTCGGCATCTAATTCCATTCGGAAGTAGATTGTTGGTCGGTACTTCGGTGACCCCCAATTCCCACACCGAATGTATCGGCTCGTCCCCGCGCCAAGCCCTGCACGCGGCGCGGGGACCTCACCGAATTCAACTCCGCACAGCGGCTACTCAGCCGCGCACGGCCACCGCGTCGACCTCGAACAGCATGCCCGGCAGCGCGAGCGCCGCCACCCCGGTCAGTGTCTGCGCGGGCGGGCGGTCACCCCAGATCTCCGCGATCTTCTTGCCCAGCACCGCCAACTTGTCGAGGTCGTGGTCGACGATGTGCGTCCGCAACTGCGCGACATCGCCGAAGTCCACTCCCGCCGAGCGCAGCGCGATGCCCAGGTTGGCGAACGCATTGTCCACCTGCACGGCGAATTCCGTGCTCGTGGTGTGCCCTTGCCCGTCCGAGTCGTACTGCCCGGCGATGAACACCAGTTCTCCACGCGCCACCGCCACGTGGCTGTAGCCGAACCCGGTCGGATCGTGCAGTGCACCGGGATTGCTGATTTCGACGGCCATGGTTTCTCCTTGCTCGATCGTCACGCGCTGCAACACCACGACGACGATCCGGAATGCCACACTGTGACATGACGATGCCCACAAACGACCGCGGCGCGGCGGCCGAGGCCACCGCGCCGCGAATCCGGCTGTGCCGCAAAGTCAGAGCACCCACTTCAGGATCAGCGTGAGCACGCCCGCCACGACCGCCACGATCAGCGCACCGACACCCCACACGAAGCCGTGACGCCCCCACGGCCGCCCGGCGTCCAACGAGAACTTGCCGGGTCCGGTGAAGGGAAGCGCCGCGCCGACCACCGCGAACAGCAGGCCCATCTCCCAACCGCCCAACAGTCCACCGGACCAGGTGACGTTGATCGCGTTGATCATCGTGCCCACCACGATCGCCCCGGCCAGCGGCGTCAGCAGACCGAGCAGCAGCAGCAGGCCACCGCCGAGTTCGGTCAGGCCGGCCAGCGTCCCGAACAGCTTGCCCGGGTTGTAGCCCATCTGCTCGAAGCTGTCCGCGTTGGCCTGTAGGCCCGGTCCGCCCCACCAGCCGAACAGTTTCTGCGCGCCGTGTGCCGCGAGCAAGCCGCCGAAGACGACCCGGAGGATCAGCAGGCCGATGTCGGTGGCGATTCCGTCCAGTTCGGTAGTGGCGCCGTTTCGTTCGAGTACGGATTTGATGGTCATGCTGGTCCTCATCCCTGCGCTGTCGTCTTCGGTATGTTCGTTACCTCGGCGAATAACCGGACTACGGTCCGATTCTCGCATGAAGAGCTCAACTGTCCAACCCCTCGGTCCTATTCCACGACCGGCAGGCAAGGAAGGTTCAGCGCGAAGGCGAGCGGGAAGTTACTCCGCGAGGAAGAAGAAGTAGCCGAGGAACACCAGCATCAGCGCCCACATCGCCGGGTGTACGTCCTTGATCCGGCCCTTGGCCGCCATGACGATCGGATACAGCAGCATGCCCATGGCCAGGCCGTTGGCAATGGAGTAAGTCAGCGGCATCATCACGATGGTGACGAACGCGGGCACCGAGTACTCCAGGCGGTTCCAGTCGATCTGCCCGAGCGAGCGGGCCATCAGGATGCCGACCACGATGAGCGCAGCGGCGGTCACCTCGCCGGAGCCCGCGACCACCGCGAAGATCGGATAGCAGAACATCGCGAGCAGGAACCAGCCCGCCGTGGTGACGGCGGTCAGGCCGGTCCGGCCGCCCGCCGAGACGCCCGCGGTCGATTCCACGTAGGCGGTGGTGGTCGAGGTGCCGATGACGGCGCCCGCCATGGTGCCCACCGAGTCCGCCGCCAGCGCGCTCGACGCGCGCGGCAGCTTGCCGTCCTCGTCCAGCAGACCGGCTTGGTTCGCGACGCCGATCAGGGTTCCCGAGGCGTCGAAGAAGTCGACGAACAGCATGGTCAGCACCACCACAGCCATCTGGCCGGTGAAGGCGTCGGGCAGATGGATGATCGCCTGGCCGAAGGTGTGCTCGAGGCCCTTCGGCGCGGCGAACACCCCCTTGGGCAGGTCGACCAAACCGCTGACGATGCCCACGATCGTGGTCAGCACGATGCCGTAGAGCACCGCTCCGTGCCAGCCCCGCGCGAGGAACACCACGGTCACCAGCAACCCGAACAGCGCGAGCAACGTGGTGCCCTCGGTGAAGTCGCCCAGCGCGACCAGGGTCGCCTCGCTGTTCACCACGATCCCGGCGTTCTTCAGGCCGAGGAAGGCCACGAACAGTCCGATGCCCGCGCCGACCGCGAGCTTCAACTGCATCGGGATCGCGTCGAGGATGCGTTCCCGGATCTTCGTCACGGCCAGGACGAAGAAGATGACGCCCGACAGCAACGTGCCCGAGAGCGCGACCTGCCATGGAATGCCCATGCCGAGCACCACGGTGTAGGCGAAGAACGCGTTGAGTCCCATACCCGGCGCGAGCGCGATCGGATACCGTGCCCACAGCCCCATGACCAACGTGCCGAACACCGCGGCGACGGCGGTGGCGGTGAACACCGCCTGCATCGGGATGCCCTTGTCACCCAGCGCGCCCTGGTCGCCGAGTATCGCGGGGTTCACCGCGAGGACGTACGACATGGCGAGGAACGTGATCGTTCCCGCCATGAGTTCCCGCCGGACGGTCGAGCCGGTCGACCGGACCCCGAAGTACCCGTCGAGGCGTCCTCGGGTCCGGTTCAGAACGTCGGTGACCATGGGTGACTCCAGTCGGGGAAACAATGCTCGGGCTGCCAGGCACGGTAGCCGACGATTCACCGGCCGGGGCAACTCGCGGCGGCCCCACCGTGACCAGCGCCACCCGGCTAGGCGTTGGGGGCGGAGACCAGGCCCAGCTCGGCGTCGGAGGCCAGCAGGTCGTTGTGCGGCAGCACGCGCACCGTGTAGCCGACCGCTCCGGACAGCGGCACGGGGGTGTCGACGGTGAACAGCTCGGCCCCGCCGTCCGACCCGCTGTGCGTCATCGGGACCGCCGTGGTGTCGGAGAGGTCGTCGGACGCCGACACCCGGCCGAGCACCGCCTGCACCACCACGTCCGACACGCTCAATCCGCCGAGCTCGACCCGCGCGGTGAGCGACAGCCGCGCCCCGATGACCGGCGTATCCGGCAGACCCGCGCTGTCCACCTGGATCACCTTGACCGAGGGCCACGCCGACTCGACCCGGTGACGGTACTCGGCGATGGCGCGCGCCACCGCGAACTCGTCGGCCGTCGCCCGCTGATACGCCGCGGCGGCGGGAGCGTAGTACTCCACCGCGTAGTCGCGGACCATGCGGGAAGCCAGCACCTTCGGCCCCAAGGTCTGGAGGGTGTGGCGGACCATCTCGACCCAGCGCACCGGCATCCCGGACGCGTCGCGTTCGTAGAAGCGGGGCGCCACCGTGCGCTCGAACAGGTCGTAGAGCGCGGTGGCCTCCAGGTCGTCGCGGCGATGCTCGTCCCGGACGCCCTCTGCGGTCGGGATGGCCCACCCGTTCTCGCCGTCGTACATCTCGTCCCACCAGCCGTCCCGGATGGAGAGATTGAGCCCGCCGTTCAGCGCGGATTTCATGCCGGAGGTGCCGCACGCCTCCAACGGTCGCAGCGGGTTGTTCAGCCAGACATCGCAGCCCCAGTACAGGTAGCGGGCCATCGACATGTCGTAGTCGGGCAGGAAGACGATCCGGTGCCGCACCTCGGGATCGTCGGCGAAGCGGACCACCTGCTGGATGAGCGCCTTGCCTCCGTCGTCGGCGGGGTGGCTCTTGCCCGCGACGACCAACTGCATCGGCCGGCGCGGGTCCAGCAGCAGGGCGCGCAGCCGCTGCGGGTCGCGCAGCATGAGGGTGAGGCGCTTGTAGGTCGGCACCCGGCGCGCGAAACCGACGGTCAGCACATTCGGATCGAAAACGCCGTTCACCCAGCCGAGTTCGGCCTCCGCGGCGCCGCGCTGCAACCATGACGCGCGCACCCTGCGGCGCACCTCGTCGACGAGAATGCCGCGCAGGGTGTTGCGCGTCGACCACAGCTCGGTGAGGTCGATCTCACGCAGTCGTTCCCAGCCGCGCCCCTCCTCGACCAGTTCCGCGCCGATGTGCTCGCGCGCCTTGTCCACCCATTCCCGCGCGGCCCAGGTCGTGGCGTGCACACCGTTGGTGACCGAACCGATCGGCACCTCCGCCGGGTCGAAGCCCGGCCACAACGAGGCGAACATGGACCGGCTCACCTCGCCGTGCAGGCGCGAGACGCCGTTGGCGCGCTGCGCCAGGCGCAGCCCCATGTGCGCCATGTTGAATACAGCGGGATCGGCTTCTCGTCCGAGCGCCACGATCCGGTCCACGGGAAGTCCTGGCAGCAGGGCGGATTCGGATTCGCCGTGCGCACCGCCGAAGTAACGGCGCACCATCGGCATCGGGAAACGGTCGATGCCCGCCGGGACCGGTGTGTGTGTGGTGAACACCGTGCCCGCCCGCACAGCGGCGAGCGCGGAATCGAAATCCCGCCCCTCCGCGACGAATTCGCGGATGCGCTCGACACCGAGGAAGCCCGCGTGCCCTTCGTTCATGTGGAACACGTCGGGATCGGGCAGGCCGGCCGACGCCGTATACGCGCGCACCGCGCGCACGCCGCCGATGCCCGCCAGGATCTCCTGGCGGATGCGATGTTCCTGGTCGCCGCCGTAGAGCCGGTCGGTGACCGCGCGCAGCTCCGGGTCGTTCTCGGCGATATCCGAGTCCAGCAGCAACAGCGGAACCCGGCCGACCTGCGCGATCCACACCCGCGCGCGCAGCACCCTGCGGTCGGGCATCGCCACGTGGATGAGCACCGGCGACCCGTCCGAGGTGAGCGCCCGCAGCGGCAAGCCCTGCGGGTCCAGCGCCGGGTAGTGCTCGGCCTGCCAGCCGTCCGCCGTCAGGGACTGCCGGAAGTAGCCCGAGCGGTAGAGAAGGCCCACGCCGATCAGCGGCAGACCCAGGTCGGAAGCGGCCTTGAGGTGGTCGCCGGCCAGGATGCCCAGACCACCCGAATAGTTCGGCAACACCTCGGTGACGCCGAACTCCATCGAGAAGTAGGCGATGCCCCGCACGCCCTCCTCACCTGCCCGGCGCTGGAACCAGCCCGGCGCCGCGAGGTATTCCCGCAGATCCGCCGCCGCGGCGTCGACGCGGGCGACATAGGCGGGGTCGGCGGCCAGCTCGTCCAGCCGCGCCGCGGGTACCTCGCCGAGCATCCGGACCGGATCGTGGCCCATCTCCTGCCACCGCCGCGGATCGAGCGCGGCGAACAGGTCCTGTGTCGGCGGGTGCCACGACCAGCGCAGATTCGTGGCGAGCTCGCCCAGGGCCGCCAGGCGCTCGGGCAGATGGGCACGGACGGTGAAACGACGCAATGCCTTCATTGGGTAGAAACTACACGGAGCCCACCGCTCGCGCCGTGCGCGCCTACGAGCCGGAACAACCTTCCGACCTGCGTCTTTCGTGACGTGGCTCGGTGGCGCGCACCCTGCGCGCGCACTCGCGTAACGCCCTCTACCGTCACAGAACGAACACATCACGCGCACCGAGCCCCCTGGCCCGCTACCCGATCGAGACCCCCGTTTCCTTGTGAACTCCCGAACGCGGGGCAAACCCACAAGCTGTGCGGACCAACCGGCCGCACCAACCGAATCAGTACGGGAGTGATCGAGATGTGGATGAAAGCACACCCAAATCGCGCCCGCGATCGGCGCTGGTCGCGCGCCGGATCGGCGATGACGGGGTTCGTAGCTTGCACGGCGGCTCTCGTTCTCGTCGCACCCGCCGCCGGGGCCGCGGTCACAACGGCGACGGCAACGGCCCAAGGAATGAGTCTCGGGTTCGGAAACTACGGAACCAACTGCCAATACCGGGTGACGGCCACGGTGGACAACGTTCCTTCGTCCGACGCCGTCCAGTTCGTCGACAGCGCGGGCGGAAGCTTCACGCCGAATCCCGCACCGGTGGTCGGCAACCAGGCCACCACCACGTGGGTACCTGACGCGACCGGGCCGCACACCATCTCGGCTACACAGGGCGCCGCCGGTCCCGCTTGGACTTCACCGGTGATGAACGTGGACAACGGGATCAACCTCGGCGTCGGGTGCGTGGTTCTGCCGTAAGCGCCGCGCTCTTCGCGCATCCGGAGTGTCAGGTGAGCGCCCGGGCGGCCACTGCCATGGATTCCTGGTCGTGGCCTCCTGGGCACCTCTCGGCCCCCTCGCGGACCGGGAAATCCGTAGCCGGAGCCGCGTAGAGGTGACAGCATCGGCGGATGCCGCACTGGGTCGATGTTCTGCCGCAATTCCTGCTCGCCTGCCTGCTCCTCGCCGCGCTACCCGGGCCTGCGACCGCGCTGTTCCTGCAGCGCGCCGTGCGTGACGGCCGCACCGCGGGTTTGGCGGCGGTAGCCGGAAACGAGATCGGCGTGCTCGGCTGGACCTTGGCGGGTGGAGCGGGGCTGTCGGTCCTGCTCGTCGCGAACCGGGCCATGAACACGGCGGTGCACATCGTCGGGGCGCTGGTGCTGATCTGGCTCGGCGTGCAGGCCTGGCGGGGCGCACGGGGTGGCGACGAGTTCGGCAGTGCGATGACGAAGATGCTTCCGGCGGGCCGCTCGCCCGCCGCCGCCTTCCGCGCCTCGCTGCTCTCGATCGCGGCCAACCCCAAGGCGGCCGTCTTCGGGTTGACGATCCTTCCCCAGTTCCTTCCGTCCAGCGGGCCGGTGCTGCCGACCGTGGTGATCCTGGCGCTGATCCAGTTGGTGATCGACACCGCGTGGTGCGTCGGCGTGGTGCTGGCCGCCGACCACGCGGGTGCGTGGCTGCGCCGCAGCGGCATCCGGCAGCGGGTGGAACGGGCGCTCGGCGCGGTGCTGGTCGCGCTGGGCCTCGGCCTCGCCGCCGACGCACGCTGACCGATCAGCCCAGCTCAGCCGCCGCCGCGCCGAGCCGGGACGGCGGAGGAAAACTCCGCCGATCCGGTCCGGACGGCCGGCTACCGGTAGGTTGGTCCCGTGACCGGCCGCATCGCTATCGATGACACTGCACCGTCCATCCCCGGCGGCCGGCCCGCCAAAGCGGTGGTCGGCGAGGTTTTTCCCGTGCGCACCGTGGTGTGGCGGGAGGGGCACGAGGCCGTCGCCGCCACACTCGTCGTCCGCGCCCCGGGTGTGTCGCGACCGACCCGCATCCGCATGACGCCGGATTACGAGCCCGACGTCTTCAACGCGACGTTCACCCCGAACGCGCCGGGAGCGTGGACCTACCGGATCGAAGGCTGGAGCGACCCGATCGCGACCTGGCGCTCGGCGATCGAGGCGAAGCTGGCCGTCGGGCAGAGCGCCGCCGATCTGGCCAACGACCTGGAGCTGGGCGCCCGCCTGTTCGAGCGCGCGGCCCAAGCCGTACCGAAAAAACAGTTCGAGCGCCTGCGCGCGGTCGCGGCGGCGCTGCGCGGCGACGAGCAACTGCCCGCACGGGTGGCCCCGGCCTTCGCCGAGGAGGTCGCCGAGATCCTGCGGGCCGCGCCGTTGCGTGACCTGGTCACCCGCGGCCCGCAGCACACCGTCCAGGTCGAGCGGCAACGCGCCCTCTACGGCTCCTGGTACGAGTTCTTCCCCCGCTCGACCGGCGGTCGCGACGCGACCGGCAAGCCGGTGCACGGCACCTTCGCCACCGCGGCCGAGGAACTGCCGCGCATCGCCGCCATGGGCTTCGACGTGGTCTACCTGCCACCCATCCACCCGATCGGCGAGGTCAACCGCAAAGGCCGCAACAACGCGCTCACCGCGGAGCCGGGCGACGTCGGCTCCCCGTGGGCGATCGGCTCGAAGCACGGCGGGCACGATGCCGTGCACCCGGAGTTGGGCACCGAAGCCGATTTCGCCGAGTTCGTCGCGCAGGCGCGGCGACTCGGCCTGGAGGTGGCGCTCGACCTCGCCTTGCAATGCGCGCCCGATCATCCGTGGGTGTCGGCGCATCCCGAGTGGTTCACGACCCTGCCCGACGGCACCATCGCCTATGCGGAGAACCCGCCGAAGAAGTACCAGGACATCTACCCGGTCAACTTCGACAACGATCCCGACGGTCTCTACGCCGAAGTGCTGCGCGTGGTTCGGCACTGGATCGGGCTGGGCGTCTACATCTTCCGTGTCGACAACCCGCACACCAAGCCCGCCGACTTCTGGGAGTGGCTGATCGCGAACGTGCGGCGCACCGACCCGGACGTCATCTTCCTGTCCGAGGCGTTCACCCGCCCGGCGCGGCTCTACGGGCTCGCCCGGCGCGGATTCAGCCAGTCCTATACGTATTTCACCTGGCGAGTGGCCAAGTGGGAACTCACCGAGTTCGGCAACGAACTGGCCGCGAAGGCCGACGAGGCCCGCCCGAATCTGTTCGTCAACACCCCGGACATCCTGCACGAGAGTCTTCAGCACGGCGGACCGGGAATGTTCGCCATCCGCGCCGTCCTGGCCGCGACCCTCGCGCCGACCTGGGGCGTCTACTCCGGTTTCGAGCTGTTCGAGCACCAGGCGGTGCGACCGGACAGCGAGGAGTACCTCGATTCGGAGAAGTACGAGCTGCGCCCGCGTCCGTTCGCCGAGGCGCTCGCGCGCGGAGAGTCGCTGGAGCCGTGGCTGACCCGGCTCAACGAGATCCGCCGGGCGCACCCGGCGTTGCAACAGTTGCGCTGCCTGCATTTCCATCACGTGGACAACGACGCGTTGCTCGCCTACTCCAAGATCGACCCCGCCAGTGGTGACGCGGTGCTGGTCGTGGTGAATCTCAACCCGTTCGGCGCCGAGTGGGGCATGCTCTCGCTCGACCTGCCCGCGATCGGCCGCGAATGGCACGACCATCCTGTGGTGTACGACGAGGTCAGCGGCGAGGAATACCACTGGGCCCAAACCAATTACGTGCGATTGGACCCCGCACACGCCGTCGCGCACATCATCACCTTGCCCCCGGTGTCACAGCAGGCGCGCACCGAGCTGGCCTACCGCAGGACGCTGCGATGAAACGACGCGACCTCATGCTGCTCGCGGCAGGCACCCACCCCGACCCGCACACCGTGCTCGGCGCGCATCCCCATCCCGACGGCACGGCCGTCCGGGTCCTGCGCCCGCACGCGGAAACCGTGTCGGTGCGGGTCGGCGGCGTCGACCATGCGCTCGAGCCCCTGGGGCACGGCGTCTTCGCCGCGGCGCTGCCGTATCCGGAGATCATGGACTACCGCGTCGTGACGGCCTATCCCGGCGGCCAGACGATCATCGGTGCCGACGGTTACCGCTTCCTGCCCACGCTCGGCGAACTCGATCTGCACCTCATCGGCGAAGGCCGTCACGAGCGCCTGTGGGAGGTGCTCGGCGCCCACCCCCGCCGCTACGCCACCCTCGACGGTGACGTGACGGGCACGTCGTTCGCGGTGTGGGCGCCCAACGCGCGCGGCGTCACCGTGATAGGCGATTTCGACGGTTGGAGCGGCAATACCGCGCCGATGCGCGCGCTGGGGTCGTCCGGGATCTGGGAAGTCTTCGTGCCGGGTGTCGTGCCGGGTACCAAGTACAAATACCGCGTGCACGGCGCCGACGGGCGAACCGTCGATCACGCCGACCCGTTGGCTTTCGCCACCGAGAAACCCCCGGCGACGGCGTCGGTGGTCACCGAGAGCCATCACGTGTGGAATGACCGCGCATGGCTGGACACGCGCGCGGCCACCGACCCGACCCGCGCACCTATGAGCGTCTACGAGGTGCATCTCGGTTCGTGGCGGCCCGGCCTCGGGTACCGCGATATGGCCGAGCAGCTCGCCGAGTACGTGCAGGCGGCCGGATACACCCACATCGAACTGCTCCCCGTCGCCGAGCATCCGTTCGGCGGCTCGTGGGGGTACCAGGTCACCTCCTATTACGCGCCGACAGCTCGATTCGGTTCCCCGGACGATTTCCGCGCCTTCGTCGACCACATGCACGCGGCGGGCATCGGCGTCCTGCTGGACTGGGTGCCCGCGCACTTCCCGCGCGACGAGTGGGCGCTGGCCCGATTCGACGGCACCCCGCTCTACGAACACCCAGACCCCCGCCGCGGCGAGCAACTCGACTGGGGCACCTACGTGTTCGACTTCGGCAGGCACGAGGTGCGCAACTTCCTCGTCGCCAACGCCCGCTACTGGATCGAGGAATTCCATATCGACGGCCTGCGCGTCGACGCGGTCGCCTCCATGCTCTACCTGGACTATTCCCGCACCGAAGGTTCGTGGGAACCCAACGTGCACGGCGGCCGGGAAAACCTGGAGGCCGTCGACTTCCTGCAGGAGCTCAACGAGACCCTGCACCGGCACCACCCCGACGTCGTGACGATCGCCGAGGAGTCGACCACCTGGCCCGGCGTCACCCGCGGCACCGATGTCGGCGGTCTCGGCTTCACCATGAAGTGGAACATGGGCTGGATGCACGACACCCTGGGGTTCCTGGGCCGCGACCCCGTGCACCGCTCCTGGCACCACAACGAGATCACCTTCTCGCTGGTGTATGCCTGGAGCGAGAATTACGTGCTGCCGATCAGCCACGACGAGGTCGTGCACGGTAAAGGAACGCTCTGGACCAGGATGCCGGGCGACGATTTCGCCAGAGCCGCCGGCGTACGGGCGCTGCTGGCCTACATGTGGGCCCATCCCGGTAAGCAACTGCTGTTCATGGGCCAGGATTTCGGCCAGTACCGGGAGTGGTCGCACGATCGCGGCCTGGACTGGCACGAACGGGACAATCCGCTGCACCAGGGCATCAGCACGCTGGTGCGCGACCTGAACGCGGTCTACCGCGCCCATCCCGCCCTGTGGAGCCAGGACACCACCCCGGGCGGCCACGCCTGGATCGAGGCGAACGACCACACGAACAACGTGCTGGCGTTCCTACGCTACGGCTCCGACGGCTCCGTGGTGGCCTGCGTCTACAACTTCTCCGGGGCGACGCACGACGCGTACCGAGTCGGCCTGCCGCACGCCGGCCGCTGGCTCGAGATCCTCAACACCGACGCCGTGGACTACGGCGGCTCCGGCCTCGGCAATCTGGGCGAGCTGACGGCGACCGACGAGCCGTGGCACGATCGTCCCGCCTCGGCCACGGTGACCCTGGCCCCGCACGGCGCGGTCTGGCTGCGTCCCGCCTAGCGAACCTGGCCGCTCGAGGCGACCCGACCGCATGGCCCGGGGCGGGCGTCACGCCCCGGTTCGCGGCCGCGCCACGCGGTGCGATCAGTACAGCGCGGCGGCGAGCTTGCGGCGCGCGGCCACGACGAACGGCTCGGCTTGGTCGAACAACTCGAACAGTTCCAGCAAACGGGTGCGTGCTTTGGTGCGCTCGTCACCGGAGGTCCGCTTGACGACGTCGATCAGCCGGTCGAATGCCGCTTCGGGCCGCTGCTGGAACAGTTCGAGGTCGGCGGCATCGATCGCGGCGTCGACATTCGACGGGTCGGCGTCGGCGGTCGCGATGGCCGACTCCGGAAGGTCCTGGGCCCGAGCCAGGAAGCGGAGCTGCCGCAGCGCGCCCTTGGCCTCCTCATTCGTCGGCTCGGCGTCGATGATCGCTTGGTAGGCGGCCTCGGCTCCGGCCAGATCGCCCTGCTCCAGCGCCGCCTCCGCCGCCGCGAAACGCGGGTCCTCGGCAGGCTGCTGCGGCTGCCCGCCGCCCTCGAGCTTGCCCGCCACCGCGTCTACCACCGCGTTCAGCCACTGCCGCACCTGCGGCTCCGGCTGGGCGCCCTCGAAATCGGCCAGCGGCTGCCCGGCCGCGATCGCGATGACCGTCGGGATACCCTGCACCCGCAGCGCCTGCGCGATACGCATATTGGCCTCGGCTTCCACCGTGGCCAGGTCCCAGGCGCCGCCGTCGGCGGCCACCAGACGCTCCAGCGTCCGGACCAATTCGATACTGCCCGGGCTGCGCTGCGAGTACAGCACCACCACCACGGGCACCTGCATCGAACGACGCAGCACCTTGGTCTCGAACTCGGCCTCCGACACCGCATGATCGCCACCGGCCGCACCGCCGGCACTCCCGGCGGGCTGCTTCAGACTGGACAGATCGACCGCCCCGGACATGGCGGCGGCGACAGCGGGCGAAGGACGGCGTGCGGCTGGTCGATTCACGACTTCCAGTTTGTCACGACGTAGCGGATGCGGGCGCCCCGGACTCGGCCGAATCGGCGTTGCTCAGCTCACCCAGCTGCCCCGTGCGCACCGCCCAGATCTCGAACAGCACCGTGCAGAACGGCGGCAGGCTGGACAGCAGCGCGAGACCGGTGGTCTTGGCGTTCCAGCCCAGCTCGCGCGCCGCCACGATCGCGCTGATCACGAACAGCACGAACACGATGCCGTGCGTCATGCCGAACACCTTGACCGGCCACATCACCGGTTCGGGAATCCGCTTGAACACCATGCCGATGATCAGCAGAACCCACGAGATCGCCTCGAGCACCGCGATGAAACGAAACCGCTTGGCCACCGTGCTCAGGTCGAAGACATTGCCCATGCGCCCCATTGTGCCGGATGCACTACAACCTGTCGTAGTGAGCTGTGTCTAATTGCCGCGCCTGCGGCGCGGCGTGCTCGCGCCCCCGTGGTGGCTCGCCGCGAACGGAGCGATGCTCGGTCTCGCTTCGCTCGAACCGGGTGTTGCGCCGAAGTGGTCACGCGAGCTACAACGCCACAGACCGAGAGCACGCGAGATCACCGTCGCGGCCGAACGCCGGTGGCACGGCGGCCACGCCGACGTCGTCGCGTGTTCGTCCGGGCAGGCGCAGGGGCGTCGGGAACGACCGATGGCCGCCCACTCGAGACGGCCATCGGTCGGTGTTCGGTGCGGGTGTCGCCCGCCTACGGTCAGACTCGGACGATCAGCGCGTCGCCCTGGCCGCCGCCACCGCAGAGCGCGGCAGCGCCCACGCCGCCGCCGCGGCGCTTCAGTTCCAGGGCCAGGTGCAGCAGGATGCGCGCACCGGACATGCCCAGCGGGTGGCCGATGGCGATGGCGCCGCCGTTGACATTCACCTTTTCCGGGTCGATGCCCAACTTGCGGGTGGACGCGACGCCGACCGCGGCGAACGCCTCGTTGATCTCCACCAGGTCCAAGTCGGCGGGCGAGATACCCTCGCGCGCGCAGGCTTTGGCGATCGCGTTGGCGGGCTGGTCCTGCAGTGTGGAGTCCGGACCGGCGACCACACCGGCGGCGCCGATCTCGGCGATCCAGCTCAGACCCAGCGCCTGCGCCTTCGCCTTGCTCATCACCACGACCGCGGCGGCGCCGTCGGAGATCTGCGAGGCGGTGCCCGCGGTGATCGTGCCGTCCTTGCGGAACGCGGGCCGCAGCTTGGCCAGCGACTCCGCCGTGGTGTCGGCGCGAATCCCCTCATCGGTGCTCACCAGCACCGGATCGCCCTTGCGCTGCGGCACCGCGACCGGGACCACTTCGTCGTCGAAAACGCCGTTCTTCCACGCCGCCGCCGCACGCTGGTGCGAAGCCGCCGCGAACGCGTCCTGGTCCTCCCGGCTGACCCGGTCGGTCTCGTTGCGCTGCTCGGTGAGCGCGCCCATCGGCTGATCGGTGAAGATGTCGTGCAGACCGTCGTAGGCCATGTGATCACGCAAGGTCACATCGCCGTACTTGAAGCCTTCCCTGCTCTTCTCGAGCAGGTGCGGCGCCTGGCTCATGGATTCCTGACCGCCCGCGACGACGATCTCGTACTCGCCCGCCCGGATCAGCTGGTCGGCGAGGGCGATCGCGTTGATGCCGGACAGGCAGACCTTGTTCAGCGTCAACGCGGGCACGTCCATCGGGATACCCGCGGCGACCGCCGCCTGACGGGCCGGGATCTGCCCCGCGCCCGCGGTGAGCACCTGGCCCATGATCACGTACTCGACCTGGTCGGGCGCGACACCGCCCTTCTCCAGCGCCGCCTTGATGGCGAACCCGCCCAGATCGGAGCCGCTGAAGTCCTTCAGACCTCCGAGCAGCCTGCCGACCGGGGTTCGCGCACCGGAAACGATCACGGAAGTGGTCACGACGAGCCTCGCATTCGTAGATCGGACCTGCCCGCGCCGACGCCGAGGGCAGCCAGGGGCAGCGCGAGAGCAGGTGTTCTACTCAACGGTAGCGGGTGCGGCCCGCGCACCCCGTGCCAGGTCGCGCTACTTTCGAATGGTGAGCAATGTTATCGAACAGTCACCTTTCATCCCCGCGGACTACGTGACCGCGGTCGACCATGTCGGCATCGCGGTGCCGGACCTGGACGCGGCGGTGGCCTGGTACGCCGAGAACCTGGGCATGGTCGAGACCCACCGCGAGGTCAACGAGGCACAAGGCGTGCACGAGGCGATGCTGTCGCTGCCCGGCGCACCGGATCGCGCCACAGCCCTGCAGTTGCTGGCCCCGCTCGACGCGGAGTCGACCATCGCGAAGTTCATCGACCGCAGCGGTCCCGGCTTGCAGCAACTGGCCTACCGGGTGACCGACATCGAGGCCGTCTCCGCGTACCTGCGCGCCAAGGGTCTGCGTTTGCTGTACGAGGCTCCACGGCATGGAACGGCGGATTCCCGCATCAATTTCATCCACCCGAAGGATGCTGGAGGTGTGCTGATCGAGTTGGTCGAACCGAGCGCTCATGTTACGCACTAGTATCGACGTCAAGTCGGGAAAACTCGTTGGAATGACATTCGCAGTCGAGTCACCATCGGCTGTCTTCAGGCTGTAGTTTGTGTGCCATGTCGTCACCCGAGTCCGATCGCAATCGCTTCGTTGCACTGCCCTTCACCGTTGTGCGCAAGGGTTATGCGCAAGACGAGGTGCGTAATTACTTCGACCGCTTCGACGCGGAACTGAGAGTCACCGCCACCGACCGCGATGCCGCTGCGGCACAAGCACGTAACCTCGCCAGTCAGCTGGAAGACGCGCGCGACGAGATCGACGAACTCCGTAAGGAGGTCGACCGACTCTCGGTGCCGCCGACCACCGCGGAAGGCATGTCCGACCGCATTTCCCGCATGCTCCGGCTCGCCTCCGACGAGGCGTCCGAGGTCCGTGCCCTGGCTCAGGCCGAGGCAGCGGAGATGGTGTCGATCGCCGAGCAGCAGGCCACCGAGATGCGTGGCAAGTACGAGTCGCTGCTCGCGGAGACCAAGGAGAAGCGCGAGGCGCTCGAGATCGAATTCGAGCAGACCCTCGCGAACGCACGCACCGAGTCCGCCAAGATCATCGAGGCCGCCCAGGCCGAGGCCGACCGCATCGCGAAGGAAGCCGACGCGAAGCGCAAGGCCACCCAGCAGGACTTCGAGGCCACCATGGCCGAGCGTCGCACCAAGCTCACCCGCGCCATGGAAGAGCTGGAAGCCACCAGCCGCGCCGAAGCCGCCCAGCGGATCAAGGACGCGACCGACGAGGCCAACCGCCTCATCACCTCCGCCACCCAGACCTCCGAGCGCAAGATCGCGCACGCGAAGGAACTGGCCGAGGAGATGCGCGTGCTGCGCGGCCGCGTGCTCGCCCAACTGCTCGGTATCCGCGGTCAGCTCGACTCGGTGCCCGCGATGCTCGCCGCGGTCAACCGGGAAAGCGAATTGCTCGACGGGGTTCCCGATCAGCGCAAGTCGATCGGCGGCAACACCAAGTCCGTCGCCGGTTCGCGCCAGAAGGCGATCCCCGAGGTCGCCACCGATGACGAGGACATCGACTCGGACGAGCGCGAGAGCGCCGACATCAGCAACTGACGTCGGGCCCCACGGCGACTGCGAGCAATACCTGAACCGATTCACCGAAGGCCGCCCCATCAGGGCGGCCTTCCTTAATTCTGGCCCTGAAGACGCCTACTGCGTAGAAGATCCAACGTAGACGTCCGGCCCCTAGAGGCCTTGCAGGGGCATCCAACTACGCCCGATGACGCGACCGCGTAGGTCAGGACCACCGACGCGTGATTCTGCGGGTGTGGCGGCCGTTCCAGCATCCGCTGTGCCAGTGCCTGCGGTCGTCCTCTCCTCCGTAAGCGGGCCAGGCGACGATGTGGGGAATCCCGGGCGGGATCTCGTGGTCACAGCCGGGGCAGCGGTAGGTCTTGACCGCGCGGCTGCCCGGGATGGCGCGAACCACATACGTCTCGTCACCATGCGGTCCGGAATCGGTCCGGCCGAAGACGTCCGTGAGCGGGTAGCCACCCGCTCGTGAGCGATCAGCGGGCCGACCCGTACGCGGCTTACGGCGGGGCATTCGACAAGCCTATTACTCGCCCCTGCGCGGCACGCATGGCCCCGATGGTCAGAACAAGCGGAATTCGTTGCTCTCCGTGCCACGTAGGGCGTCGTAATCCAGTGTCAGGCAGCGGATGCCGCGATCCTCGGCGAGCGTACGAGCCTGCGGCTTGATCTGCTGGGCGGCGAACACCCCCGCGACCGGGGCCAGCAGCGGATCCCGGTTCAGCAACTCGAGGTAGCGCGTGAGCTGTTCGACGCCGTCGATCTCGCCGCGCCGCTTGATCTCCACCGCCACCGTCGCTCCCGTGGCGTCCCGGCACAGCAGGTCGACGGGCCCGATCGCGGTCATGTACTCGCGGCGGATGAGTGTATAGCCCGCGCCGAGCGTGTGCACGTGCTCGGCGAGCAGCTCTTGCAGATGGGCCTCCACTCCGTCTTTCACCAGCCCCGGGTCGACGCCCAGCTCGTGAGAGGAGTCGTGCTCGATGTCCTCGATGGTGATGCGGAGTTCTTCGCCGGCCTTGTTGGTGACGACCCACAGCCCCTTCGCTCCGTCGGGGAGCTGCGAGTCGCCGTTGCGTTCCTCCAACCAGCACGGCGGGCTCATCCAGTTCAGCGGCTTGTACGAGCCGCCGTCGGAGTGCACGAGCACCGAGCCGTCCGCTTTCATCAGCAGTAGCCTGCGGGCCATCGGGAGATGGGCGGTGAGTCGCCCCACGTAGTCGACCTGACAGCGAGCAATCACTAGGCGCACCCAAGCACTGTAGGCGAGCGCCGCACGACGGATGCGATCAGCCCATCAATTGCGTTTCTTACCTAGAAACGACGAAAGGCCCTCAACAGTGTTGAGGGCCTTTCGTGAAGGATGTTCCGGCGGTGTCCTACTCTCCCACACCCTGTCGAGTGCAGTACCATCGGCGCTGGCAGGCTTAGCTTCCGGGTTCGGAATGGGACCGGGCGTTTCCCTACCGCTATGGCCGCCGTAAC
>NZ_VUOT01000084.1:0-1950 GCF_009829295.1 Nocardia sp. CY15
GGAGAACCGACCATGCCCGACCATGTCCCCTCGACCGACCTGTGGACCGTCCAACCCGAACCCGCGACCGGTGGCCTCGTGATGCTGTCGCGACCGACATCGCCTATGACCCGGACGATTTCGTGGCCTTGGTGATCGCGGCGCGGCTGGTGCCGCCGAGCCAGCTGGTGGTCGTCACCGCGGATGAGGTCGGCGGCCTGCGCGCACAGTTCGCCCGCCGCGTACTGGACTGGCTCGACCGCAGCGAGGTACCGGTCATCGAAGGTATCGACCTCGGCGGCAAGCGCCGGTTCCTGCCCGATCCCGGCCAACAGATCCCCGACTACATACGCCCCACACCCGAGGAACGCGAGGACCGTCACCACGCGATGATCGATGTCCTCACCGACATGATCGCCTCGGCTGACGGTCCGGTGCGGTGGGTGGGATGCGGTCCGATGGCCGAGCTGGCCGCCCTGCTCACCGCCGCACCGGAGTACGCCGAGCAGTTGATCGTCACCCAGATGGGCGGATGGCTCGACCACTACCGCGACCTCGAACGCGCCTCGCACAACTTCCACACCGACATGAGTTCAGCCGGCCTCGCCCTGCGAGTACTGCCCCGCCCCAGATTGGTGATGTCGGAGCACACCAACCATCCCGCGATCCGGGTGACCGAGGACTGGGCGCTGGCCGATGCCCTGGACGCCGATTCCGCCCCGGAGTGGGCGCGATGGCTGTCCACGCATTTCCACCGCTGGTTCGCTATCAAGAACGGCTCCTGGATGCATGACCCACTGACCCTGTCCGCCGCCCTCGGCTATCCGTTCGTGAAGTTCACCAGCGAACGGATCCGCATCGGCCACGACGCGCGCCTGTACCGCAACCCGTACGGACGCCCGATGCAAGTATCGGCCGAGGTCGACTACGACGGGTTCCTTGACTGGATGCAGTCGGTGGTGACGTACTGGTGATGTGCCCCACCTGCGGTCAGACAACCCAACTGGCCTGGGACCCGGACACGATCCGGGCGCGTGAGCGCGCGCTCAACGCCGAGCTGTCGGGGCCGACCCACGCTCGCGTCCTCGATGCTCTGCTGCCCGCCGACCTCGACCGTCCTTACGACCCCGACCAGATATCCGGCAAGGACAACTTTGCCTGCGACCGCGACATGACCGCGCTGTTGGACCGTCGCGCGCCGGGATTCCGGGCCAGCGTCCACGCCGGGCACATGTTCCTGCTGCGCGCGGTAGCGGAGCTGGCGCGGGCGGGGGTCTCACAGTTCGTGGTCATCGGATGCGGATATCCGCGCAAACGCAACGTGCACAACGTCGCTCGCGAGATCAACCCAGCCGCCCACGTCCTCTACCTCGATCACGACACGCTCGTGTCCGCGTATGGGCGCGCCCTGCTCGAGACCGAATCCCGGTTCGCGCAGGCCGATCCGAGCGACCCTGCCGCGATCCTGGCCGCCATCGGCCACCCACGCGGCCCGACAGGCGGGCTCAACCCCGGCGAACCGATCGCGCTGGTGTTCGGGTCGCTGGTCCTCGAGCAACTCGACGCACCCGGACAGGTGATCGCGGAACTGGTCGCCGCACTGGCGAGTGGGTACGTGGCGGTCACCCACATCTGTACCGGCACTGTCACCGATGTCGCCCGCCGCGCAGCCGCCGTCTACACCGAGCACAACCTGACACTGCGGCCCCGCGCAACCCGCGAAGTCACGACCATGCTGACAGGGGTGGAACTGCTCGGCCCCGGCCTGACGGTCGCCCAGGACTGGACCCCCGCCCCCGCCCCCGCCGCCAGCCCCGGCACGGGCGAGTCGAGCGGACGGTGCTGCTGGGCCGCGCTCGGAACATGGGGAGCGACCCGATGACACCCGAGGACCTACCGGGGCGCAGTGGCCGCGACGCGGGCAGGATCGCCCACCGCCCCATACTGCTGGCGGTCCAGGACAGCAACATC
>NZ_VUOT01000085.1:0-1890 GCF_009829295.1 Nocardia sp. CY15
TCGGCCTGCACCGCCTACCCATCGCGGAATTCCCCCTGCTGCGCGCACTCGCACCCGTCCTGGCCGCCTACGACGGCGAAGCCGAACTCGAACGCGGCCTCGACATCCTGCTCACCGGCCTCACCGCAGCGCTGCTCCAGCCCGGTCGAGGGTGACGACACCGTGCTGTCATCAACGTACTTCTACGGTGTAGACGTACGTTGTGGACGGCCCTAGACTGGGTACAACCGGTTCATGCATCCGCTGTCGGCCGATCGAAGAGTCCGTGCCGAGCCCGCGCGACCGGGAGACGGGAACTTTTCGATGACCATCAGGGACAAAATCGCGCACCAAGTCCAGGCGAGCAGGGCGTCTCTACGGACGTTGCTGGCCAAGACGGACGAAGACAGCCGTCGTAGGACGGACGTCGGCGGCAGGCGTCCCGGCGGCGCCATCGCACTGGCCGGGCGCAAGGTGAAGCAGGCGTTCACCCGCTGACTCCGACCTCGATCATCCCAGAGACCGGCTCTTCGTCGCGGCAAGTGATCCCAAGAGACTCGAGGAGAATCACCAATGGCAATCACGCAGGTCGCGGCCTACGCGCATTTGAGCGATGCGGATGTCGAAGCGATGGGGCGGGAATTCGACGCGATTCGCCGCGACATCTTGGATCGACGCGGCGCTCGGGATGCCGCTTACATCCGCCGCACCATCGCTTTCCAGCGAATACTGGAAGCCACGTCACGGCTCGTGATCGCCTGCGCCCCCGCGAAACCCGGCTGGATAGTGGGGACGACGGCGCTGGCGGCGGCGAAAAGCATCGAGAACATGGAAATCGGCCACAACGTGTGCCACGGCCAATGGGATTGGATGAACGACCCGGAAATTCATTCCACGACATGGGAATGGGATATGGCGGGTCTGTCATCGCAATGGCGCTATTCGCACAACTACCGCCATCACGTGTACACCAATGTCATCGGCATCGATGACGATATCGGCTTCGGCGTGATGCGGGTGACCCGCGATCAGGGGTGGCGGCCGCGCTTGCTGCTGCAGCCGTTGCAGAACCTGTTCCTGGCGATGACGTTCGAATGGGGCATCGCCCTGCACGACCTGTACTCCGAGCGCGACCGCACGCCTGTCCCGGCGGAGAAGGCCGCACAGACCAGAGCGCTGATCCGGAAGGTCGCGCGGCAGGTCGCCAAGGACTACGTGCTGTTTCCCGCGCTGAGCGGGCGGCGCTGGCGTCGCACGCTCGCCGCGAACACCGCCGCCAATGTGCTGCGGAATCTCTGGGCGTACCTGGTGATCTTCTGCGGTCATTTCCCGGACGGCGCGGAGAAATTCACCACCGCCGCGGTGGAGAACGAGACGAAGGCGCAGTGGTATCTGCGGCAGATGCTCGGCAGCGCGAACTTCGATGCCGGACCGGTCCTGGCGTTCATGAGCGGGAATCTGTGCCACCAGATCGAGCACCATTTGTTTCCGGACCTGCCCAGCAACCGGTACGCCGAGATAGCTGTGCGCGTGCGCGCCATATGCGACAAGTACGACCTGCCCTACACCACCGGGCCGCTGCTGCGGCAGTACCTGCTGACGCTGCGCACCATCCACAAGCTGGCTCTCCCGGACAGCTTGCTGACCGCGACCTCCGACGACGCGCCGGAGACCGCCTCGGAACGAAAGTTCGGCGCCCGCCCTGCGACCGGAGCCGACGCGTTTCCCCGGCGTGGCCTGCGTACCGCCTTACTGCTCACCAGCCGGTTCCGCTCCTAGCTAGGTGTACTGACCACGGACGTTGGTAGCGGCGTGTCGGGCTGACATGGCGAAGACCTCCGGGTGAAGTGCGAGCTGTCTAGGAACGCATTCACCTGCCGGAGGTCTTCGTGAATCTCCTATGTCAAGCTG
>NZ_VUOT01000086.1:0-1776 GCF_009829295.1 Nocardia sp. CY15
GATCGCTTCGAAGACGCTCGGGTCGACGAGGGTGGAGGTGTCGCCGAGTTCGCGTCCTTCGGCGACGTCTCGCAGGAGGCGGCGCATGATTTTGCCGCTGCGGGTTTTGGGGAGTTCGGGGACGATGTGGATTTCGCGGGGTCGGGCGATGGGGCTGATGTGGCGGGCGACTTCGGTTTTGAGGTCGTCGATGAGTGTGGTTCCGGTGTTGTGGGCTTGGGCTGTGAGGATGACGAAGGCGACGATGCCTTGGCCGGTGGTGGGGTCGGTGGCGCCGACGACGGCGGCTTCGGCGACGGTGTGGTGTGCGACGAGGGCGGATTCGACTTCGGCGGTGGAGATGCGGTGGCCGGAGATGTTCATGACGTCGTCGACGCGGCCGAGGATCCAGAGGTCGCCGTCGGTGTCGAGTTTGGCGCCGTCGCCGGCGAAGTACCAGCCTTGTGCGGCGAAGCGTTGCCAGTAGGTTTCCCGGAAGCGTTGCATGTCGCCCCAGATGCCGCGCAGCATCGACGGCCAGGGTTGGTCGAGGACGAGGTAGCCGTTGGCTTCGGTTTCTCCGCGGTGGACGGGTTTGGCTTCTTCGTCGACGACTTGGGCGCTGATGCCGGGTAGTGGGGTCATGGCGGCGCCGGGTTTGGTGGTGGTGACGCCGGGTAGGGGGGAGATCATGATGGCGCCGGTCTCGGTCTGCCACCAGGTGTCGACGATGGGGGTGCGGTCGGCGCCGATGACTTGGCGGTACCAGCGCCAGGCTTCGGGGTTGATGGGTTCGCCGACGGAGCCGAGTAGCCGTAGTGTGGACAGGTCGTGGGCGTCGGGGATGTCGCGGCCCCATTTCATGAAGGTGCGGATGAGGGTGGGGGCGGTGTAGTAGATGGTGACGCCGTATTTTTCGATGAGGTGGAAGTGGCGGTGTTCGTCGGGGTGGTTGGGGGTGCCTTCGTAGACGATTTGGGTGCTGCGGTTGGTGAGGGGGCCGTAGACGATGTAGCTGTGGCCGGTGACCCAGCCGATGTCGGCGGTGCACCAGTAGGTGTCTTGGCCGGGTTTGTGGTCGAAGACGGTGTGGTGGGTGTAGGCGGTTTGGGTGAGGTAGCCGCCGGTGGTGTGGAGGATGCCTTTGGGTTTTCCGGTGGTGCCGGAGGTGTAGAGGATGAACAGGGGGTGTTCGGCGTCGAAGGGTTGTGGTTGGTGGGTGGGGGATGCGGTGGTGACGGTGTCGTGCCACCACAGGTCGCGGTTGTCGGTCCAGGGGACTTCGATGCCGGTGCGGCGCACCACCAGCACGTGCTCGACGCTGCCGGGGGTGGTGCTGTGTGCGTGGAGGGCTTGGTCGACGGCTTGTTTCAAGGGGGCGGCTTTGCCGCGGCGCCACTGTCCGTCGGTGGTGATCACCAGCCGGGCTTGCGCGTCGTCGACGCGTTGGCGTAGGGCGGTGGGGGAGAAGCCGGCGAAGACGACCGAGTGGGTGAGGCCGAGGCGGGCGCAGGCGAGCATGGCGATGATGGCTTCGGGGACCATCGGCATGTAGATCGCGACGCGGTCTCCGGCGACGAGGCCGAGGTCGGTCAGTGCGTTCGCGGCCCGGCAGACGTCGTCGAGCAGTTCGCGGTAGGTGATGGCGCGGGAGTCGCCGGGTTCGCCTTCCCAGTGGATGGCGACCTGGTCGCCGTGGCCGTCGAGGACGTGGCGGTCCACGCAGTTGTAGGCGACGTTGAGCTTGCCGCCGACGAACCACTTCGCCACCGGCGCGTCACTCCAATCCAGCACCTG
>NZ_VUOT01000087.1:0-1695 GCF_009829295.1 Nocardia sp. CY15
ATTCAAACTCGGTGACGGGCTCGAAGCCCTCGCCCGGCACGGCCGGCCGGGGTGAGAATTCGGGTCTCCGGCGCCTGCATGCCACCACTGGTTCACCGATCGGGGTTGTGCCCCTTGCCTGTTGATCGTGGGGCTTGCAGGGGCACCGCCGGGTGAGGTGCGTCCTGTTAGGAACCCGGCGACGCGGCGACGGTCAGCATCACCCCCGTCGCCACGATCCCTGTTGGTGAATGTCTGGTACGGCATCGAACCCGCGGCGGGGTGTTCACGCCGGACTCCGGAAAACCACCGAGAGAAATGGGGTCGAGTCGTTGGGAACATGGTTGGGTATCGATGTCGCCTGTCGTGCGGCGCATCAGGCCAGTCTGGCCGACGAACAGGGCAGATTCGTGTGGTCCGGACGCAAGTTCCGGACCACGACCGCCGACCTGGATCGGTTGTGGTCGATGCTCCCAGCGGGAACCGATCCGTCGTCGGTCACGGTGATCATGGAGCCGACCCGTAATGCCTGGGTGCCGTTGGCGGCGTGGTTCCGGCGCCGGGGCGCGGTCGTGGTGTTGGTTCCGCCTGAGCAGTCAGCCGATCTACGCGCCTACTACAGCAAACACACCAAGTCCGACCGGCTGGACTCAAAAGTCCTTGCCCGGATACCGCTTCTGCATCCCGAGGGCCTGCACACCACGGCCGGGCTCGGGCCTGGTGACGCGCTGCGCAGGGCGGTGAAACTGCGTTCGAACCTGGTCAAACGCCGCACCAGCATCCTGGCACGGTTGGACGCGTTGCTGGAGATCCTCGGTCCGGGCTGGCACGGCGCACTCGGCGCGGACCTGGCGAACAAGACTCCGCTGCGGTTTCTGGCGCACTATGCCGATCCACACCTGGTCGTCAGGCTCGGTCGGGCCCGGCTGTCACGGTTCTTGATCCGATACTCCCGCGGCAGCTGGCGCGAGAACAAGGCCGACGAACTCATCGCTGCGGCCCGCGAGACACTCGAACTATGGGCCGGCGAACTGGACTTCCCTGATCTCGGCGACGACATCGCTATCGAGGCCCGGCTGGCACTGAAGCTCACCGACGAGATCGCCGACATCGAGGTCCGCATCGCAGCGTTGCTGGACAAAGCCGACCCCGCGGGCATCGTCTGTTCGACACCCGGCGTCGGACCGATCCTGGGGGCACAAATCGTCGGCCGGCTAGGTGATCCCAGCCGATTCGCCTCGCTGGCGGCGATCCGCTCGTTCAGCGGCCTGGTGCCCAAACTCGACTCGTCGGGATTGAGCGGAAAGCATGGTGGGCCAACGAAATCCGGGGACGCCTGCCTCCGTGAGGCATTGTTCATGGCCGCCGAGCAGGCCCGCCGAAGCGACCCGTCACTGGCAGCGAAGTACCACCGGCTCATGACCGAGTCCGGCAAGCACCACAACTCGGCCGTCTGTCACCTCGCCACGACCCTGCTCACCCGCATCGCCGGGTGCTGGCGCCGCGGCGAACACTATGTCCTCCAGGATGTTGACGGCAGCCCGGTCACCCCCGAGGAGGGTCGTGCCATCATCGCCCAGCGATACACCGTCCCTGCCGAAATCCGGGTCACGCGACGCACGACCGGCCGAGCGGGTGCTTCGACCTCACGACGCACCGAGCCACACAACGCAGCAGCGAGAAGACTCTACTGAGTTGACATCCGTTAGGAACTCA
>NZ_VUOT01000088.1:0-1594 GCF_009829295.1 Nocardia sp. CY15
CGGTGTATCCGTCCTCGTGCAGTGACGAGCAGTGGGCGCTGCTGCAACCGCTGCTGCCGCCACCGGGTAACACCGGCGGCAAGGGCGGTCGCGGTGAGAAACATCCACGCCGCCTGGTCCTGGACGCGATCTTCTACCTGGTGCGCGGCGGCATCGCCTGGCGGGCGCTGCCCACCGACTTCCCACCCCCGATGACGGTCTACGACATCTTCTGCCGCTGGACTAAAGCCGGTGTATGGCAACGGATCACCGACGTTCTGCGTGATCGGATCCGGGTACGTGCAGGCCGCAAGTCCACCCCGACAGCGGCGATCATCGACTCCCAATCCGTGCGGGCCGCCGACACCGTGCCCGCAGCATCCCGCGGATGGGACAACGGCAAGAAAGTCGGCGGCCGCAAACGCCATATCGCCACCGACACCATGGGTCTACTGCTGGCGGTCGTGGTCACCGCCGCCAGCACCCAGGACCGCGACGGCGCGGTGCCGCTGCTGGCGAGGCTGCGGGAGCGGTTCTCCACCATCACACCGACCTGGGCGGATGCCGGCTACGCGGGCAGGCTGGTGCGCTGGGCGCACCAGGTCCTGAACCTGGCCGTGACAATCGTCAAACGCACCGATCCCGGCTTCGTCGTGCTGCCGCGCCGTTGGGTCGTGGAACGAACGCTGGCCTGGATCAGCAAACACCGCCGCTGCGTCCGCGACTACGAAACCCGACCCGAGCACCACGAAGCCATGGTCTACATCGCCACCATCATGACCATGTCACGCCGACTCACCCGCACATGACCGGTTGAGGCTGCTCGCGATATCCGGCATCACCTGCCCGCGGATCTCGGCTGCCGTCAGCGCTCGGTCGTAGTCGAGTCGCGGATCTCGACGCCGCTTGTGTGATCGAGAAGCTACAGAGGCGATGGTCACCGGTGGTCTGCGCAGCCGTGCATTTTTGCCCGCAGCACGGGGGACGGAGCATCACGGCGCGTGGGAAGGTGTGATCATGGGCGGATGGTCGACTCCACTGGTTGGGAATCCCACCTGGTATCCGCCGAGATAATGGCCCAACGGCAAGTATTGGCCGAGAAGGTCGTTGCCGAGCTGCGTCTGGCAGGGTTGCCTGCCGGGATTCATACCCGCGAGCGGGTGGGAGCGAACGTCGCGATCGACAAGCTTCCCACAACCGAGGGTGGGGGTGTGTCAGTGCATTGGGGGCCTGACCCGCGAGCAAATCGAGCCGCAATGGGGTTCGATCCCGGTACCGAGCCCGATGATGCTGCTTGGGCGTCTCTCAGGCAAGCGTTGACGGAGGGCCGGTTTCCGGATGATGAGACCAAATTTCATCTCGCTCATCGCGAGGTGATCGAAAAAGCCATGTACACCGCGATCGTCACCATCCTGACTTCAGCGGGAATACCTGCCTGCGAGGTAGACAACTTCGGTACCTACGTCGCGATCGAGTCCCCCTGAAGCCGAGCTTGTGGTACCGGAATTCACCACCAGATCGGGCCGCGAGCAGCCCGACGTTGCCGCAATGCGCGATCAACCGCAATCAGAACTTCACAACCGAGACACACAACCGAAGTTCCCAGACGCTCACT
>NZ_VUOT01000089.1:0-1511 GCF_009829295.1 Nocardia sp. CY15
ATTGCCGGTGGCTTTGCTGGGTGTGCTGACCGCGGGGGCGGCGTATCTGCCGATCGATACCACCTATCCGGTGCAACGGTTGGAGTTCATGCTCGAGGACGCCGCACCGGTATGCATCCTGACCACCGAGCAGGAGCAAGAAGTGCTGCCGGTCGGCGATATTCCGGTGATCCTGCTCGAGGAGACCAGCGGCTACGACGACGCGCGGGTCCGCAACCACGAGCGAGTGGCGCGGCTGCGCCCCGACCACCTGGCGTATGTCATCTACACCTCCGGTTCCACCGGTGTGCCCAAGGGGGTCGGGGTGGCGCATCGCAATGTGGTGGAGTTGTTCGCCAACACCCAGTCGCTGTTCGAGTTCGACGAGACCGACGTGTGGACGTTGTTCCACTCCTACGCGTTCGACTTCTCGGTGTGGGAGCTGTGGTGCGCGCTGGCCAACGGCGGCACCGTCGTAGTGGTCGACTACCTGACCTCGCGGTCGCCCGAGCAGTTCCGTGAGCTGCTGATCCGGGAACAGGTCACCGTGCTCAACCAGACCCCCTCGGCGTTCTACCAGCTCGCCGAGGCCGACCGGGCCGCGCACCCGAGCGACCAGGGCAAGTTCGCGCTTCGCTATGTCGTCTTCGGCGGCGAGGCATTGGATCTGCGTCAGTTGCAGCGCTGGTACGACCGTCATCCGGTCGATGCGCCATGGCTGGTGAACATGTACGGCATCACCGAGACCACGGTGCATGTGTCGTTCCTGTCGCTGGATGAGCAGATGGTCGACAACCAGGCCAGTGTGATCGGGCGCGCGCTGCCCGGTTTGGACGCCTACGTGATCGATGACCGGCTCCATCCCGCACCGGTCGGTGTGGCCGGTGAGATTCACGTCGCGGGTGGGCAGCTCTCGCGTGGCTATCTGGGCAGGCCGGGGTTGACCGCGACACGGTTCGTGGCCGATCCGTTCGGTGCGCCGGGTTCGCGGATGTATCGCAGCGGCGATATCGGCCGGTGGGTCGGTTTCGGTGGTCAGGCCACCCTGGAGTACGCCGGGCGTGGTGATCAGCAGGTGCAGTTGCGGGGGTTCCGGATCGAGTTGGGGGAGATCGAGGCGGCGCTGCTGCGGTGTCCGGGGGTCGGTCAGGCGGTGGTGCTGGTTCGCTCCGAGGAGCACGCCGGGGACCGTTTGATCGGGTATGTGGTGGCCGATACCGGGGTGAGTGTGGACGCGTCGGTGTTGCGGGCGCAGGTCTCGGAGTTCTTGACCGGCTACATGGTGCCGGATGCTGTGGTGGTGCTGGACGCGCTGCCGCTGACCCCGAACGGGAAACTGGACCGTAAAGCGCTGCCCGCCCCACAGTTCAGCTCCGGTGCGGTGTTCCGGGCGCCGAGTTCCCCCGTCCAGCAGGCCGTCGCCGAGGTGTTCGCCGGGCTGCTCGGCGCCGACCGGGTCGGTTTGGATGACGATTTCTTCGCGTTGGGCGGCAACTCGCTGCTGGCCACCCGGGTGATCGCCCGGATCAACG
>NZ_VUOT01000090.1:0-1458 GCF_009829295.1 Nocardia sp. CY15
GGAATCTCAATGACCATGTCAAGCCGCAGCTCGGATTCCGTTGATGCTCGGGGGCTGGGTGTCGAAGGGGCGGTTGTCGCGCAGCAGTGCCCACAGCACGTCGACCAGGCGCCGGGCCAACGCTAGAAGGGCTTGGGTATGGATGAGTCGTTCGGTGCGTTTGCGCTGGTAGAACGTTCTGGAAGGGCCCTCGGTTTTGATCGAGGACAGGGCGGCCATGAAGAACACGCGCCGCAGACGCCGGTTGTAGCGTTTGGGTCGGTGCAGGTTGCCGCTGATCCGGCCGGAGTCACGCGGCACGGGCACGAGTCCGGCGTAGGAGGCCAGCCGGCCTGGGGTGGCGAACTCGGCCACGGCGTTGCCGCCGGTACTCACGAGGAACTCGGTGCCCAGGTGCGGGCCCATGCCGGGCAGCGATTCGATGATCGCCGCTTGGGGGTGTTCGCGGAAGCGGGCGGTTATCTGCTTGTCGAGGTCTTTGATCTCGCGGTCGAGGTCGAGCAGTTTGGCCGCCAGCCGCTTGATCAGCGTGGCGGTGGTGGCCTCGCCCGGCACGGCGATGTCCTGGGTTCCGGCTGCGGCCATTGCCTGCGCGGCCATGGCGTCTACGCCTTTGGGCCATGCGCCGTTCTCGGTGAGATGCGTTGTCACGCCGTCGATTCCGGCGTCGCGGATCTCGGCCGGGGTGCACAGTCCGGCAACCAGGATCAGCGGCGAACGCGTCGAGTAGTCGAACGCGGCCTCCAGCGCCGGGAAGATCGAGGCGAGCATGGCGCGCAGCTGGTTGACCCCGCGCACCCAGTCGCTCATGAGGTCGCTGCGGTAGCTCGACAGCTGGGTCAGTTCGGCGACCAGCTCATCGGGCGCGGTCACCGGCTGCAAGTCCGAACGCATACGGGCGGTCTCGGCGATGACACGGGCATCCTTGGCGTCGGTTTTGCCCTCACCGCGGAAGACACCGGTCATGGTCGCCACCACGCGGCCGGGCACATACACCACCGACTCACCGGCGCTCAGCAGGACCGTGATCAGCAGCGCGGCCAAGGGGCTGGTCAGATCGATCGCCCACCGCACCTCGATCCCGGTCTTGCGGGCTCGGGCGATCACCGCCTCGATCGCCCGCTGATCGTTGCCGAGTTTGCCCGACCAGCACACCTTGCCGGTCTCATCCATCACGCACACGTGATGACTGGCCTTTCCGACATCGATACCCACCCAAATTCGTTGGCGCAGCGCCACTCCCGCTCTCCGCTCTACACAATCCGAGCCCGTGGACAACCCCGCCATCAGGTCCCTAACCAGCGACGAACCGCATCAGATCTCAATAAGTGGCCGGAGCGTCCAGCACGGTGGGGCAGCCATTCCTTCGCAGCCACAACAACAGCAACCAACCATCAGCTACACCCCACCGCCCTGGGCATCCAGGGCACCAACCCCAGACACCCACAAACTTAGGGA
>NZ_VUOT01000091.1:0-1442 GCF_009829295.1 Nocardia sp. CY15
GCTCGACCTGCGCGCTACCGGAGACCCACGCATTGCGATGCAACGGCGTCGCACCCATAGACGGACTGATGGTCGCCGACTCACCGACCAGACGAACGGTCACCACCGTGCCATCCGACAACGTCTTGACAAGCTCACCACCCGGCAGCGGAACGAAAGTATCGGCATTCGCCGCACCTGTGGAGAGGAGACCTACAGCGATGGCCGTGGACGCGCACAGCCCGGCCGCGCGCGCCAATTTCTTACGATCGAACATGATGATTCCCTTTAAGTGTCGAGTTCGCTTGAGCGAAAGAAGATTTGACAGATCCGGCCGCGTCAGCCGATGCTGAACGGCATCCCGTAAAGGGTGGTCTTCGAATAGTGATCGCCGATGATCTCGACGACCGTGTACGAACGCGCCTGCGCGTAACCCGCACACCCCTGGATCTGAATCTCGGCATCCTGATACTCGACGGAGTACACACCCGGCTTCAGGATGTCCTTGTAATCGATCTGAACGAACGTGACCTCGCCGGGACCGAGATTGATACCGATCGAGCCACCGGCGCTCGCGCCCTCGAGGTTGACACTGCCGGACACACCGGCGGAAATGGCGTCGTCGGCGATGCTGATCTGGCAGCCGACGATGTAACCGGTGCTCAACTGCGAGGCACCGTGAGTGGACGAATTATTCGTGCCCGGGTTTCCGCTCGGGCCGTTGTTCGGGCCGATCTCACCTTCCGGCGTCACAGCGACATCGGCAATGGCGTTCCCCGAAACCCACACGACACGGCCGGCACCGTTCGCAGCAAGGGACGGGGAGATCAAGGCGCGCTCACCATTGCGGGTGATGCTCACGCCGTACCCTGCCTTGTGACCGTCCGGCAACGGCACGAAGACATCGGCATTGGCGGCACCGGTGGACAACAGACCGGTGGCCACGGCTGCCACGGCAGCGGCGCCCGCGACGCGGACGCCTCGAGACAGACCGTTGGTGCGGTACTTGCTCATCTTTTTCCTCATCAGGTTGCATCCGACCGCCTCAGGGTGTCGAGGCGGACGTGTCCCTCCAAAGCCTGCGGCGCGCAGTGGAATGTGCCGTCCACCAAGCGATCCGCCGACCATCGCGTCATCGAGCGATCTCGGACGGAAACAATGTTATTCGGTATCAACCGGACTTTTCCGGAAATTCGGGCAAATTGCCTCGAGACGAAAGTGACCCCATTAAGATCATCGAGCTCGTTGCGGGTCAATTGAATTCATGACGAAATGGACCCGTCGCGATGCGAGGGTCCATTTCATCCGAAGCTACGGGTTTTTCACCCGCCGTTCACTCAGCCGAGGCTGAAGGGTGCTCCCCACAGCGTCACCCAGGTGATGACATTGTCGGTTTCGACCTCGACGCTCACGAAAGCACGCGCCTGGGCATAACCACCACAGCCATTGAGACCGATGGTCTC
>NZ_VUOT01000092.1:0-1371 GCF_009829295.1 Nocardia sp. CY15
TAGTACTCCAGCTGCACTTCGTGATGTTGTTGTCGGGTAGCCTATTTCGTCGTGTCAGTGTCGGTGGATGAGGATCTGGCTGCGTGGGTGGCTGGGTTGGATGAGTTGTTCGGGCGGGTTGCGGGCCGGTTTTTGCGGGCGGAGCCGCGGTTGCGGGCTCGGTTGTATGTGCGGGGGTTGTTGGCTCCGCTGGCTGGGAAGAACGGGTGGACGCTGGCGGAAGCTGCTGGTGAGCGCACGCCGGATGGGATGCAACGGCTGTTGCATGCGGCGGCGTGGGATGCGGATGGGGTGCGTGATGACGTGCGCGGGTATGCCGTCGAGCACCTTGGGGACCCGGACGGTGTGCTGGTTGTGGACGAGACCGGCTTCTTGAAGAAGGGCACCAAATCTGCTGGGGTGCAACGGCAATACTCCGGGACAGCGGGCCGGATCGAGAATTGTCAGCTGGGGGTGTTCTGTGCCTATACCGGCAGCAGGGGGCGCACGCTGATCGATCGGGAGTTGTATCTGCCCAAGTCGTGGACCGAGGATCGGCAGCGGTGCCGGGAGGCGAGTGTGCCCGATGACGTCGTATTCGCGACCAAGGCGACGCTGGCGAAGAACATGCTGGCCAGAGCCCTGGATGCGGGAGTGCCGGCCCGGTGGGTTACCGCTGACGAGGCCTACGGCGGCGACGGAAAGTTCCGGGCCTGGCTCGACGAACGCCGGATCGGGTATGTCGTGGCTGTCCCGCGTGGTCAGACCATCCCGGTCACCGCGGGCTGCACACGCGCCGATCACCTTGTCGAGCAAGCACCCTCGCAAGCCTGGAAACGCCGTAGCTGCGGCGCCGGAGCGAAAGGGCCACGAATGTTCGATTGGGCCGTGGCCTCACTGCCGGTCTACGAGTGGACCACCGCCGCGGGCTGGAGCCGTTGGCTACTGGCCCGTCGAGCCCTGACCCCGAACAACAAGGGCGAATTGGAGACTGCCTACTACCTGTGCTGCGCACCCACGGGCACCACCGACGAGGAACTGATCCGCGTCGCCGGATCACGGTGGGCCGTAGAGGACTGCTTCCAGACCGCGAAAACCGAGGTCGGGCTCGACCACTATCAGGTCCGCCACTACGACGCCTGGTACCGGCACATCACCCTGGCCATGCTCGCCCACACCTACCTCGCCGTCACCGCCGCCATCGCCCCAAAAGCATTGGCAGCGGCCTCATCCCGCTCACCCTCGGAGAAATCCGACGTCTTCTGGCACACGTGATCACTCACCGCCCAGCCCTCGAAGCCATCCAGCGATGGTCGACCTGGCGCCGACGCCACCAATATCGGGCGAAGAAAGCCCACTACCAGCGACGACACCGATTACGTCACGAAGTGC
>NZ_VUOT01000093.1:0-1250 GCF_009829295.1 Nocardia sp. CY15
ACTAGAGTTCCGTTGGCCCTGGTGAGGGGCTGGAAGGGACACTGAGAACCATGGCTGGACGTAAGCGGCATTCCGCCGAAGAGATCGTGCGGAAGCTGCGCCGTGCCGACGAGTTGGCCGCCGCGGGCGCTTCGGGTGAGGAGATCGCGGCTGACCTGGGGATCTCGGCGGCGACCTTGTATAACTGGCGGCGCCAGTACGGCGGGATGGATACCGACGCCGCCAAAGAACTCAAGGAATTGCGCGAGCAAAACGCCAGGTTGAAGCGATTGCTGGCTGATGCCGAGCTGGAGAAGGACGCATTGCGGGAGATCGCTCGGGGAAACTTCTAGGCCCGGCGGCCAAGCGGCGGGCGGTGGGCATGCTCTTGCAGGTCAAGGGCATGTCGGAACGGTTCGCCTGCAAGGTCGTCGGGGTGCATCGGTCCACGTTCCGGCGGCTTCCGCTCGACCAGACCCCGGACGATCCCGATGTCGGCGCCAGGGCCTGGCTGCGCGAGTATGCGCGTAAGAACCCGTGCCATGGGTTTCGTCGGGCGTGGGCGGCATTGCGGTTCGACGAAGGTCACCGGGTCAACCGCAAACGGGTCCACCGGTTGTGGAAGCAGGAGGGCCTGCAGGTACGGGCGCATCACCGACGCAAACGCCTCGGCTCCTCGTCGGTGCCGGCGGTCGCCGCGGATGCACCGAAGACGGTATGGGCATTGGACTTCCAGTTCGACTCCACCGTCGATGGTCGGGCGGTGAAGATCGCGTCGATGGTCGATGAACACACCCGCGAGTCGCTGCTGCACCTGGTGGAACGCTCCATCACCGGCGAGAAACTCGTCGCCGAACTCGCCCGGGTGTTCACCACCCGGGGCGTGCCGAAGGTGCTGCGGTGTGACAACGGCCCGGAAATGATTTCTACAGCGCTGCAACGCTTCTGCACTGACAGGATCGGGATCACCTACATCCCGCCCGGCACACCATGGAACAACGGCTACATCGAATCGTTCAACCGCCGGTTGCGCATCGAGTGCCTCAACCGCAACCACTGGACCTCTCTACTCGAGGCCCGCGTGGTCATCGGCGACTTCAAAACCGACCACAACCTGCGGCACCGGCATTCAGCCCTGGGCTACCGGACACCGGCTGAGTACGCTGCGGCCTGCACCCACACCCACCACCCGGTGGACTGCGGGATCAACTGACAACTGACGAACAACCCGGGCTCTACTCCCGGGTGGTCGCATTATCGGGGACCGGCCA
>NZ_VUOT01000010.1:0-209568 GCF_009829295.1 Nocardia sp. CY15
GATCAACAGGCAAGGGGCACAACCCCGATCGGTGAACCAGTGGTGGCATGCAGGCGCCGGAGACCCGAATTCTCACCCCGGCCGGCCGTGCCGGGCGAGGGCTTCGAGCCCGTCACCGAGTTTGAATGATCGGTGACCGTCGCCAGATCGGCGGTCCAGGAACGGATCGCCGCGTCCGAGCGGGTCTGGGTGTCCAGCAGTGGCCCGATCTGGTCGAGCAACTGCTTCGTCGGTTCGGCGTTGGCCTGCGCTTCCTGCACCAGCAGCGACGCGGAGTCGATGAACCGCTGCAGATCCGGTCCGGCGCCGTTGAAGGCCAGGAACGCCTCGTCGATGACCTGCCGCAGCCGGGTGTCCGCGACGCTCGACAGCAACCGGTCGGCCTGGTCGAGCAGCGCGCCGACGTCTTGCGGCAGCTTGGTGCGCTCCACCGGGATCACGCTGCCGTCGCGCAGGTTTCCGCCCGTGCGGTTCTCGGCGGGCACCAGGTCCACGTACTGCTCGCCGACCGCGGAGACGCTGCGCACCCACGCGTCGACGTCGGCGGGGATCTTGTAGTCGCTGGCGATGGACAGTCGCGCGTCGACGCCTACGGGTGTGAGCCGGACCTCTTTCACCACACCGACGTTCGTGCCGCGGTAGGCGACGTTCGCCGTCGGGTAGAGACCGCCCGTCGCGGCGAGCTGCACCGTGACCTCGTAGCGCCCGATGCCGAACATCGCGGGCAGCTTCACGTATGTCCCGCCCATGATCACCAGGCCGATCACCGTCAGCACGGAGAAGATGATCAGCTGGGTACGGACGAACCGGGTGAGCTTCACTGTCCCGGACCCCCTTGTGGCGCGGAGTTGCCCGGCAAGGGCACGGTCAGCCCGGGAATGGCGGGCAGGCCGGGTATCGGCGGCAGACCAGGAATGGTCGGAGCGGGCTGGCTCTCCGCGGGCGGCGGCGCCTGCAGCGGCCCGGTGGCCGGGTCGCCGTTCTGCGCGGCCGTGCCGGGCGCGAAGCTGCCGAGGGCGCCTTCCACCCCGCCGAACCGCCCGCCCAGCGGCGTTCCGGTCAGGAAGTTCGAATCCAGGCGGCGTCCGGTGATGTCCACGGTCATGAACAGGTTGAGGTAATCGCCCTTGATCGCGTGGTCCAGATTCTTCATCGGGAAGGGGAAGGTGGCCAGGATCTTCAGCGCCTCGGTCAGGTTGCCGCCCGTATCCGACAGCGACTTCAGCGCAGGCACGAGGCTGCGCAGATTGGCCTTCAGGTCGTTGCCGCTGGCGTCGACGATGCGCCGGACTACGTCGCTCAGCTCGCCCAGCGCGCTGAGCGCCCTGGTGATGTTCGCCCTGCGGTCGGCCAGCACGGTCAACGCGGGATGGATCTGCTCGATGGCCGCCGCCACCACGTCACGCTGTTCGGCGAGCTGGCCACCGAGCCGGTCCAGTCCGCTCATGGCGGCGATGATGTCGCCGGTCTGGCGATCCAGGTTCGTGGTCAGCGCGTCGAGCTGCGGCAGCAGGTCCCGGATGGCCTCCTCCCGCCCGGTGAGCGCGGAATTGAGTTCCCGGGTGATGGTTTCCAGCTGTGCGACGCCACCGCCGTTGAGCACCACCGACAGCGAGGACAACACCTGCTCGGTGGTCGGGAACGTTCCGGCCCGCGCCAGCGGGATGACGTCGCCCGCCCGCAACCGCCCTTCCGGCGGCTGATCGACCGGGGCGGAGAGCTCGAGATGGTTGGATCCCAGCAGACTCGTCTGACCGATCTTCGCGACCGCGTTGGCGGGCAGGTCCACGTCCGGGTTGAGCGTCACGGTGACCAGCGCGTGCCAGTCCTCCACCTCGATCTTCGAGACGGTGCCGACCGTCACGTCGTGCACCCGGACCGGCGAGTTCCTGGTCAGTGTGGTCACGTTCGGCATCTGAATGCGCACCTGGTAGGAGCCGGGTGCGGTGCCCTCGGTACCGGGCATAGGCAGCGAGTTCAGGCCGTCCCACTCACAGCCGCAGACGCCGAGCGCCACCGCCAGCCCCACCGCGACGGCGGCGGTGCGGCGCATTCGCCGCGTCGGCATCATCGCACTCCTCCTGTCAGCCCCGGGATCGCCAGCCCGGCGATGCCGTCCGGCACGCGCACCGGAGCGGGCTGCGGCTGCGCCGGGGTCTGGCTCTCGACCCGCCCGGCCAGGCTGGGATCGCTGTACACCAGTTGGTCGGGGAAGGCGGTGACGCCGCTGGCCGGGTTCGTCATGATCGGCACGTAGTTCATGCTCAGGCTGTTGATCACGGGCGCCAGGTACTGCGCGCAGAGGTCGGCGCTGCGATCGGAGTCGTTGGTCTCCAGCGCGCGGACCGAACCACAGAGGAAGCCGAGCGGATCGGCGGGGTTGTTCAACGCGATCGCGCCGGTCAGGGTGCCTTGGGCCGGCTTGTAGATCTGGTAGAAGTTCACCAGCGCGGTCGGGCCGGAGTGCAGGACCCGTTCCAGTTCCGGCCGCTTGTCGACCAGTACCTGGGTGGCGTCGGCCAGCCGCTGCACACCCTCGGTGAGTTCGGCGCCGCTGCCGTCGATGAAACGGCGCACGTCGACTATCGCCGCGTCCAGATTGTCCAGCCCGGCGCCGAGATCGGCCGAGACGCCGGCCAGCACCGAGGACACCGACGCCAGCCGCCCGCCGAACTGCACGATCTGCTCGTTGCTCGCCGACAGCACCTCGACGAACTTCTGCAGGTTGCGCACGGTGCCGAACAGGTCGGTGCGACCGTCGGAGAGCGTGCTCAGCGTGGCCGACAGTTCTCGTAGGGTGTCGCGGAACCGCTGTCCGTTGCCGTCGAGGTTCTCGGCGGCGGTGTCGACGAACCGGCCGAACGAACCCTGCTCGTCGTCACCGACCGGGCCCAAAGCGGTGGCGAGCTTGGACAACTCGGCCTTGATGTCGTCCCACTCGACCGGCACCGCGGTGTGCTCGATCGGGATAACGCCGCCGTCGGTCAGCTTCGGGCCGCCGGTGTAGGCGGGCGCGAGCTGGATGAAGCGCGCCGACACCAGCGAAGGCGAGATGATCACCGCTTTGGGGTCGGCGGGGACATCGACACCGCGATCGAGGGTCATGGTCACCTTCACCCGATCGGCGCCGGGTTCGATCGAGTCGATCCGGCCCACCTGGACGCCGAGCACCCGCACGTCGTCACCGGCGTACAGGCCGGAGGTGGACGGGAAGTAGGCGGTGACCTTGGTGGTCCCGATCCGGGTTATGCCGTTCCACGCGACGGCGACCACCAGCGCGGCGACCACGACCCCGGCCACCACCAGCGCCCATCGGGGCAGTTTCCGTACGACGCTCAGCATGCGCATCCCCCCGGACGCGACTCCCCTGTCGTCGGGGCCGGTCGGTCGTCGGCTCGCGACGGGTGAAGGATGGACGGGTTGTGCCCACTCATCGCGGCGGCTCCTGTATCGCGGGTTCGATCGACGGGGGCGGCGTGAGGTAGCTCTGCAGATCGTGCGGCAGGTGCTGCGGCCACACCAGCGCGTCCACCAGAGGTTGCAGCGTCTTGCTCGCGGCGTTGATCACGTACGCCTGGAAGTACGGGCCGCTGCCGACCTGCTCGCCGAGCGCCGCCGCGAACGGGCCGAGCCCGACCAGTGCGTCGGCGAGGTTCTGCTTGTTGCGCTGCAACAGCGCCAGCACCGAGTTCAGCTTGTCCAGAGCGGGCTCGAGCTGCGCCTCGTTGTCGGCGACCAAGCCGGACAGCTGCTGGGCGAGCCCGTTGACGTACACGATCAGCTGTCCCAGCGCGGTACGCCGCCGGTCCAGCTCGCCGAGCAGCTCGTTGCCGTCCAGCAGCAGCGCGTTGATCTGGTTGCCGCGGTCGGCGAGGATCTTGGTCACGTTCTGCGCCCGGCGCAACAGATCCGACAGCGCCTGGTCGCGCGCGTTGATGCTGCGCGACAGCGCGGTGACACCGTCGAGCGCCGAGCGCAGCGGCGCCGGCGTGTCGGCGAACGTCGCCGAGAGCGCGTCGAGCGTCTGGTCGACCCGCTCCATGTCCAGGCCGTGCACCGTGCCGGCCAAGTCGCTCAACGCCTCGTTGAGCGAATACGGCGAGGTGGTGCGGTCGAGCGGGATGGTGTCGTCGGCGCGCAGCGCGCCGGGGCCGGACGGCGTCACCTCCAGCGACTTGCGTCCGAGCACCGTGTTGGTCTTGATCGCCGCGGAGGTCTTCTCCCCCAGCACGATCGATTCCGCGAGGGTGAACCGGACGAGCACTTTCGCGCCGTCCAGGCTGACGTCCTCGACCCGCCCGGACCGCACGCCCGCGACCTGGACCGCGTCGCCGGGCAGCAGTCCGCCCGCGTCGGCGAAGTAGGCGGTGAACGTGGCGCCGGAACGGATGAACGGCAGCCGGTCGAATTGCAGTGCCGACAGCGCCACCGCCACCGCAAGCACGATGCCGACGATGCCGATGGTGATGGCGGGTGATCGCTGCTCGTTCATCGGTTGTCCGCACACCTTCCGGTCGTCTGCGCCCCGGGCATGTTGATCTTCATCGTCTGTCCGTTCGGGCCGTCCACCAGGAAGTTCGTCGAGCAGACGTAGAGCTGGAGGAACGAACCGTAGGAGCCGATGCGAATCAGCTGCCGATAGGTCTCGGGCAGCCGCTGCAGCACCCACTCGACGGTGTCGGACCCGGCGTCGAGGTTGGTCGCGAGGCGTCCGGTCTGCTCGATGGTGCCCTGCAGGTCGGGACGGGCCTGGGCGAGCAAGTCGGTGAGATCGCCGGTGGCCCCGGCGATCCGCGGGATGGCGTCGCCGATCTGGTCCTTGTCGGCCGCCAAGCCGCTGATCAGGCGCTGCAACTCGGCGATCGTGGTGGCGAACTGGTCACCGCGCTGATCGATGGTCTGCAGGACGGTGTTCAGGTTGTCGATCACGCTGCCGATCAGCGCGTCCCGGTCGGCCAGCGTCTCGGCGAACGAGCCGCCGCTGTTGAGCAAGGACACCAGCGTGCCGCCTTGGCCCTGGAAGATCTGGAGCAAGGCGTTGGTCAGGTCGTTGACCTGGCCGGGATCCAGGCCGCGCAGCAGCGGACGGAACCCGCCGAGCAGCATGTCGAGATCGAGTGCCGGCGCGGTCTGTTCCTTGGTGATGGTCCCGCCGGGCTGTAGCACGCGGTTCGAGCCCGGCCCCTCCGCCAGCTCGAGATATCGGTCGCCGACCAGGTTCTCGTATTTGATCGCCGCGCGGGTGCTGGTGAGCAGCCGGTACTCGCGGTCGACGTCGAACTCGACGTGCGCCAGATAGTCCTTGCCGACCCGCACGGAAGTGACCGAGCCGACCGGCACGCCCGCGATGCGCACCTTCGCGCCGGGCAGCATGCCCGATGAGCTGGTGAACACGGCGTGGTAGCCGTTCTCCCGCGCGAAGCGCATCTGGCTGAAGACGATCGCCAAGCCGGCGAAGATCAGCGTCATCACCAGCGTGAAAATGGCCAGCTTGACGGTCGTCGCGGTGTTCCTCACGGGCGCGGCACCCCCGGTAGTCCGGCGAACAGGAGCTGGAAGATCTTCGGTGGGTTGACCGTCAGCGTCGTCGACGGTGTGTACACGAGTCCCTCCGAGGTATCGGTGACGACGTAGTCGGCGTGGCTGCCCGGCTCGCGGTCCAGCAGGCCGGCGCACTGCGGACCGCCGGTCGCGTTGACCTTGGGCAGATCCTCCGGATAGGTGTAGGGCTTCGCGCCGTACATGAAGCCGGTGTTGAGCGCGACGCCCTCCTGCAGACCGCCGAAGACCGCCTCACCCAGCGGAAGCGCCTTGCCGAGGCCGCCGATCAGGCAGTACAGCGCGGGCGCGTACTCCTCCAGCAGTCCGGTGGTCGGGCGCAGCAGGTCCAGCGCCGTGCCGAGTTGGTTCTCGTTCTCGCGCAGCACCGAACCGGTGGTGTCGGCCAGCCCGATGAGATTCACCAGGACGTTGTCCAGGCTGTCCTGCTCCTGGGTCAGGGTGTTGCCGGTGACCCGGAAGTTGTCCACCGTGCGCAGCAGGTCGTTCACCGTGTCGGCGTACAGGTCGGTGACCTCGCCGGTCTTCGCCAGATCCTGTTGCAGCGTGGGCAGATACGGGTTGATGTCGCGCAGGTAGGCATCGCTGCGCTCGAGCAGTTCGCCCAGCTTCTCGCCGCGTCCCTGCAGGGCGGTGCCCAGTGCGGACAGCGTGGCGTTCAGCTTCTCCGGCTCGATCTGGGCGAGCACGTCGGACAGGTGCTGGAACAGCGTGTTGAACTCGACGGTCACCCGCTGCGCCGTGACGACCGCGCCCGGTTGCAGCGATTTCGTCGACGGCTGCGGCGGCACGACGAAGTTGACGTACTTCGCGCCGAACACCGTGGTGGACCTGATGTCGACGTCCGCGTTGGACGGCACCAGCTTCAGCAGTTCCGGATCGAGGGCCAGCTTCAACCTGGCGCCTTCGGCGGTGTGGTCGACGGACGCGACGCGCCCGATCTCGACCCCGCGGACCTTCACCTTGGCGTCCGGGTCCAGCACCAGGCCGCTGCGCGGCGCGTCCACCGTCACGGTGGCCGTGGACGTGAATCCGCCGACGAACATGATCATCGCGACCGTCACGACGGCGACCAGCGCGAGCACCATCGCGGCCCCGGCCAGTTTCAGGCCGAGCCCGCCGCGCAGCGCCCGCAGAAGGCGGCTGTCTGTTTGCTTCGATTCCGCCATGTCGCTTATCCGGAGAGATGGAAGTTGCCGGAGGTGCCGTAGATGGCCAGCGAGATCAGCAGCGTCACCGTGACCACCGCGACCAGCGAGGCCCGCACCGCGTTGCCCACCGCGACACCCACGCCGACCGGCCCGCCCGCGGCGTTGTAGCCGTAGTAGGTGTGGATCATCATGACCGCCAAGGCCATGAAGATCGCCTGGGCGAACGACCAGAGGATGTCGCTGGGGATGAGGAACGTGGAGAAGTAGTGGTCGTAGACGCCCGCCGACTGCCCGTAGATCACCACGGTGGCGAACCGGCTGGCCAGGAACGAGGCGATCACCGCGAGCGCGTAGAGCGGGACGATCGCGATCATCCCGGCCAGCACGCGGGTGCCGACCAGGTAGGGCACCGGCCGGATCGCCATCGACTCCAGCGCGTCGATCTCCTCGGCGACCCGCATCGCGCCCAACTGCGCGGTGGCGCCTGCCCCGATGGTGGCGGCCAGGCCGATGCCGGAGATCACCGGCGCCGCGATGCGGACGTTGATGAACGCGGCGAAGAAGCCGGTCAGCGCCTCGACGCCGATATTGCCCAGTGAACTGTAGCCCTGCACGGCGATGGTGCCGCCCGCGAAGAGGGTGAGGAACCCGACGATCACCACCGTGCCGCCGATCACCGCCAGCGCGCCGCTACCCATGCTGATTTCGGCGATCAACCGGATGGTCTCGGTGCGATAGTGCAGCAGCGCCCGCGGAATCGAACCGATCGCCTGGGCATAGAACACGGCGTGCTTGCCCACCGAATCGAGCGAGTCCGACATCCGGCGCATCCGCCGGATGGTGCGGGGAAAGCGGGATTCGATTACGAAGGCCATCGCGTCACCGCACCGTGAACTTGATGCCGACGGCGGTGACCACCACGTTCACGACGAACAGGGCCATAAAAGCGAAGACTACGGTCTGATTCACCGCATCACCGACACTCTTGGGTCCACCTCTGACATTCAGGCCCAGATAGCAGGCGACCAGTCCGGCGATCAGCCCGAACAACCCGGCTTTCACCTCCGAAATGATCAGCTCGGGCAGATGGGTGAGCAGCGTGATGCCATTGACGAACGCACCGGGGTTCACGTCCTGCAAATACACCGAGAACAGGAATCCGCCGACGATGCCGATCGTGCACACCAGGCTGTTGAGCATCAACGCGACGAACATCGAGGCGAGCACGCGGGGCACCACCAAGCGGTGGACCGGATTGATGCCGAGCACCCGCATCGCGTCGATTTCCTCGCGGATCGTGCGAGCGCCGAGATCGGCGCAGATCGCGGTAGCGCCCGCCCCCGCGACGATCAGCACGGTGACGATCGGCCCGACCTGGGTGACCGAACCGAACGCGGCGCCGGCCCCACTGAGATCGGCCGCGCCGATCTCCCGCAACAGAATGTTCAGCGTGAAGCTCACCAGAACGGTGAACGGAATGGCCACCAGCAATGTGGGCACGATCGATACCCGCGCGATGAACCAGGACTGGTCGATGAACTCCCGCCATTGAAAGGGTCTGCGCACGCTCGAACGTGCGACATCGGCGGTGAGTTCGAAGAAGCCACCGACAGCCCGCAACGGCACGGCAAGGACCTCGTTCATCCGCGATCCTCCTTGCTCAACCGGCGTATACAGCAACACGGCGCGAATCTTCACCGTGGCCGCACCGCCGGTACGATTAGAACATGTTCACCGTGTTGCCGGAAGCACTTTTCACACTTTTGAAGTGCAGTTTCTCGAAAAATCGGCGTATTTATTTGAAACCGGTGTCAGAGGGAAATGATCCCACCTTTGTGAGGTAGGACATAACCCGTCCCTATGTCTACCAAGCACCGATCCCCCGATCAACAGCTGGACACTTGATCAGTAGCACACCGGCGGCAAGCCGCCGCCGCTCACCCCAGGTCGATCAGCGAAGATGCCGAGAAGGTCCGCCCCTCCGGACGATCGGCGAAGTAGCCGCCCAGCGTGTCGGCGAGGTCCTGAGCCGACCACTGCCCCGCGTCCGCGTCGAATCGGCGCTCGACGACCGGCGCCGCCATGAGCGCCACCATTCCCCCGTAGACGATGAACAACTGCCCGTTGACCGCATCCGCCGCAGGCGAGGCCAAGTAGGCGACCAGTCGTGCCACGTGCTCAGGCGACAGCGGATCGGGCTTCCCTTCCGGGGCCGGACTGAACACCGCCTCGGTCATCGCGGTGCGCGCACGCGGCGCGATGGCGTTGGCGCGCACGCCGTAGCGCGACAGTGCCCGTGCGGCCGAGAGGGTCAGCGCGGTGATGCCCGCCTTCGCGGCGCCGTAGTTCGCCTGCCCCTCCGGGCCGAGCAATCCCGCTTCCGACGAGGTGTTGATCAGCCGGCCGTAGACCGGCGCGCCCGCCTGCTTCGACTTGCCGCGCCAGTAGGCGGCGGCATTGCGCGACAACAGGAAATGCCCGCGCAGGTGCACCGCGAGCACCGCGTCGAAGTCCTCGTCGGACATGTTGAACAGCATCCGGTCGCGTGTGATGCCCGCGTTGTTGACCACGATGTCGACCGACCCGAAGGATTCCTGCGCGGTGCGGATCAGCGCGTCGGCGGTCGCGCGCTCGGCGATGCTGCCCGCGACGAACTCCGCCTTGGCGCCGAGCGCCCGGATCTCACCGAGCGTGTCGGCGACCGCGTCGGACTCCGAGAGGTCGTTGACCACCACCGACGCGCCGGCCCCGGCGAGCGCGAGCGCTTCGGCCCGCCCAAGTCCAGCTCCGCCGCCGGTCACGATCGCTACTCGGCCCGCAAGGCTCAGATCATTGCTCACGCGGCCGACTCTAGAACGTGTTCCAACTTACGGCAAGGGTCGGTCACTGTAGCCGCAGCGCGGCCTTGGGGCACTGCGCGACGGCATCCTCGACATCGGCGAGCCGATCGTCGGGCACGTCGGCGTTCGCGATGTGCAGCACGTCCTCGTCATCGAGTTCGAACACGTCGGGGGCGATTCCGACACAGATTCCGTTAGCTTCGCACTGGTCCGGATCGACACTGATCTTCATGGCAACTCCTTTACCACCACGTTGGCGGAAGCGTAACAAGCCGATCCGCTCCACCGCGGCGTCATCGGGGGATTCACTATCAATACTGGAACATGTTTCAGTCCATATGCAATGATCGGGGGAACCCGATCCAACGAAGGCTCGGCCCTGCCCACCCACGCCGACTCCGCAAGCTCGGTCGGCCGACCATCCCCAAGAGGTATTGCGATGCGCATTGCGTACACGCCCCGACAGGAGCAGCTGCGCGCTGAGCTGCGCGACTACTTCGCGCGGCTCATCACCCCTGAACGAAGGGCGGCCCTGAGCGCGCAGACCGGCGAGTACGGGCAGGGCAACGTCTACCGGGAGGTGGTCCAGCAGATGGGCCACGACGGCTGGCTGGCGCTGGGCTGGCCCAAGGAGTACGGCGGCCAGGACCGGCCCACCATGGACCAGCTGATCTTCACCGACGAGGCCGCGATCGCGGGCGCGCCGGTGCCGTTCCTGACCATCAACTCGGTCGCGCCCACGATCATGCACTACGGCAGCGAGGAGCAGAAGAAATTCTTCCTGCCCAAGATCGCGGCCGGTGAATTGCACTTCTCCATCGGGTACTCCGAACCGGGCGCGGGCACCGACCTGGCCAGCCTGCGCACCACCGCGGTCCGCGACGGCGACGACTACGTGATCAACGGCCAGAAGATGTGGACCAGCCTGATCGCCTACGCCGATTACGTCTGGCTGGCCGTGCGCACCGACCCGACGGCCAAGAAGCACAAGGGCATCAGCATGCTCATCGTGCCGACCACCGCCGAAGGCTTCTCGTGGACGCCCGTGCACACCATGGCGGGACCGGACACCAGCGCCACCTACTACCAGGACGTCCGGGTGCCCGCGAGCGCCCTGGTCGGTCAGGAGAACGGCGGCTGGGCACTCATCACCAACCAGCTCAACCACGAGCGGGTCGCGCTCACCTCGGCCGCGCCGCTGGCGCTGGCGCTGCGTCAGACCGTCGAGTGGGCGAGCGACACCAAGGCAGCCGACGGATCCCGCGTGATCGACCGGGAGTGGGTGCAGCTCAACTTGGCCAAGGTGCACGCCAAGGTCGAATACCTCAAGCTGCTGAACTGGGAGATCGCCAGCCGGGCCGACGCGGGCGGCGATGCGGCTCCGCGGCCGTGGGACGCCTCGGCCTGCAAGGTGTACGGCACCGAGTTGGCCACCGAGGCCTACCGGTTGCTCATGGAGGTGCTGGGTCCGCATGCGTACCTGCGCCAGGACTCCCCCGGCGCGCAACTGCGCGGGCGATTGGAACGGATGCACCGCGCCGCGCTCATCCTGACCTTCGGCGGCGGCACCAACGAGGTGCAGCGCGACATCATCGCCATGACCGCCCTCAAGCAGCCTGCCGCGGCGCGCTGATCGAAAGCAGGTACCCCACCATGGATTTCACTCCCACCGAAGCCCAACTGGATCTCGCCCGGCTGACCGGCGAGGTGTGCGGCAAACTGGTCACCGCCGACCGGCTGCGCGAACTCGACGGCAACCGTGGCGGCGGAGCGGAAGCGGACGCCGAGCGATTCGACCAGCCGCTGTGGCATTCGCTGGCCGAGACCGGTGTGCTCGCGGCGGCCCTGCCCGAATCGGTCGGCGGCAGCGATCTCGGCTCGCTCGAGCAGACCGCCATCCTGCGTGAGCTGGGCAAGCACCTCGCGGCCGTGCCGTATCTGTGGTCGATCGTGCTCGGCGCGGGCGCGCTGGCGCGATTCGGCGATACGGCGCAACAGGATCTGGCCACCCGGGCGGGCGCGGGCGGCGTCGTCCTCACGGTGGCGCTGGCCGAGGAGCGCAACTGGGAACCGGCCGCCCCGACCACGACCGCGGTAGAGACCGATGACGGCTGGCGGCTGACCGGCGCCAAGACCACGGTGCCCTTCGCCAACCGGGCCGAGCGAATCCTGGTGCCCGCCACGGTGTCCGGGACCGCCGCGGTATTCCTGGTCGATCCGTCGGCGGCGACGGTGACGGCGCAGCAGGTCGTCGACCGCAGCCCGGAGTTCGTGGTCGAACTCACCGACACGCCCGCCGAACTGGTCGGCACTGTATCCGGAGGCCCGGAGATCCTGGATTGGATCCTCGTGCGCGCCTGGCTCGGCCTGAGCGCCCTGCAGCTGGGCACCTTGGAACGCGCGCTCGAACTGGTCGCCGATTACGCCAGGGAGCGTGAGCAATTCGGCAAGGCGGTCGGCAGCTTCCAGGCCGTCGCGCAACGGCTCGCCGACGCCTATATCGACGTCCAAGGCCTGCGCCTGGCGGTGACCCAGGCGGCGTGGCTGCTGTCGGAGGACCTGCCCGCCGCCGAGGCGGTGCACACCGCGAAGTTCTGGGCCGCCGACGCCGGCCACCGCGTCGCGCACACCGTCGTCCACGTGCACGGCGGCGTCGGCATCGACCGCGACCACATCGTGCACAACTACTTCACCGCCGCCAAACACAACGAGTTCGCCCTCGGCGCGGGCACCGACCACCTGCGCGCGTTGGGCGCGCTGCTGGCCGGTAGCCCGGCCTGAGCGATTCCCAACCGGTCGGGCCCGCCACACTTCGCAGACCGACGGTTGTGGAGCGGATCAGCGGTTTCGCAGCGTATGTAATACGTAATAGGATTACTACGAACACACGTTGAGAGGACGCTGCGATGCTGCTGAACAGCAAGGGGCAAGTAACGATCCCCGCCCACCTTCGCGCCAAGCACAACCTTCGCGAGGGTGACGACGTGGAGATCGTCGAAATCGACGGCGCCTTACGAATCGTACGCACCGAAGGCGCCTCTACCCGAGGTCAACGTCTCGTCAACCGAATGCGTGGCACCGCGGGCAGCAGGGACGTCGAAGGCATGACCACCGACCAGATCATGGACTTGCTCCGTGGCGAGTAGCCCGACGCCTATACGTGGATCCGCCGTTCTGATCGACTCCTGCGTTCTGCTCGACGTCATGACCAATGACAAACGCTGGGCAGAGTGGTCGGCGGAACGGATAACCGACGCACTCGATTCCGGTCGAGCTGTCATCAACCCGATCATCTACGCCGAAGTCTCGGTTGGGTACGACACCGTCGAAGAACTCGATTATCTACTGCCTTCCGCTGAGTTCGAACGGGAAGCATTGCCGTTTCGAGCAGGCTTCCTCGCGGGCAAGGCGTACCAGCGCTATCGCCGAAACAGAGGTGAGAAGCGCTCACCAATGCCCGACTTCTACATCGGAGCGCACGCAGCGGCAGCGGGGTACCGCCTGCTGACGCGCGACGTCGCGCGGTACCGCGGCTACTTCCCAACCGTCGAACTGATTGCGCCCACTCCCTGAACCTCCGCTGCGGAGCCTGAGAGCTTTCAGTCCGGCGTCGACGTCAAGTAGCGCTGGAGAGTGGGCGCCACCTCGGCGATGATCTGCTCGCGAGTCAGGGCGACGACCGGGGGCAGGCACAGCACATAGCGGCACAGGGCCAGGCCGAGCATCTGGGTGACGATCAGGCCGCCCCTGCGCGCAGCGTCGGCTGGATCGCCGAAACGCAGGACGGCGGGCAATACCTGCTCGACGAAGATGGCGCGGACGCGGCCGGCGACCGCCTCGTCGGTAATGGACGACCGCAGCAAGGTCAGCAGCACCTCCTTGTTCGGCTGCTCTTCCCAGATCTCGAAGAAGCGGCGCACCAGCAGTTCGCCGAGGCTGTCCGGATCGGCGGAGCCGAGGTCCGGCAGCTCGAGCCGGACGTCGACCGCGGCCGCGAAAAGGCCGTCTTTACTGCCGAAGTACCGCATGACCATGGACGGGTCGATGTCGGCGTCGGCGGCGATGGCGCGGATGGTCGCCTTGCGGAAACCTTCGGCGGCGAACCGCGCACGGGCCGCCTCCAGAATCGCGGCGCGCGTGGCGTCGGAGCGGCGAACGGACGCCTGATCATGCCCTCCAGTCATGCCAACAAGTGTATGCCAACAACTGTTGACTTTGTAGACCGACCCCGGCTACGGTTATGCCAACAAACGTTGGCCCACAATCGTTGACCTGAGGAGTTCCGATGAATGCCACCCCGGACCCGCTGCCCGCCGAAACCTCCGTCGTGATCGTGGGCGCGGGCCCCGCCGGGTTGACCGCCGCCATCACGCTGGCCGACGCGGGCGTGGATTTCGTTCTGCTGGACCGGCTGAGCGAAGGCGCGAACACCTCACGCGCCGCGGTCGTGCACGCCAGGACGCTCGAGGTGCTCGAGCAGCTCGGCATCGCCGAGGAATTGGTCGCGACGGGTGACGTCGTGGCGCGCTTCACGGTTCACGACGGCGGCCGCACTCTGGCCACCATCGACTTCGACGGCCTGCCGACGCGGTATCCATACACCTTGATGACCCCGCAGGACACCACTGAAGCAGTACTGCTGAAGCGGCTGCGGAAGGCGGGCGGGGACGTGCGGCGGCCGTACCGGGTCAGCCGGGTCGTCCAGGAAGGCGAGGGCGTCACGGTCGATTACACCGGCGCCGCGGGCGCGCCAGGCAGCATCCGCGCCGACTACGTCATCGGTACCGACGGCATGCACAGCATCGTCCGCGAGCAGGCGGGCATCGGGTTCACCGGCGCGACGTACCCGGAATCCTTCGTACTCGCCGATGTGCGGATGGACTGGCCGATCGCGCGCGAGGAGGTGGCCCTGCACCTTTCACCGGAGGGCGTCACCGTGGTCGCGCCGCTGCCCGACGAGGACGAGCCGAACCGCTACCGCGTGGTCGCCACACTGGAAACGGCTCCCGAGCACTCGACCGTGGCGGACATCCAGTCCATCCTGGACGCCCGCGGCCCCGGCGGCGGTGTGCGGGTTCGCGAGGTGCTGTGGAGCTCGCGCTTCCGCGTGCACCACCGGGTCGCCGATCGCTACCGCAGCGGACGCATCCTGCTCGCCGGGGACGCGGCCCATGTGCACAGCCCGGCAGGCGGCCAGGGCATGAACACCGGCATCCAGGACGCCGCCGCACTCGGCCCCCTGCTGGCCCGTGTGCTCGCGGGCGAACCCGACACCCTGCTGGACGACTACGAAACCACCCGCCGCCCCGTCGCACTCGGCGTCGTCTCCTTCACCGACCGCATGACCAGAATGGCGACTCTGCGCCCACTCCCAGCCCGCACCTTGCGCAACCTCGCCCTCACCACCCTGACCCGCATCCCCGCCTTCCGCCAGCGCCTCGCCTACCAACTGGCCGAACTCGCCAACCGCTGACCACGGCAGACCGATCGCCGTTGCTGATGTTCATGGCGATGCCGAGTCTCGTGGCCGGTCACCGGCTGATAAATCGTGGCCGGCGACGACGGCGATGTCCTACTTCGCGCTCGCCTGGGCGTGCTCGTCGGCGGGGCGCGCCTGGGTTTGTTCTTTGGCCCAGCGGTAGTCGGGCTTGCCAGCCGGAGAGCGCTTGATCTCGTCGACGAACCAGAGGCTTCGCGGGAGTTTGTAGGGGGCGATCTCCTGGGTGAGCATGGGCCGGAGTTCTTCCAGGGTGGGGCGGGTCTCGCCGCGGCACTGCACGACCGCCACCACTCGCTGGCCCCAGCGCTCGTCCTCGATGCCGACCACGAGCGCGTCGAAGATCTCCGGGTGCGTCTTGAGCGCCCCCTCGACCTCCTCGGGGTAGATCTTCTCGCCGCCGCTGTTGATGCAGACCGAGCCGCGGCCGAGCATGGTGACCGTGCCGTCCTCCTCGACGCGAGCGAAGTCGCCGGGGATGGCGTAGCGAACGCCGTTGAACTCCTTGAATGTCGCCGCGGTCTTCGCCTCGTCCTTGTAGTAGCCGAGCGGGATGTGTCCGCGCCGGGCCAGGATGCCGACCGCACCGGACCCGGGCCGCACCGGATTGCCGTCCTCGTCGAGTACGTCGGTGGAGGCGTCGATCTTCACGCGCGGGCCTCCGGTGTGCGTTGCGCCCTTGGCCACGATGGAGATACCGCCGAAGCCGGTTTCCGAGGAGCCGATCGAATCGGAGATCATCCGGTTGGGCAGCAGTTCGAGGAACTGGTCCTTCAGCGTGGGCGAGAACAGCGCCGCGCTGCTGGCCATCACGTACAGACTGGACAGGTCGTAGGGCTGGCCGGTTTCCGGGTTGCCCTCGATCAGCGCGTCGAGCATCGGCCGCGCCATCGCGTCACCGGTGATGAAGATCAGATTGATCTTGTGCTTGTCGACGGCCTGCCACACGCCGTGCCCGGAGAACTCGGGAATCATGACGGCCTTGCCGCCGCCGAACAGACTGTGGAACGTGGCCCACTGCGCGCCGCCGTGGATCATCGGCGGAATCGGGAACCGCACCATCGGCGGGCTGCCCGCGCCGACCTTGGCCAATTCCCACTCGTCCTGCACGTACTCGCCGGTGATGAAGTTGATGCCCGCGCCGAGCACGCGCCACACGTCCTCCTGCCGCCACATCACGCCTTTGGGCATGCCGGTGGTGCCACCGGTGTAGACCATGTACAGGTCGTCCGGGGAGCGTTCGCCGAAGTCGCGCTCGCCCGAGGACTGCGCGAGCACCGTCTCGTATTCCGCCGAATCCGCTGCGGTGGGAATCGTGCCGGTCGTATCGTCGTCGACGACGACGACGGTGCGCAGCCGCAGAGTCTTCGGACGAACGCCGGCGACCCTGTCGCTGTAGCGGCGCTCGTGGATCAGCGCGACCATGTCCGAGTTGTCGAAGATGTACTGCAACTCGTTCTCGACATATCGGAAGTTCACGTTGATCATCACGGCCCGCGCCTTGAAGATCGCGACCATGGCCTCGACGGCCTCGATCGTGTTGCGTGAGTAGATGCCCACCTTGTCACCCGGCTGGACTCCCTGTTCTTGCAGGTAGTGAGCAAGCTTATTCGCTCGCTCCTCCAACTGGGCGTAGGTGACCTCGCGGCCGTCGTCGGCCAGCGCGACGCGGTCGGGCATCAGGTCGACGGCATGTTCGACAAGGTCCGCTATGTTGTAGCTCACAACCTTAAAAATAGAACGTGTTACTGTTTCTGACAAGGCTCGAAGTCAGGAGAATCAGCGATGCCGCACTGCCTCGTCGAGAAGCGCGACCATGTCCTCATCGTCACCATGAACCGGCCCGAGGCGCGCAACGCGCTGTCGGGGGAGATGATGGCGATCATGAAGGACGCCTGGAACCAGGTGGACGACGATCCGGACATCCGGGTGGCCATCCTGACCGGGGCGGGCGGGGCGTTCTGCGCGGGCGCCGATCTCAAGGGCATGACTTCCGAGCACCCCGGCGACACCATCGACGGCGGCGGCTGGAATCCGGCCAAGCTGGAGGCGCTGCTCAAGGGCCGCAGGCTGACCAAGCCGCTGATCGCGGCGGTCGAGGGACCGGCCATCGCGGGCGGCACCGAGATCCTGCAAGGCACCGACATCCGAGTGGCCGGTGAGAGCGCGAAATTCGGCGTGTCGGAGGCGCGCTGGGGCCTGTTCCCGCTGGGCGGGTCGGCGGTTCGGCTGGTCCGTCAGATCCCCTACACCGTCGCTGCCGAGATCCTGCTCACCGGCAGGCACGTCACCGCGGCCGAAGCCAAGGAGATCGGCCTGATCGGGCACGTGGTGCCGGACGGCACCGCGCTGGACAAGGCGCTGGAGATCGCGGGGCAGATCGCCGCCAACGGCCCCCTGGCCGTGCGGGCCATCCTGCGCACCATCCGGGAGACGGAGGCCATGCCGGAGGAGGACGCCTTCCAGATCGATGCCGAGCTCGGCATGACGGTTTTCCGGTCGGCCGATGCCAAGGAGGGCCCGAGGGCATTCGCGGAAAAGCGCAAGCCCTCTTTCACCGGAAACTGAGCCTCTGTGTCTGTTGGTCCGAGCCGAAAGCACAACGCCCTCGGTGTGCGCGCACCAACCAGTGCGCGCGCACCGAGGGCGACCCCTCGCCGGGCTCAGTTCGCGCCCGGGTAGTCCATCCAGAAGGGCTCCCACTGGTGGCCGTCCGGGTCGATGAAGGTGCGACCGTGCATGCCGACCTGCGCCTCCTGCGCCCGTTTGTCCTCGTTCACCTCTTCGGTCGCGCCCGCCGCCAGCGCGGCGTCGGTCAGGCTGTCGACCTCTTCGGCGCTGCCGAGCGCGAGCGCGTACGCGGCGTTGATCGCCGCCGTGGTGTCGGCCACCGGCCGCTTGCTGAAGGTGGTGAAGAAGTCCTTGGTGAGCAGCATCAGGCAGATGTTGTCGTCGACCACGATGCAGGCGGCGTTGTCGTCGGTGAACTCCTGGTTGACCTTCCAGCCCAGCCCCTCGTAGAAGGTCTTCGACCGGTTCAGATCGGCCACCGGGAGATTGATGAAGATCATCTTGCTGCTCATGGGCTCTTCCTCTCGAGCAATCCGTGCGTGTCACTGGTAATGACGGGACTACGACGGCGAACTCATCGCCGGAACATCCGTGACGCATTCCACAGCTCGGAAGGGTTTAGCGGCGCGACCCTCTCGCTTCGAGACCCTGTTTTGTGTCGGTGGCCTGTGGCAGGGTGACAGCCATGAACGACTCGTCCGGCTCCCCGACCGGCCTCGCTCCCGATCTGCACGCCGCGTTCGAGACCCACCGCAGGGAACTGTGCGCGTATGCCTACCGCATGCTCGGCTCCTCCTTCGAAGCGGAGGACGCGGTGCAGGAGACCTTGACCCGGGCATGGAAATCCTATGCCTCGTTCGAGGGCCGCGCCAGCCTCCGATCCTGGCTGTACAAGATCACCACGAACGTCTGCCTCGACATGCTCGACGGCCCGCAGCGCCGGGCCAGGCCGATGGATCTGTCCGGTCCGTCGCGGCCGGATTCGCCACTGCCCGCGCCCCAGCCGGACTACGTCTGGATCGAGCCCATCCCGAACGCGCTCGCCTTCGGCGCCGACCCGGCCGAGCATGCCAGCGCCAAGGACACGCTTCGCTTGGCTTTCGTGGCCGCCTGTCAGCATCTGCCCGCCACCCAGCGGGCGATCCTGATCATGCGCGAGGTCCTGCGGTTCTCCGCCAACGAGACCGCCGAGGTGCTCACCATGTCGCCCGCGTCGGTCAACAGCGCGCTGCAACGAGCCCGCGCCACCATGTCCAAGGTGCAGCCCGCGGCCACCGACACCTACGACGAGACCGACGCGGACCAGCGCAAACTGATCGACGATTTCGTCAAGGCGTTCGAGGCCTACGACATGGACACGCTCACCACCCTGCTGAAAACGGATGTGGCGCTGTCCATGCCGCCGATCGAACTGTGGATCTCCGGACCGGAGAACGTGGCCGCGTTCATGCTCGGCCACGGAAGCGCTTGCCGCGATTCGCGGATGGTCCGCCTGGAGGGCGCCAACGGCCTGCCCGCCTTCGGCCACTACAAGCCGGGCGACGAACCGGGCGTATGGGTGCCGTGGTCGATCACCGTGCTGGAACTCGACGGCGACACCATCGCCGGGCTGAACTTCTTCCTGGACACCGAGAAGTTGTTTCCCCTGTTCGGCCTCGCGCCGGAACTGCGCGAAGCTATCTGACCCTCACTCCTCGGCGTCGCCGTGCGGCCGGACCGAAGCCCCGGGACCGGCCGCGTGACAGGCTACGACGCCGGGATATAGCGGTCGCGCAGTTTGCGCTTGTAGAGCTTGCCGTTCGGGTCGCGCGGCAGTTCGGGGAGATAGTCGATCGATTTGGGCATCTTGTATTTCGCCAATTGCGTGGCGGCGAAGGCGAGTAGTTCCTCGGTGAGCGCGTCGTCGCCGGCTGCCCCGTCTGCGGGCTGCACGACCGCCTTCACCTCCTGCCCCCAATCCGGATGCGGGATGCCGAAAACCGCCACGTCGGCGACCTTCGGGTGGGTGATCAGGACGTTCTCGACTTCCGCCGGGTAGATGTTCACGCCGCCGGACAGGATCAGGTCCGAGCGCCGGTCGTGCAGGTAGAGATAGCCGTCCTCGTCGAGGTGCCCGATGTCGCCGACGGTGAACAGGTCGCCGACGCGCGAGTCCTCGGTCTTGGCCTTGTCGTGGTGGTACTCGAAACTCGACGCGCCCATGCGCATGTACACCAGGCCGGTCTCGCCGACCGGCACCTCGGAGCCGTCCTCCTCGCTCAGCACCTTGATCACCGACCACGGCCACGCCTTGCCGACCGAGCCCGGCTTGCGCAGCCAGTCGGTGCCGTTGATCACCGTGCCGCCGCCCTCGGTGGCCGCGTAGTACTCGGTGACCGTCGGTCCCCACCACTCGAGCATCCGCCGCTTGGTCTCCTGTGGGCAGGGCGCGGCCCCGTGCACCATGCTGCGTAGCGAGGACACGTCGTACTTGGCGCGTACCTCCTCCGGCAACGCGAGCAAGCGGTGGAACTGGGTGGGCACCATATGGCTGTGCGTCACCCGGTGCTTGTCGATCAGGCGCAACATGTCCTCGGCGTCCCAGCGGTCCATCAGAACGAGCTTGTGTCCCAGCTGGATCGAGATGGTGGCGAAGTTCAGCACCGCCGTGTGGTACAGCGGCGAACCGCAGATGTGCACGTGGTCGTCGTACGGCGCGAGCTCGAAGAGGCCGAAGAACGCGGTGGTGTGCGGCGGGACGACATCGGGATCGGCGCCGGTGAGCGGCCGCCGAACACCCTTGGGCCGTCCCGTGGTTCCGGACGTGTAGAGCATCGGCGCGCCGGTGCTGCGGTCGGACGGGCGTCCGGTGTCCGCGGCGCCGAGCCAGGCCACCGACTTGAAGCCCTCGATCTCGCCGACCGCGAACCGCGCCGGCGCGGGCAGCCCCGCCTCGTCGGCGGCGGCCTTGGCGGTCGCGGCGAAACGATCACTGGCGAGGAACGCCTTCGCTTCGCTGTCGGCCAGGATGTAGGCGACCTCCGGACCGGTGAGATGCCAGTTCACCGCGACGATGTACAACCCGGCCTGGTAAGCCGCGAAATAGGCCGCGATCGCCTCCACGCAGTTGTGCACCATGCTCACCAGCACGTCGCCGGTTTTCAGGCCGAGCCCCCGTAGGCCGGTGGCGTAACGATTGGCGAGCGTTGCCAATTCGCGATACGTCACCTCCCGGCCCCACGGATCGACCATCGCGATCCGATCGGGTTCGGCTTCGGCGATGTTCCACAGACCGAGAATTTTCACTGACTCCTGCATGGGGGAATGGTGAGGAGGCGGAGCCGACGGGGCGGGTGAGGCAGTCACCCCATTGAATTTAGAACGTGTTCTACTGTTCGACAAGGGGTGCCAGCCGATGCAATTGCGCGACATCGGGAACCGACACCAGCATCATGGTGACGCCCGCGGCCTCCCACACCCGCAGTTGCTTGCGGACATGCTCCTCGTCGCCGATGATCGCGGTGTCCAGAATCAGTTCGTCCGGGACCACGGCGGCGGCCTCCGCCTTCTTGCCCGACTGGAACAGTCGGCCGATCTCATCGACTTCGCGGTCATAACCCATGCGCCGATACACCTGGGCGTGGAAATTCAGCTCCGGCGCACCCATGCCGCCGATGTAGAGCGCCATGATCCAGCGCATTCGCTCCAGCTCGCTCGCCGGATCGTCGGTGATCACCACCTGGCAACTCGCGGCGATCTCGAAGTCGTCCCTGCTACGCCGCGCACCCGCCCGCGCGAAGCCTTCGTCGAGCCATTCGTCGTACATCCCGGCCAACCGGGGCGCGTAGTAGATGGCCAGCCAGCCATCGGCGATCTCGGCGGTGAGCGCCACGTTCTTCGGCCCCTCCGCACCCAGCCAGATCGGCAAATCCGCACGTAACGGATGCACGATCGGCTTGAGCGGTTTGCCGAGCCCGATGGAGCCCGGCCCGGTGTAGGGCAATGGATAGTGCGGGCCGTCGCTGGTCACCGGGGCTTTGCGCGCCAACACCTGCCGCACGATGTCCACATACTCCCGGGTGCGCCGCAGCGGCTTGGCGAAAGGCTGGCCATACCAGCCCTCCACCACCTGCGGGCCCGACACGCCCAGGCCGAGAATGGCACGGCCTCCGCTGAGATGATCGAGGGTGAGCGCGTGCATGGCGGTCGCGGCGGGTGTGCGCGCCGACATCTGCACCACCGACGTGCCCAGGCGGACCCGCCGCGTGGACGAACCCCACCAGGTGAGCGGACCGAAGGCGTCCGACCCCCAGGATTCGGCGGCGAACACGGCGTCGAACCCGGCCTCCTCGGCCGCCGCCACCAGTTCCCCCGCATTCGCGGGCGGCTGGGCCATCCAGTACCCGAGTTGCAATCCGAACTTCACGCCCGACCCCTTTCCGATCAACTGCTTGCCACCAGAGTTAGAACCTGTTCTACTCGATATCGTGACTCAGGGGAATACTGCATCCACGGCAATCGCTGGTGGTAGCGGCACAGCGGTGAACACGGCCGCCGTGCCCGAAGTACTCAGCGCGCCCCTACGGATGCGTTTCGATTACACCCGCTCCGTCGGACCCACCATCGGGAAATTTCTGACCAAGTTGCGCGACCACCGGATCGTCGGCGGGCGCGGCTCGGACGGCCGGGTGATCGTGCCGCCGCCGGAATACGACCCGATCACCGCCGAACCGCTGACCGAATTCGTCGACGTCGCCGACACCGGCACCGTCGAATCGTGGACCTGGGTGCGCGAGCCGCTGCCCGGACAGCCGTTCGACCGCCCGTTCGCCTGGGCACTGATCCGGTTGGACGGCGCGGACACCACGCTGCTGCACGCGGTCGACGTGGCCGCGCCCGAGGACATCAGCCAAGGCCTGCGGGTGACCGCCCGGTGGGCCGAGCAGACCGAGGGCAGCATCCGCGACATCCTCTGCTTCGAACCCGGCGAGAAGGCGGGCGCGCCGGTGGAGTCCGCCTCGGCCGACCCGGTCACCATGATCACCACGCCGGTCGATGTGTCCTACAAGCACACCGCGTCGCCGCAGGAGTCGGTCTATCTGCGCGGGCTCGCCGAAGGCAAACTGATCGGGGCGCGCACCGACGCCGCGGGCAAGGTGTACTTCCCGCCGCGCGGCGCGAATCCGACCGACGGCAGGCCGACCGACGACTTCATCGAACTGTCCGATCGCGGAACGGTGACCACCTTCTGCATCGTCAACGTGCCTTTCCTCGGGCAGCGGATCAAGCCGCCGTACGTCGCGGCCTACGTGCTGCTGGACGGTGCGGACATTCCGGTGCTGCACCTGGTGCTCGGCTGCGACGCGAGCGAGGTGCGCATGGGCATGCGGGTGGAGGCGGTGTGGAAGCCGCGCGAGGAGTGGGGCTACGGCCTGGAGAACGTCGACCACTTCCGTCCCACCGGCGAGCCGGATGCCGACTACGAGACCTATAAGCACCACCTCTGAGAGAGGCGCACGTTGACTGACAACGCCACCGACATCGCGGTCGTGGGCTTCGCCCACGCGCCGCACGTGCCGGAGACCTTCGGCACCACCAACGGTGTCGAGATGCTGGTGCCCTGCTTCCAGCAGCTCTACGACCGGCTCGGCATCACCAAGTCCGATATCGACTTCTGGTGCTCGGGCTCCTCCGATTACCTCGCCGGACGCGCGTTCTCGTTCATCTCGGCGATCGACGCCATCGGCGCGGTGCCGCCGATCAACGAATCGCACGTGGAGATGGACGCCGCCTGGGCGTTGTACGAGGCGTGGGTGAAATTGCGCTCGGGACAGGCGAAGACGGCGCTGGTGTACGGCTTCGGCAAGTCCTCCGCGGGCACACTGCGTCAGGTGCTCACCATGCAGCTCGATCCGTATCTGGTCGCACCGCTGTGGCCGGACGCGTGGTCCATCGCGGGCTTGCAGGCGCGTGCCGGTCTCGACGCGGGCCGCTGGACCGAACGGGACATGGCGGCCGTGGCAGCCGGCGGCTCCGAAGACGTCGACAGCCTGCTCGATCAGCCCTACGTCGCCGATCCGTTGCGCGCGCACGATATCGCGCCGATCACCGACGGCGCGGCCGCGATCGTGCTCGCCGTGGGCGACCGCGCCCGTGACCTGTGCGAACGTCCCGCCTGGATCACCGGCATGGCACATCGCGTCGACACTCCCGTGCTGGGGGCGCGCGATCTGTCCGTCTCCCCGTCGACTTCGGCTGCGGCCCATGCGGTTACCGGCGGTGACGTGACCGATTTCGACATCGCCGAGTTGCACGCGCCGTTCAGCCATCAGCAGTTGATCCTGGCCGAAGCGATCGGACTGAAGAACGGCACGAAGGTGAATCCGTCCGGCGGCGCGCTCGCGGCCAACCCGATGTTCGCCGCGGGCCTCGAGCGCATCGGCTTCGCCGCCGAGGCGGTCATCGCCGGCGCGGCGAATCGTGCGCTGGCTCATGCGACCAGCGGCCCCGCGCTCCAGCAGAACCTTGTGACCGTTTTGGAGACCCGATGACCTCGCCAGCCGCGGTGCTCGGCACCGGACAAACCCATCACGTGACGAAACGGACCGATGTGTCCATGGCGGGCATGTGCCGCGAGGCCATCGATCGTGCCCTCGCCGATGCCGGTCTCACCATCGCCGACATCGACGCCGTCGTGGTCGGCAAGGCGCCCGACCTGTTCGAGGGCGTCATGATGCCCGAGTTGTTCATGGCGGACGCGCTGGGCGCGACGGGCAAGCCGCTGCTGCGGGTGCACACCGCCGGTTCGGTCGGCGGTTCCACCGGCATCGTCGCCACCAACCTGGTGCAGGCGGGCGTGCACAAACGCGTGCTCGCGGTGGCATGGGAGAAGCAGTCGGAATCCAACGCCATGTGGGCGCTGTCGATCCCGGTGCCGTTCACCATGCCGGTCGGCGCGGGCGCGGGCGGCTACTTCGCGCCGCATGTGCGCTCCTACATCCGGCGCTCCAACGCACCGAGCCACATCGGCGCCATGGTGGCGGTGAAGGATCGCCGCAACGGCGCCAAGAACCCGCTCTCGCATCTGAAACAGCCCGATATCACGCTGGATTCGGTGCTCGCCTCGCAGATGCTGTGGGATCCGATCCGCTTCGACGAGACCTGCCCCTCCTCCGACGGCGCGTGCGCGATCGTGCTCGGTGACGCGGACGCCGCCGCCGAAGTGTCGGCGACCGGCCGGAAAGTCGCCTGGGTGCACGGCACCGCGATGCGCACCGAGCCGACCACCTACGCCGGACGCGACCAGGTGAATCCGCAGGCCGGCCGGGACGCGGCCGCCGCGCTGTGGGAGGCGGCGGGCATCACCAACCCGCTCGAGGAGATCGACGTGGCCGAAATCTACGTCCCGTTCTCCTGGTTCGAGCCGATGTGGTTGGAGAATCTCGGCTTCGTGCCGCCGGGAGACGGATGGAAGCTCACCGACAAAGGCGAGACCGAGATCGGCGGCACCCTTCCGATCAACCCGTCCGGCGGCGTGCTGTCCTCCAACCCGATCGGGGCGTCCGGGCTCATCCGCTTCGCCGAGGCCGCCAAGCAGATCATGGGACGGGCCGGGGACTATCAGGTCGAGGGTGCGCGCAAAGCGATGGGCCACGCGTACGGCGGTGGTTCACAGTACTTCTCGATGTGGGTCGTCGGATCGGAGCCGCGGTGAGCCCGCTGAAATTCACCGTCGGCATCGCGCTGAGTCCGCTGGACCAGCTGACGGAGCTGGCGAAAACGGCCGAAGAGTGCGGGTTCTCGTCCATCGCGCTGCCTGACTCGCTGTTCTACATGAAGTCGGCCTCGGCGAAGTACCCTTACACGGCCGACGGCAGCAGGTTCTGGGGACCGGACACACCGTGGGTCGACCCGCTCATCGGCGCGACCGCGATGGCGGCGGTCACCAGCCGCATCCGCTTCTACACGAACGTGCTGAAACTCGGCTCACGCAACCCGCTGCTGCTGGCTCGGCAGGTCGGCTCGGTGGCCAATCTGTCCGGCAACCGCTTCGGCTTCGGCGTCGGAATCGGATGGGCGCCGGAGGAATTCGAGTGGTGCGGGGTGCCGTTCGCACGCCGCGGCGCCCGGGTGGACGAGATGATCGAGGTCATCAAACTGGTGCTCGCCGGTGGGATGGTCGAGTACCACGGCGAGTTCTTCGACTTCGATCCGCTGCAGATCAGCCCGGCGCCTAGCGAGCCGGTGCCGTTCTACATCGGTGGGCACACCGACGCGGCGCTGCGGCGAGCCGCCCGGGTGGGCGACGGATGGACTTCGGCCATGATGACCTACGACGAGCTGCGACGCACCATCGGCAAGCTCGACGAGCTGCGCGCGGAGTTCGGCCGGGCCGACGAGCCGTTCGAGATCCAAGCGGTGTGCGTCGACCGTTTCGGCCGGTCCGGCTATCAGGACCTCGCCGACGCCGGCGTCACCGACGCGATAGTGGTGCCCTGGCTTGCCGACGGCATCGGTTTCGACGGCGAAGTCGCCGCCAAGCAGGACTCGCTGCGCAAGTTCGCCCAGCAGTACGTGGCCGATCCCATCGCAGCACGGTAGACCCAGTCGCCAGCCGAAGGAAGACCATATGAGCACCACCACCGAGCATCCGGCGCGGGCAGCGGGCCTGGCATCGCAGGCCGCCGTGCGAGCACGCGACAAGCAGGCCTGGGTCGCGCTGTTCGCCGAGGACGGCATCGTGGAAGATCCCATCGGTCCGTCGGGCTTCGATCCGGAGGGCAAGGGCCACCGCGGCACGGAGGCCATCGCCGCGTTCTGGGACAAGGCGATCGCGAAGACCGAGCTGATCGAGTTCCTGTTCGGCGACTCGTTCGCCTGCGGCGATGAGGTCGCCTTCACCGGCACGATCCGCAGCACCATCGGTGGTCACCGGATCGACGCCGACGGTGTCTTCACCTACCGGGTGAACGCGCACGGCAAGATCGCCGCGCTACGCGCGTTCTGGGAGGTCGATCGCGCCATGAAGACCGCCCGGCCGGTCGACTGACACTGCGAGCACAAAAATGGCCCTCGCACCGCGGTGCGAGGGCCATTTCCGTCTCTCAATGCGCGATCGGGCAGGTCTTGTAGTCGACCGGGAGCTGCTTGATCCCGTTGAGCCAGCCCGACCGCAGCCGCTTGGGGTCGGCGACCTTGGTGATGTCGGGCAGGTGATCGGCGATGGCGTTGAAGATCAGGTCGATCTCCAGCCGGGCCAGGTTCGCCCCGATGCAGAAGTGCGCGCCGGTGCCGCCGAAGGCCAGATGCGGGTTGTCCTTGCGCATGATGTCGAACTTTTCCGGCTGCTCGAAGACGTCCTCATCGAAGTTGGCCGAGCGGTACAGCATGACCACCCGCTGGCCCTTCTTGATCTGCACGCCGCCCAGCTCGGTGTCCTCCAGCGCGGTCCGCTGGAACGAGGTGACCGGAGTGGCCCACCGGATGATCTCGTCGGCGGCCGTGGCAGGGCGTTCGGCTTTGAACAGCTCCCACTGGTCCGGATTCTCCAGGAATGCCATCATGCCGTGCGAGATGGCGTTGCGGGTGGTCTCGTTGCCCGCGACGGCGAGCATGATCACGAAGAAGCCGAACTCCTCTTCGGAGAGCTTGTCACCATCGACGTCGGCCTCGATCAGCGTGGTCACGATGTCGTCGGCCGGGCACTGCTTGCGCGAGGCCGCCATCTGGTAGGCGTAACCCAGGATTTCGGCCGACGCCGCGACCGGATCGGCAGTGCTCTCCGGGTCGTCGTAGCCGGTCATGTCGTTGGACCAGGTGAAGACCTTCATCCGGTCTTCCTGCGGAACGCCGATCAGCTCGGCGATGGCTTGCAGCGGCAGTTCGCACGCGATCTGGGTGACGAAGTCCCCGGAGCCCGCTTCGGCCGCCGCCTTCACGATCGCTTCCGCGCGGGCCGACAGCTCGGCACGCAGACCGTTGATGGCGCGCGGCGTGAAACCGCGCGAGATGATCTTGCGCAGCTTGGTGTGCTCGGGCGCGTCCATGTTCAGCAGGACGATCCGCTGCAGTTCGATCTGCTCGCGCGCGATGTCGTCGTTGAACCGCGGGATGGCGGTGTTCTCGTAGCTGGAGAACACATCGCTGCGCCGCGAGACCTCTTTGACGTCGGCGTGCTTGCTGACCACCCAGAAACCGTCGTCGTGGAAGCCGCTGACGTCGGGCGATTGCGGATTCCACCAGATCGGCGCGGTCCGGCGCAGTTCGGCGAACTCTTCGACCGGAACACGCTCGGCGTAGATGTCCGGGTCCGTGACGTCGAACCCGTCCGGGAGATTCGGCCGGGCATTCCGAGTGTCTACCACCAGATGTCTCCTTCGACAAACTGAAACACGTTCTATAATCATTGAAGCACAGGCGGGAGAATGAGGAAAGAAACCGGACAGATCCGCCCTCGGCAAGTGCTATGAACGCGTTTCAGTTTTCTGTCCCTGAGGAAAGGTTGGACATGGGCACACCCGTGATCGTCGAGGCCGCACGGACCCCGATCGGCAAGCGCGGCGGCTGGCTGTCAGGGCTGCACGCGGCCGAACTGCTCGGCGCGGCCCAACGCGGGCTGCTCGAGCGCGCGCACCTGGACCCCGCGCAGGTCGAACAGGTCATCGGCGGCTGCGTCACCCAAGCGGGCGAGCAGTCCAACAACGTCACCCGGGTCGCCTGGCTGCACGCCGGGCTGCCGTGGCAGGTCGGCGCCACCACGATCGACACCCAGTGTGGATCGGCCCAGCAGGCCAACCACCTGATCGCCGGCCTGATCTCAGCCAGCGCGATCGACATCGGCATGGCCTGCGGCGTGGAGGCGATGAGCCGGGTTCCGTTGGGCGCCAACGTCGGCGAGAACGCCGGGCCGCGCAGGCCCGCGTCCTGGAACATCGACCTGCCCAACCAGTTCGAGGCGGCGGAACGGATCGCCAAGCGGCGTGGCATCACTCGCGCGGACGTGGACGCATTCGGCGCGCGATCGCAGCGCCTGGCGGCACAGGCATGGACCGAAGGCCGGTTCGATCGCGAGGTGCTCACCGTCACCGCGCCCGCCGTGGACAAAGAAGGCAACCTCACCGGCGAAAAGCTGGATGTGACACGGGATCAGGGCCTGCGCGAGACCACCGCCGAAGGCTTGGCGAAGTTGAAGCCGGTCCTGGAAGGCGGGGTGCACACCGCCGGAACGTCCTCACAGATCTCCGACGGCGCCGCCGCGGTACTGCTGATGGACGAAGCGGCCGCGCGGCGAGCAGGTCTGCGCCCGCGGGCACGGATCCTCACCCAGGCCGTGGTCGGCGCCGAGCCCGAGTTCCACCTCGACGGCCCGGTGCAGGCGTGCACCAGGCTGCTGGAGCGGTCCGGCATGAATATCGGTGACATCGATCTTTTCGAGATCAACGAAGCATTCGCGTCGGTCGCACTTTCCTGGGCTTCTGTACATCAGCCGGACATGGATCGGGTTAATGTCAACGGCGGCGCCATCGCCCTCGGGCATCCGGTGGGCTCCACCGGATCCCGCCTCATCACAACGGCTTTGCACGAGCTGGAACGCTCCGATCGCGAAACCGCAATGGTTCTCATGTGTGCCGGTGGCGCACTCGCGACAGGAACGATCCTTGAACGTTTGTGACTTCAACCATTTCCAGCGGGTTGGTTGAACGTTCATCCCCTAGGGGCGCAAACGTGTCGTACGCCACACAAACTCGAGTACCGCCGAGTCCATGAGACATCAGCTATCTTGCGGCTATCAAGACCCCTTGCGACGAGACCGCAGCGACGGGCCAGAACCGGTTCGTACCGCGGGTTCTCGAGAGGCCTTGGCGTGACCCGCAAACGCGACCGTCCCAGTACCTTCGCCGCCTTCCGACCTAGAAGCTTCAAGGAAATCCGGAATCAGGCGTAGGTTTTCAGTTACTGAGCCGCTAATATCAATGATACGTATCCGAGATAACGACTGTTAGTACAGCGAAGGGAATTGGGCGGCTCACAATGGCTGATTTCGCGGCGCGGCTGAACAAGCTGTTCGAAACCGTGCATCCCCCGGGGCGTAAGCCGCACACCAACGCGGAGGTTGCGGCGGCGCTGACGGCCTCCGGACATCCGATCTCGAAACCGTACCTGTCGCAGTTGCGGTCGGGACAACGGACGAACCCGTCCGATGAGACGGTGGCCGCCCTGGCGAAGTTCTTCAAGGTCAAGCCGGACTACTTCTTCAACGACATCTATGCTGCCAAGATCGATCACGATCTGGAGCTGCTGTCCCAGCTGCAGGGCTATGGACTGCGACGGCTGTCGAGTAGGGCGTTCGACTTGTCCGAAGAATCACAGAACCTGCTGACGTCCATGGCGGAGAAGTTGCGGGCGAGCGAAGGCTTGCCCGAAATTCCTCCGGATGGCACCGAATAGGTTCTTCTGCACGGCAGCACAGTGCGACCCAGCGGGTCGCACTGTGCTGTGTTATGCGCGCGTAAGCGGGCACAGCACACCACCGGCGCGTGTGCGTGCCCCGACAATTCGGGGCACGCACACGCGCCGGTAAGTGCTGTGGTCCGAATCACACGCTCGTATAACCCGTTTCGGCGCGGTTCGTCGGCGCTCGTTCGTGTCGTAGGACATTCCGATCCAACCGGTCTGTCCGAATAGTCCGATCAGTCACGCTTATTCGCGTCAGGATGATCGCATTCGCGCGAAGTCGATCAATTTCGAGCGGGCATGGACGCGGTCCTCCTATAGGCTCGCGCGATGGCCTGGACCCAGCCGCGAGGGCTAATGCCTTCTGGCGGAGCAATCCACCGGGCGTCCACCACGAACGCCCCCACCGGATCGCGCGCCCACCGCGCCACGCGCTCGGCCCGGTCCGTCACCGAGGCAGGTGGCTGTGCGAGTTCCGCCAGCACGAGGCCACCGCCGGACTGCAGATACAGGGCATCGATGATCTGCGCCACCTGGTCGGAAGCCGCGAGCTGCGTGGAGAATCCGCGCTGTTGGTATGTGACCACCTCGGGGAAACGGCCCACCATGGTCCGGTGCAACGGGCGGATCCTGCGCAGCAGCACCCGCGCGCGGACCCACACTTCGACTACGATCCACACCGCGCCGAGCGCGATGAGCAGACTCGCGATACCCCAGAGCGGCCATGCCCAGGCCGGATCCCCTGGCGCGACCCGGGGCGCATGCTGAAAATCACGCCGAATCCGGCTTGCGGCCAGCACCGCGACCAACGCGGTTCCCGCGGTGTAGAGCGCGATGCCGCGACCGAGCGCAGTCCAGTCGAGATTGCGCAGACCGGTGCCGACGACGAACAGGCATCCCGTGGTCACGACCACCCACCCGAGGGTGAACGACCAGGCCAGCGTGACCCCGACCGCGAGCAGGCCGACGCCGTGGATCACCAGGGCGAGCTGTCGCAGATTCCGCCGCGACACCACCGGCCAAGCCGCCGAGGCGATCACTGAAGTGGCCGTCGCGAACGTGACCCAGCCTGCGGTGACGACTCCGTCGGAGAGTCGGCCCGCGTGCACGCCGCCGGGCACGAGATTGTCCAAGGCGAGCCCGATCTCGGGTACCGCCACGGTGGCGGCGAGCGCGACGGCGGCGACCGCGACGACGATGGCCACCCTGGCCGTGGTCGCGGGCTTGACCAGGACACGTCCCACCCGCGCGCCGGCGGCCATCCAGACCAGCAGAGCCGTCCCCCACAGGATCATCCGAGCGCCTCGTCGAATCGCAGAACCGAGACGCCCGCGCCCCGGCTGTTGAACACGCGCAGCCGGGTCATCAGCATGGCGGCGAAAGTCTCTGCCTCCCACTCCGCGAGCTCGTCGGCGCCATCGTCGACGATCTGCTGATGCGCACGGCTGCTGAGCATGTAGGCGATCAGCTCGTCGCTCGCCTCCAAGGTCACCTCGAGCGCGGGCGTGCCTTCGTGATCGAAGACGATGTGACCCAGTTCGTGCGCGAGAGTGTGCTCGCGGCTCGGCAGCGTCTCCGCCAGCACGATCACGTCACGGTCGGGATAGCGGCGGCGCTGTCCGCAGATCCCGGGTCCCAGTCGCGCACTAACGATTTCGATCCCGCGGCGTCGCTCGCCCGCGATCGCGTGGACGACTTCGTCCAATGTGGTCGCGTCGAAGTCGGCCGCCACCGCGCACACCGCGTCGACGGCGGCGGCGACCCGGCGATAGGACCGCAAGCCAGTAGGTGCGCGGCTGTCGCTCATCGGCTGACCCCTCACGGCCTCGGGAAGAATTGGGCGCGAGCCGCGTCGATCCTGGCCTGGGCGGCCGCGGCGCTCCGGAAACTGAGCACGCCGGATCCCACGCCCGCGAGGCCGAGCGCGATCAGTCCGCCGATCACCGGCAACAGCTCCGGCGCGGGAAGGGTGTCGGCGGAGCCGGTCGAGCGGACCGAGGGTTCGGCAACGGGTCGCTGCGCCAAAGGCGGTGCGAGCGGCACGGATCGGGGCGCGGGGGCCGCTGGCGGTGAATTGCTCGGCGCCACTACGGGAATGGGCGAGGTCTGCGGCAACACGGGAACAGGTACCGGAGGAACCGTCACCGGTGGGAACGCGGGGGTGGGCGGAACGGTCGTTTGCGGGAGCGGAATCAACAACAGCAGCAAGGGGCTCGCGGAACCGGCAGCCGCCGAACCGACTGCGGCGGAACCCGTCCCAGCTGAACCCGTCCCAGCTGAACCCGTCGCGGCTGAACCCACAGTCGCAGAGCCGACCGCCGCGGAGCCGACCGCCGCGGAACCAGTGCCCAGCACGGCGGAGCCGGTGCCGGTCACGGCGGAGCCCGTCGCCAGTGCGGCCGAACCGGTGCCCAGGACGGCCGAACCGGTACCGAGCACTGCCGATCCGGTGCCCACGGCGGCCGAGCCGACAGCCGCTGAGCCGGTGCCCAACAGGACGCCGAGACCGGCTGAGCCGGAACCGAGGACGAGCGCGAGATCGGCGGCCTCGGAACCGAGCATCACACCGAGACCGCCCGAACCGGAGCCGAGCGCCACATCCGACCCAGGGGACCCTGCGGCCGCCGAACCCTCCCGGGCCGAACCGGTTCCGGCAGCAGGATGCGCCGGTACCACACCGACCTCCGACCGCTGCCCGGGCACGGCCAGCGGATACCAGGTATCGCCACTGTCGTAGGGCGGCGCAGCCGGGTCCGCGACGCACGATGGGCAGGAAGGTCGCGCGTCCGCGAAGGCGCCGCTGCCGAGCAGTGCGCAGCCCGCGACGGCGCCGGCTACCGCCAGCACACGGAATGCGCGACCTACCGCCATGCGCCGAGCCTTCCCCTCATCAGTCGAAGCGCAGTTCTGTGCCCGGTCGCCACTCTCACACGGGACTTTTCGAACGGATGGGTGCCCATAGTAAACCCCAGCTCGCGAACGCGCTCCCGGAAGGGGCGGGGCCGGTCAGGCCCCGTAGACCGGCTCCGGTGGAGTCGCTTTGGCGATCAGATCGGCTACGACGGCTCCGAGCTCGGCCGGATCCCAGCGGGCGCCGCGATCGACGGCGACGCCGTGCCGCCAGCCGTCGGCCAGCGCCACCTTGCCGCCTTCGACCTCGAACACCCGTCCCGTCACCGCCGCCGACTGCGCGCTGCCCAGCCACACGACCAGCGGAGACACGTTCTCCGGAGCCATGGCGTCGAAGCCGTTCTCGGGCTTGGCCATCATGTCCGCGAACACTGTCTCGGTCATCCTGGTGCGCGCGGAGGGGGCGATCGCGTTCACCGTCACGCCGTAGCGGGCGAACTCGGCGGCGGCGGTCAGCGTCAGGCTCGCGATGCCCGCCTTGGCCGCGCCGTAATTGCTCTGGCCGACGCTGCCCTGTAGACCCGCGCCGGAGCTGGTGTTGATGATCCGGCCGTCGACCGAACGGCCCGCCTTGGCCTCCGCGCGCCAGTATTCGATCGCGTGCCGCATCGTGGCGAAGTGGCCTTTCAAGTGGACGCGCACCACCGCGTCCCACTCGTCCTCGCTCAGGTTGACCAGCATCCGGTCGCGCACGAAACCGGCGTTGTTGACCAGCACATCGAGCTTGCCGAAGGCGTCGACGGCCTGGTGGATCAGCCTGCGCGCGCCCGCCCAGTCCGCGACGTCGTCGCCGTTGGCTACGGCTTCGCCGCCCAGCGCCTCGATCTCCGCGACCACCTGCTCGGCAGGTGTTTCCGCGGTGGCCGCGCCGTCCAGCGTCGAACCGATGTCGTTGACCACCACGCGCGCGCCGGCGGCGGCGAAGGCGAGGGCGTGCGCCCGGCCTATGCCACGGCCCGCGCCGGTGACGATGACGACGCGCCCGGCGCAGATCTGCTCGGTATCCATACTGTGTCCCTTTCCGATGTGAGCGGGCCCTCCATGGTCACGCTCCGCTGCCGCCTCCGGGCTTGATCGCTCATGCCCGGTGTCCCTTCCGATACGCGCGGGGCTCTGCGCACTACGCTCCGCCGCGCCCCACCGCTCATGCCCGTGTTCTTCTTCGTCTCCGGCGTGTTCAGGACTGCTGGTCGGCAGTGGAGGCGGCGAGGAAGGCGGGCAGCTCGCCGCCGCCGTGCACCAGCAGGGTCGCGCCGCTGACGTAGGCGGCCAGCGGCGAAGCCAGGAAGACGGCGCAGCGGCCGACGTCGTCGGGACGGGCCATGCGGCCCAGCGGGATGGTGCGGCCCACCGCGTCGACCCCGTCCTGATCGCCGTAGTGCAGCCGGCTCAGCTCGGTGTCGACCGGCCCGACCACCAGCGAGTTCACCCGCACTCGCGGCGCCCACTCGACGGCGAGCGAACCGGTGAGGCTGTCCATGCCCGCCTTGGCCGCGCCGTAAGCGGCGGTGCCCGGCGACGGGCGATGCCCGCTGACGCTGGAGACGTTCACGATCGAGCCGCCCTCGTCCTGCTTCTGCATCACCGCGTTGGCGGCTTGGGCCATCAGCAGCGGGGCGAGCAGGTTCAGCTCGACGATTTTGGTGTGGAAGTTCTTGCTCGCGTCGGCGGCGAGGGCGAAAGGAGCGCCCCCCGCGTTGTTGACGAGATGGTCCAAGTGGCCGTGGCGCTCGGTGATCGTCTCGACCAGCGCGCGCACCGCCTCCGGATCCCGCACATCGCAGGGCAGGTAGTCGATCGCGCGGCCGTCGACTTCGACGGGCGCGTCGGCAGGCCGTCGCGCGCACGCGACGACGGTGGCGCCCGCGGCGAGAAACGCCTTGCTCACGCCCGCGCCGACACCGCGTACACCGCCGGTCACCAGAACGACGCGTCCGGCCAGATCGATTTCGAGTGCCACCGTGCTAACCTACCAAGCAACTGCTTGCTTTGCCAATGCGCTGGTACACATGATGGGACTTGCCATGGGGATCAACCGCCACTCCGAATCGACCGGCATCAGCGTGATCACGGTCGACTATCCGCCGGTCAACGCCATCCCTACCGACGGTTGGTTCGCCATCGCCGACGAAGTGCGCGCCGCGGGGCGTGATCCGGACACCAAAGTGGTGGTGCTGCGCGCGGAGAACCGCGGATTCAACGCGGGCGTCGACATCAAGGAGATCCAGAGCAAGCCCGGCCACCAAGCGCTGATCGACGCCAACCACGGCTGCTTCGAGGCCTTCTCGGCGGTCTACGAGTGCCAGGTGCCGGTGATCGCCGTGGTCCAGGGCTTCTGCCTGGGCGGCGGTATCGGGCTGGTGGGCAACGCGGATGTCGTCATCGCCTCCGACGACGCCACCTTCGGGCTGCCCGAGGTCGACCGCGGCGCGCTCGGCGCGGCGACCCACCTCGCCCGGCTGGTGCCCCAGCACCTGATGCGCGCGCTGTTCTACACCGCTAGCACCATCACCGCGCAGCAGTTGCACCATTACGGCTCGGTCTACCAGGTGGTGCCGCGCGCCGAACTCGACGCCGCGGCCCTGGAGCTGGCCAAGAACATCGCGGCCAAGGACGGCCGGGTCATCCGGGCGGCCAAGCGGGCGCTGAACGGCATCGACCTCCAGGACGTGCACCGCAGCTACCGGTACGAGCAGGGATTCACCTTCGAACTCAACCTCGCCGGCGTCGCCGACGAGATCCGCGCCCGATTCGACGACGATCTCGCGGCGCGCAAAAGCGAGCAGTGAGACGCGGCGTGCACGACGGGCCCGGAGGCGGCAGCATGCGTGACCACGGAGAGCCCCGAGAGCGCCGCCAACAGGAGAGGAAATCACCCATGCGAGACAAGCGGATGTCGCTCGACGAGGTCGTCGGCGAGCTGCGCAGCGGGATGACCATCGGCATCGGCGGTTGGGGGTCGCGACGCAAGCCCATGGCCCTGGTGCGAGCCATCCTGCGTTCGGATATCACCGACCTCACCGTGGTCGGCTATGGCGGGCCGGACCTCGGGCTGCTGTGTTCCGCGGGCAAGGTACGCAAGGCCTACTACGGCTTCGTGTCGCTGGATTCGCCGCCGTTCTACGACCCGTGGTTCGCCGAAGCGCGTACTTCGGGCACACTGGTCGCCCGCGAGATGGACGAAGGCATGCTCAAATGCGGGCTGGAGGCGGCCGCTGCGCGCCTGCCGTTCCTGCCGATCCGCGCCGGGCTCGGCTCCGACGTGCCGAACTTCTGGGACGGCGAGCTGAAGACGGTCGAATCGCCCTACCCCGTCGACGGTACGCCGGAGACTTTGATCGCCATGCCGGCACTGGACCTCGATGTGGCGCTGGTGCACCTGAACCTCGGCGACGCACACGGCAATGCCGCCTACACCGGCGTCGATCCGTACTTCGATGACCTGTTCTGCCTGGCGGCCCGGCGGCGCTACGTTTCGGTCGAGCGCGTCGTGGAGACCGACGAGCTGGTGAAAACCGTTCCGCTGCAATCCTTGCTGCTCAACCGCATGATGGTCGACGGTGTGGTCGAGGCTCCCGGCGGCGCGCACTTCACCCTGGCCGGAGACGACTACGGCCGGGACGAGAAGTTCCAGAAGCACTACGTCGAATCCGCGAAGACGCCCGAGGCGTGGCAGCGGTTCGTCGACACCTACCTGTCCGGCTCCGAGGAGCAGTACCAGGCCGCCGTTCGCCGATTCGCCGAGGAGGCGTCATGACCAGCACCGAGACCGTCACCCGCGCCGAGATCTGCGCGGTCGCGTGCGCGGAGATCTTCAGCGGCGCCGGGGAGATCATGGCCAGCCCCATGTCGCCGATGTCGATTATCGGCGCACGCCTGGCCAAGCTCACAACCGAACCGGACCTGCTGCTGTCCGACGGTGAGGCGCTGCTGCTCGCCGAGACTCCCCCGCTGGGCGGCAAAGCACCGATCGAAGGGTGGATTCCGTTCCGGAAGGTTTTCGATGTGGTGGCGTCGGGCCGCAGGCACGTGGTGATGGGCGCCAACCAGATCGACCGCTTCGGCAACCAGAACCTCTCGGCGTTCGGCTCGCTGCGGCAGCCGACCCGTCAGATGTTCGGTTCGCGTGGCGCTCCGGGCAATACGATCAACCACGCCACCAGTTACTGGGTCGCGCGGCACACGAAGCGTGTGTTCACCGACAAGGTCGACATCGTCTGCGGTGTGGGATACGACAAGGTCGACCCGGCCGACCCGGCCTACCGCTTCCATCACCTGCACCGCGTGGTGACCAACCTGGGCGTCTTCGATTTCGAAGGTCCTGGGCACACCATGCGCGCCCGCAGTCTGCACCCCGGCGTCACCGCCGACGAGGTCGCGGAGAACACCTCGTTCGAGATCGCCGGTCTCGCCGAGGCGGGCGAGACACGTCAGCCGACCGCCGAGGAGCTGCGGCTGATCCGAGAGGTGCTCGATCCCAGGAAGGTTCGCGAAACCGAGGTGCCGTCATGAGCTCACGCCTGAGCACCGCGCTGACCGATCTGGTCGGCGTCGAGCACCCGATCGTGCAGACCGGCATGGGCTGGGTCGCGGGCCCGAGCCTGGTGTCGGCCACGGCCGAGGCGGGCGGCCTCGGCATTCTCGCTTCGGCGACCATGACTTTCGCGGAGCTGGAAGCGGCCATCGCGAAGACCAAAGCGCACACCGCGAAACCGTTCGGGGTGAACATCCGCGCCGACGCCGCGGACGCCCCTGAGCGCATCGACCTGCTGATCCGGGAGAAAGTGGCGGTCGCGTCGTTCGCGCTCGCCCCCAAGCAGGACCTGATCGCGAAGCTGAAAGACGCGGGCGTGGTGGTCATCCCGTCCATCGGCGCGGCCAAGCACGCGGTAAAAGTCGCGTCCTGGGGCGCGGACGCGGTGATCGTGCAGGGCGGCGAGGGCGGCGGGCACACCGGCCCGGTGGCCACCACCCTGCTGCTGCCCTCGGTGCTGGACGCGGTGGACATTCCGGTGGTCGCGGCGGGCGGATTCTTCGACGGGCGCGGCCTTGCCGCCGCCCTCGCCTACGGCGCCTCCGGTGTCGCGATGGGGACACGGTTCCTGCTCACCCAGGAGAGCACCGTTCCCGACGCCGTCAAGCGGGAGTACCTGCAACGACAGCTCCAGGACACGGTGGTGTCGCTCAAGGTCGACGGCATGCCGCACCGCGTGCTGAACACCGAACTGGTGCAGCGGCTGGAACATTCGGGGCGCTGGCGCGGGCTCACCGCCGCCGTCGGGAACGCTGCCCGGTTCAAGAGTATGACCGGCATGAAGTGGTCCACCATGATCCGCGACGGCCTGGCCATGCGGAAGACCAAAGACCTCAGCTGGTCCCAGGTCGTGATGGCCGCGAACACGCCGATGCTGCTGCGCGCCGGATTGGTCGAGGGCAACACCGACGCGGGTGTGCTCGCCGCGGGGCAGGTCACGGGCATCATCGATGACTTGCCCACGTGCAAGGAGCTGATCGAGCGGATCGTCACCGAGGCGGTGGCGCGGATCGAGACGATCTCGGCGCTCGCAGGCGACCCGCACCCGGCGGCGGCCGGGTCCGACTGAGGAGCGGCGGCCGGTCCAGACCGCGGCCGCCGTTATCGATATGGAACGGACCACTGCATCGGGACGACCGTGCCCAGGAGTCAGGGGCTCGCGACCGGAGCCTCGACTGGCGGGACCCAACTCAGTCGGTGGCGTCGGTTCGTCCGCGGCCGTCGATAACGGCATGTCGCCACCTGGCTTGGAGGTTCGCATGCAGCGGCCTACGCTGGACTGACAACGACATACCGGGTTCGCCTGGTATCCGTCGCCGTCGTGCGCCGGTTCGTCCCGCTCGGGTCGAGACAGGTGAATCACCGGACTCGATCACTGTCCCCTCCACTCGAGCGGAGGCCGCGATGCCCGCGACGAACGAAATCTCCGTGCGTAGTTCCGCTTTCGACAATGGCGACCCGATCCCGGTGGTCTACACCTGCAATGGCAGAAACGAGCCGCCGCCGCTGACCTGGACAGCTCCCCCACAAGCCGCCGACCTGGCGCTGATCGTGGACGACCCGGACGCCCCCAGCGGCCTGTTCACCCACTGGGTGGTCAGCAATATCCCGCCGACCACCACGTCTACCGACGAGGGGCAGACCCCGGCGGGCGGGCTGGTCAGCCTGAACAGCGCGAACCGTGCCGAATACTTCGGACCGTGCCCACCCGCCGGTACCGGCGTCCACCACTACCGATTCATCGTGTACGCACTCTCTCGCCCCGTACAGGTGGCCGCGGACACCCCACCGGACGAGGCGCGATCCGCGATAGTCGACGCGAGCCTCGGCGACGGACAGCTGATCGGCACCTATACGACCGACCAGTGAAGTCCTGAAGCGGTCGCCGCGCTGGACTACTGATCGGATTGTTCGACGCGGTAGGTCGTCCCGGTAACTGTGTCGCGGTGTCGTGGCTCGACAGCGGGAAGAGTCCGTGCGCCGATATCCTTGGGGCCGCCGACCGAACAGCCGCTGCAGACCATGGAGAGCCGCGATGACAGAGACGACCTCCAGCGCCGCGCAGGCGAGGATCTTCCAGGCGCAACGTCAGGACAAGCCATGGGGCCACGAGTCGATATTCGCCGTCGTCGATGGCAAATACGTCGGGAAGGTCTTGCATGTGCGCAGCGGGCACGCGTTGAGCCTGCAGAAGCACCTGCAGAAAGAGGAGACGATCTTCGTGCTCTCCGGCAAGGCGCGGGTCGATTACGGCCGCACCGAGACCGAGCTCACCAGCGAGTAACTCGGCCCGGACGACGTCATCCACATCCCGGCCGGGGCAGTGCACCGGGTGACCGCGATAACCGACGTGGTCATGCTCGAAGCGTCTACAGCCGACCACGGCTGGCGCGAGGACATCGTCAGGTTCGACGACAGGTACGGCCGTCAGGGCCGAACGGAGCCCTGACGCGACCTCGAGCCCGCCGAACCCGGACCGGCAGTGCCGAGCAGTTACTCTTCGGTGCCCTTCGGGCGCTACCAGCCGGGGTTCGCGCGAAGTTCAATGCACGACTGATCGCCGGCGCCAACGCGCCGCCCAAAAGGTTCGCCGGCGGCGGACATGGGCGATCGCGACTGACAGGTCGCATCCGATTACGCGAGACGGCCAGAATTCAGGTGGTTGCCTCGTCGGCCAGGCGTTGCAGGTAGGTGGCGAATTGACGGCGGTCGCGGGGGCTCCAAGTGGCGGTGAGTCGGTCGAAGCAGCGGCGTTGCCAGTCGTGGGAGGCGGTGAGGAGGTCGTTGCCGTCGTCGGTGAGGCTCAGGACTACGCGGCGGCGGTCGTGGGCGGAATCGGTGCGGGTCAGGTAGCCGGATGTGACGGCGTCGCGGACCATGCGGCTGGCTCCGGAATGGTCGAGGCCGAGTTGGGTGGCGACGGTGGTGACGGTGGCTTCCTCGGCGGTGCGCAGCGCGGCCGCCACGGCTTCGACGACTTGGACGTGTTGAGCCTGGCGCATGTCGTGGTCCGGTTCCGCCGGTACGCCGGTCAGCGCTTGATTGATCCAGCGGCGGGACCAGAAACGGACCAGTCGAAAGAGCGCGGGTCCGCCGTCGATCTCGGGAACGTCGGCGCTGGAGCGGTTCACGGCCGCCAACCTACCAGCACTCGGGTGCGGACATGGCTCGACATTACGTGCGATGTGCACCTATATTTGTGTGCGTATCGCACGCAAATGAACGGAGGGCACCATGTCCATCGTCCTGAATCACACGATCGTCCCCGCGGCCGACAAACAGGTGGCCGCGAGTTTCTTCGCCGAGTTACTGGGGCTGGAGGTGGCGGCTCCGGCGGGGCCGTTCGCGCCGGTGCGGGTCAACGAAGACCTGACCTTCGACTTCGATCAACGCGGGCAGGTCGAGCCCGGCCACTACGCGTTCTTGGTCGATGAGGAAACCTTCGACGCGGTGTTGGAACGCCTATCGGAATGGGCGGGCGTCGACTACGGGTCCGGCCCGGAGTACGGATGGGACCGGCAGATCAATCACCTCGGCGGAGGTCGAGGAGTCTATGTGCGCGATCCCAATGGGCACAGCTATGAACTGTTCACCGCGGTGCCGTGAGCTGAGCCCCGAGCCAACTCTCGACAGAAGCCGATCGCCCCGGAGCCGTATGGGTTCCGGGGGATCGTTGATCAACCACATTCACGCGTGGCACGCTCAGGCTTCTGTTCGCCTGAACTCCCCAGCGTGCAAGTCCACCGTGAACGCCTCCCACCCACCGGTGGTGAAGACGAGCGCGGAACCGGTCGGGTTCTTGGAGCCCCGCACGCCGACGTGGTCTCCGACCAGGAAAGCGACTTCGACGCAATCGGAATGGGTGCCGCTGCAGCTGCTTTTGAACCACTGAACCCCCCAACGAATCAGCACCGAACTGGTTGCAACCATTGGGACGGGGCCAGTAGCGTCGATCTCAGCTTGCAGGGGGCGGAGAAGCCGGTCCGGCCCTCGTCGATGCGGTACGGCACCGGCGGTGAGGAACCGATGACGAGCTGGGGGAAGGTTCTGCGCGGTGCCGCGCTCGCGGTCGGTGCAGTGGTCGTGCTGGCTGGGTGCGGGGACTCCACCGATGGTTCCACAACCACGACGTCAAACGAGGGGACGTCAGCACCCGTCGCTCCGAAGTCGACCGACGCGGACGCTGCGCTGTGGGACCCATGCGACCTTCCGGAATCCGCCGTCTCCGGGACCGGCCTCGACGCGGCCGCCAAGACGAAGGATGTCGCAGGCGTCGATTTCACCGGGTGGAAGGTGTGCAGCTGGCGAGCGACAGCGCGTTGGTACAGCCTTGGTGTCCTTTCCGGAACCCCAACAATGGACGACATCCGGAAACGCTCCGACTTCGAGGCCTTCTCGCCGCTGACGGTGGGCACGCTCCATGCCGTCCAGTTCTTGGATGTCGGCGATGCGCAACGTCTCAATTGCACGGTAGCAGTGGAGGTTCCGCGCGGGACGGTCATGTTCTACGTGACGACTCGCTATTCGGTGGGCAAGCAAGGAGATCCGTGCGTGCAGGCACGTGACCACGCACAAGATCTGGTCGAGTACCTGCCGGGAAGTTGAGGAGGAGCTGTGAACTTCGGCGTGAATCCAGCCGAGTGGCGGGGACTGCTCAACTCAGCCAACGCGGGTGAACTCACTTTGCACCCGGAGATCGGCAAGGGTCTGGACAAGGTCTGCGACGACTACCTCCACAAGCTCGACGGAATCTTGGAGTCGGCCGCATACGTGCGGCGCGTATCCGGATTCGGCACACTTCCGTCAGGTCAGGCACTCGAAGAAAAATTCAGCCTGAAGGCGACCGGAACAGCTCAATCCTTGGACGCCCTCCTCATGCAACACATCGACGCGGTGAAGATCGCGAAAGAAGTTGTCGCCAAAGCCATCGCGAACTTCGTTGAGCTGGACCAGTCCAGAGCTGACCAGTTCACCGGTTTGGACGCCATCCCATGACCTACGAGGAGTACCGCGATCGGATCATCGCCGCGCAGGAGCAGTGGAATCGGGAGCGCGACACGATCTACGACTTCACCAGCCGGTTGGGTTCGTCGTTTGAGGGGGAATACGAGCCGCCGCGGATTCCGGGGCCGGACAACTACGACAGTATGACGTTGGCGCAGATGGTCGATGCCGTGAACGCGATGCGGCCGGGGACGGTGCGGGAGGCGTCCGAGGCGTGGCTGAACATCGGGATGAATCTGACCGGTGCGATTCAGGCGTTCAACGAGCAGTTCGGCCGCACCGTGACCGGCGAGGGCACCAATCCGGGGTGGACGGGGCAATCCGGCAAGGCAGCCGCTGACGCGGTCACGAACTACCGGAACCAGTCGGAGACTCTGGCCGATGCCGCTGCCCTGGTGAGTTTCAAGCTGTCCGAGATGCATACCGGTCTCGAGCAGACGCAGGCGTTGATGCCGCAGGCCACCGAACGCCCAGAACTGACGGGTAAGACATTGCCCCAGGACGGCGTCATGAAGGCGGGCGATTACACCGAGGAGGAAGCCACGCAGGAGGCGCGGCGGATCCTGCGCACGGTGTACGGGCAAGTGGCCACTCAGACCGACCATGGCGTGCCCGTCCTTCCGACAGCTCCGCAGATCGTGGCGGATCCCGAGCCGCAGCCGGGTACGTCATCATCAGCTACATCGAATTCCGCTGGAGTACAGGCAACCTCCGCTTCCGACAGTTCCGAAGCGCAACCGGAGTCCACCGAACAGTCCGACGGCGACCAGCAGCAATCGGCCGAGACCGGCCCGGCCGCCACCACTCCGCACGCGGTCACCCCGGCGGGTGTGGACCAGCCGACGAGCGTGCAGCACACCACCTCGAACCCACCGTCGACCACATCGAACAACACCAATACACCGACTCCGGCCCTCAACACCGCGACCCCGACGGCCCCAGGCAGACCCGGCACGACTCGCCCGAACACTCCCCCGCGTCCCACCACCCCCAGCGCTCCCGGCACGCCGAATACCACCGGCACTCCTGCACCGGGCCGCAATGTCCCGGCCGGTCCGCAGCAGCCGAGTGTGGTTCCGGCCGCCACGGCAACGGGCCACCCGGCGGCTCGAGCCGGCGCGGCAGGCACGTCCGGCATCGCACCGGGTATGGCGGCTCGCGGCAAGGACGACGAGCGGGAGACCTCGGGAGTCAAGGACTACCTGATCAATCAGCACAACGGCGAGGAACTCACCGGTCTGGACTCCTTGCCGAAATCGGTTCCTCCGGTCATCGGTGGAGACAACCCGAATGGCTGACTGGCGATTCACCGGGCAGGAATTCGAGATCCTCTGGGCCGCCTACGGTCGAGACCGCCTGCCCTACCCGCTGCGATTCCGACCGGAAGAGATGGATTTCGCCGACCTGAAGCGTCAACGCGAGGCGGCGGTCGACGCGCTACTCGGCCGATACGCAGTCGACCTGGAACGGGCACTCGACGTATTACTGGAACCGGAGGTCCGCGTCGAGTCCAAAGGGATGGGTGGCCCGGACATGTCGATCGTCTTCCGTTTCCACGGGGCCGTGCGTGGGAGCATCGGCGCCACTCTGGTCCAGCTTCCCGGTACAGCGCCGGACACCGGCGGCGACGTGATCGTGAGTTATTGCGCCGCGCGACGAGTCGCCGCCAAAGCGGTTGCCGCGCTGCCCAAGATGCCGGCGGGCACGCACCCACCGATCGAGGTGCGCCGGGAAGAAGTGAGCGCCGACCGGGAGCGGCCGGTCCGCAAGCCGTATGAGATCGGCATCGTCGCGCAGTTGGACCGGATCTTCAAACGCGAACGCCTCGGCCTCGGTGAGGTCACCGTAGTCGCGGGCTCCGCCGTCGATGCCCGCCCGGGTTTCGGACGCGGGTTCTGGTGGATGGACTACGCCGACGGCCGCTACTACGTCAAGACCGGCGATCCCATCATCGCCAAGCCCCTCGAACCCGCCGCCATGGCAGCCGAGATCAACCGTCTCGCCGTGCTGACCCAGCGCTACTACCGAGAAGACCGCGAACACGACGAATATCTCCGGTCGCAGCAATAAGAACTTTCCGAACAAATCGGGTGTGCGTCACGGCGGAATGTCGACCTTGTCACGACGGCGATCAGGGCGCGGCGAGCCCGAGAAACCCCGCTCGCGCCGGTGCTAACTTCGCGCTGCTCCACCAACGAAACCGATCACCAGGGAGGTTTGGTAGTGGCGAAGTCATCCGTTCGAATCGCCGTGACGGTAGCGGCGGTCGCCACGGGCGCGTTGACCGTGGGACTCGTCGCGCAACCCGCCGCGAGCGAGACGAGTGGCGGCGGGCCGGTCGCGTATCTGGCACAGGATGAAACGCAGGGACCGCCCTCCGACGCGAGTAACGCCGACGAAGGCGAAGGCAAGGGAAAAGGAAAGGGGAAGGGAAAAGGTAAAGGCAAGGGAAAAGGTAAAGGCGAAGGCGGCGAGGGTAAGCCCGCCGCCCGCAGCGACGAAGAACCCGACTCCTCCGGGAACTCCGCGAGCCGCAACCCCATCAACGACGGTTCGTCATAGAGACAGTCGGACCACGAGGTGCAGTCCGACTGGACCCCGGCCCCGGCTGCGGCGTTGTAGAGACGATGCGTGCCGAGCGGCACGTTCGGCGACTAGATCTCGCCGAACGTGCCGCTCGTCGCAGATCAGCGGGGCAGGCGCTCGATGATGGTCGCGTTGGCCGTGCCGCCGCCCTCGCAGATGGTGAGCAGGCCGTAGCGGCCCTCGATCCGCTCGAGCTCGTTGAGCAGCGTCGCGAAAAGCTTTGCGCCGGTGGCTCCCAGGGGGTGCCCGAGGGCGATCGCGCCGCCGTTGACATTGACCTTCTCCGGGTCGGCGCCGGTCTCCTTCAACCAGGCCAGCACCACCGGCGCGAACGCCTCGTTGATCTCGATCACGTCGATGTCGTCGATAGTCAGACCGGTCTTCTCCAGCGCCCACTTGGTCGCCGGAATGGGTGCGGTGAGCATGAAGATCGGGTCAGCTCCGCGCGCGCTCACATGATGGATGCGCGCTCGCGGCGTCAGGCCGTACTCCTCGACCGCCCACTCCGAAGCGAGCAGGGTGGCGCTGGCGCCGTCGGAGATCTGGCTGGCCACGGCGGCGGTCAGCGGGCTGCCCTCGGCCAGCGGCGGCAGCGAAGCCATCTTCTCCAGGCTGGTCTCGCGCGGCCCCTGGTCGATCCAGAAGTCGCCGACCGGCACGATCTCGTTGTCGAAGCGGCCGTTCTTGATCGCGTCGCGGGCCCGGTCGTGGCTGCGCAGCGCCCAGCGCTCCATTTCTTCCCGGCTGATGCCCCACTTCTCGGCGATCAGCTGTGCCGCGCGGAACTGCGTCACCTCGCCGGTGCCGTAGCGGTGGTCCCAGCCTTGGGCTCCGACGAAGGGCGAGTCGAAGCCGTACTCCTTGCCCGCGAGCATGGCGGCGGAGATGGGGATAGCGCTCATGTTCTGCACGCCGCCCGCGACGATCACCTCGGCGGTGCCGCTCATGATGGCCTGCGCGCCGAAATTGATGGCCTGCTGGCTGGATCCACATTGCCGGTCCACCGTGACGCCGGGAACCTCTTCGGGATACCCGGCGGTCAGCCACATGGTGCGACCGATGTTGCCCGCCTGCGGACCGACGTTGTCGACGCAACCGACGATGACATCGTCCACGGCGCCCGGATCGATCGGACTGCGGTCCAAGAGACCGCGCAAGGCGGCCGCGCCCAGATCGGCCGGATGCACGCCCGCCAGCGCGCCGCCGCGCTTGCCGACCGGGGTGCGTACCGCATCGACCACATAGGCGTCCCGCAGCGGGGCATACGGACGGCGAGGCGCGGAAGGTGCTGACATGTAAGGACTCCTACGTGATGCGCCCGGGGACGGTGAGCCCGTCGAGCACGATGGTCAGGTACTGCTTTGCGAGGTTCTCGACGGTGATGGGCCCACCCGGCCGGTACCACCGCACCGCGACCCAGACCGTGTCACGCAGGAACCGGTAGGCCAGTTCGACGTCGAGCTCCGGCCGGAAGCTGCCGTCCTGGACGCCGTTGGTCAGCACCCGGTGCCACAGCTCGCGGAATTCGCGGTTGTAGTCGGCGATGTAGGTGAACCGTTCCGAGGCGCGCAGCCGCTTCGCCTCGGCTTGGTAGATCGCCACCGCCGCGTGCGACCGGTCGAACGACTCGTAGGACGCGAGCACCAGAGCTTCCAAGGTGTCTCGCGAACTCAGGCCGGAGGCGACGATCTCGCGGTAGCGGCCGAACAGGTCGTCCAAGAAGCCGCGCAGGATCTCGTCCACCATCGACTCTTTGGAATCGAAATGGTGATAGAGGCTCCCCGATAGGATTCCGGCCGCGTCGGCGATGTCACGCACTGTGGTGGCGCGTAATCCCCGCTCGGCGAACAGTTCGGCCGCCATGGCGAGCAACTCGCTGCGCCGTGCTGATTTCGAGGCGTCTGGTGCGGTCACACGGCCCATGATACAACCAAGCATTTGCTTGGGTCGAGTCCTCCTGCTCAACGCTCCGAATAGCGCAGCGGCGAGGAAACCGAGAGGTCGGCGAGCAGGCGATCGCAGATGACCACGGGCGAGACGCCAGCCCGCGCCATCCGCGCGACGAGCGCGAGACGACGTTCGCAGCTATCCCACTCCACGGTGAGCTGACCGCGGTCCGGACCGGCGTCCACCGTGGCCATCACCCGCGGCGGGCCGCCCCGCACCGGTTCCTCGCTCAGCTTGAGCACCATGCCGCGCTGCCAGGCGTGGTAGGTGTCCATGTCGGCGCCGATCACCAGCTTGTCGGTGGCGGCACACAGGCCCTGTGCGATCTCGTCGGCGAACGTCACCCGGTCGAAGCGGAATTCCCGGCATTTGGCGATCACCGCGAGCAGGTCGGCGCGCACCTCGCACAGCAGAGCCATCTGACGCTGCCTGCGCCGCTGCTGTTCGGTCTCGGCGCCCTCGGCGCTGAGGCCGATGCGCCGGGCACGCTCGTGGTCACGCGCCAGATCGGCGCGCAGCGCGCCGCGCGGGTCGCGGGCGACCTCCCCCTCATCGACGGCGTGCTGCTCGAGAATGCGCGCGGCGGCCGTCGCGACCGCACGTTCGGAGGTGTGCTCGATGAGCTCGGCACCCAGGGTGAGCGCAGATAGCACGAGGCTGTCCAATCGTCGCCTCGCCAGCACGACGTCGCGCACCAAGTCGAGTTCCAGTTGTTCGCGGGCAGGTGGGCGATCCAGGCCCATAGCCATCGCCCCCTTGGAGAGCGCGGATCCGATCGCATCCAGCATGGCACATCTGCGCGCCCTCCTGCTCGCCCTTTTCCAGCTGATCAGCCGCCCATTTTGTGCGGGACGACCAATGCGAGAAGGCGATCGCAATACGGCGCGCGAGGTCTCCCCCGACGTGCCGGACAAGCGGGTGCTCGACGGTCGCCGGGTGTGCTCGTCCGCCCGCGACGGAGCGGACGAGCTCGGGAGGGGCCTGGCTCAGGCGCGTTGACTACTGATCGAGACCACCTCGCCGGTCAGGTAGGTGGTGTAGTCACTGGCCAGCATGGCGATCGTCGCGGCGACCTCCCACGGCTCGGCCGCGCGGCCGAACGCTTCCCGCTCCGACAGCCGGTCCAGCAGCTCGGTCGAGCTGACCTTGTCCAGGAAAGCGTGCCTGGCGATGCTCGGGGCCACCGCGTTGATCCGGACGCCGAGATCGGCGGCCTCGATCGCACTACACCTGGTCAACGCCATCACGCCCGCCTTGGCCGCGGCGTAGTGCGCCTGGCCGTGCTGCGCGCGCCAGCCCAGCACGCTGGCGTTGTTCACGATCACGCCGCCGTGGCCCGCGTCGCGGAAGTAGCCGAGCGCGGCGCGGGTGCAGCGGAAGGTGCCGTTGAGGGTGATGTCGAGAACTCGCTCCCACTGCTCGTCGGTCATGTCGACCACCGGCGTCTCGCCACCGAGCCCCGCGTTGTTGACCATGATGTCGATCCGGCCGATGGCCTCGACGGCGCCGCGCACCAGCGCGTTCACCTGTTCGGTGCTCTGTACGTCGCAGGCGATCGAGGCGACCCTGCGGTCCGGGAACTCGGCGGCCAGCTCGGTGGCGGTCTCCGCCAGACGCCGCTCGTGCCAGTCGGAGACCACCACGTCCGCACCCTCGGCCAGCAGTCTGCGCGCGGTGGCCGAGCCGATGCCGGTGCCCGCAGCCGCGGTGATCACCGCGGTGCGGCCGGTCAGCAGACCGTGCCCGGGAGCGGGCGTGGGGGCGACCGACAGCGGGCCCGTCACGGACGGGCCTCGCGCGGCAGGCCGAGCACCCGCTCGGCGATGATGTTGCGCTGCACTTCGTTCGAACCTCCGTAGATGGTGTCGGCGCGGGTGAACAGATACAGCCGCTGCCATTCGTCGAGATCGTCCTCGCCCGCCACCAGGCCGCGCGCACCGAGCACGGCCATGGCCAACTCACCCAGGCCGCGATGCCAATTGGCCCAGAGCAGTTTCGCGACCGAGGCCTGGCCCGCGCCGTCGTCGACGCCCGCGCCCTCCATGGTGCGCATGGCGTGTGCGCGCAGCACCCGCAACCCGACCCAGGCCCGGTCGATGCGGTCGGCGATCAGCGGGTCGTCGGCCGCGCCGGTGCGGCGGGCCAAGGCCTCGATGTCGGCCAGCTCCCGGGCGAACCGGATCTGCTGACCCAAGGTGGAGATGCCGCGCTCGAAGGTGAGCGTGCCCATGGCGATGCGCCACCCGTCGCCCGGCTCGCCGACCACCAGGTCGGCGGCGGTGCGGGCGTTGTCGAAGAAGACTTCGTTGAACTCCGAGGTACCGGTCAACTGGATGATCGGGCGTACGTCGACGCCGGACTGCTTCATCGGAACCAGCAGGTAGGACAGGCCCTTGTGCCTGGTGGAACCGCGTTCGGTGCGGGCAACGACGAAGCACCAGTCCGCGACGTGGGCCAGCGAGGTCCAGATCTTCTGCCCGTTGATAGACCACTCGTCGCCGTCCAGGTGCGCGGCGGTGCTGATCGCGGCCAGGTCCGAGCCCGCGCCAGGTTCGGAATAGCCCTGGCACCACAGTTCACCGACCGTGCGGATGCCGGGCAGGAACCGGTCCTTCTGCGCCTCGGTGCCGAAGGCGAGCAGCGTCGGGCCGAGCAGTTCCTCGCCGACGTGCGAAACCCGCGCGGGCGCGTTCGCCTTGGCGTATTCCTCGTGGAAGATCACCTGCTGGCGCACCGTGGCCGCGCGGCCGCCGTACTCCTTCGGCCAGCCCAGGCAGGTCCATCCGGCCGCGGCCAAGTGCCGATCCCAGGCCAGGCGTTCGTCGAACGCCTCGTGTTCACGGCCGGGACCGCCGAGGCCGCGCAGTTCGCGGAATTCGCCGCCGAGGTTCTCCTCCAGCCAATCGCGCACTTCGGCGGCGAATCGCTCGTCCTGCGCAGCGGAAAACCGCCCGTCCGGCGCGGCGGTGTCGGATTCTGAGGTCTGGATCGCACCCACGCCGGTAGGATAACCTACCAAGCACTTGCTTTGTAGAGTCCACGCATAAGTGACTCGCGGACGGTGAGGACAACCGTGACAACCCCTGCACAGACGACACCGATGGCACTGCACCACGCCGCCCGGACCTTCGGCGACGCTCCCGCGATCGCCGACGGCACGGTCCGGCTGGACTGGACGCAGTTGCTCACGGCGGTCCAGGAAGTGGCGCGGGCGCTCATCGCGCGCGGCGTGCGGGCGGGCGACCGCGTGGCCATGTGGGCGCCCAACACCCACCACTGGGTGGTCGCCGCGTTGGCCGCGCACTACGCCGGTGCGGCACTGGTGCCGCTGAACACCCGCTACGTGGCCGAGGAGGCCGCCGACGTGCTCGGGCGCGTGCACGCGAAGGCGCTGTTCATCGCGGGGCCTTTCCTGGGTCGCGAGCGGCTCGCCGAGTTGCGGACCGCGGCCCCCGATCTGGCAATCGACACGGTGGTGGTGATCCCGGTCGAGCCGGGCACGGAGAACACCGATATCGCCGCGCTCGACTGGTCGGAACTCGCGACGGTGGCCGCCCAGGTCACGGTGGCGGAAGCAGAGGAACGCGCCGAGTCGGTCCGCCCGGAGGACCTTTCCGACATCCTGTTCACCTCCGGTACCACCGGCCGCAGCAAGGGCACCCTGGTCGCTCACCGGCAGGCGCTGTCGGTGGTGCGCGCCTGGGCCGAGTGCGCCACCTTGCGCGGGGACGACCGGTACCTGGTGGTGAACCCGTTCTTCCACAACTTCGGTTATAAAGCCGGCATCCTCGCCTGCCTGGTCACCGGCGCCACGATCATCCCGCAGGCCACTTTCGACGTGCCGGAGACGATGCGGCTGATCGGCGCCGAGCAGGTCACCGTGCTGCCCGGTCCGCCGACCATCTACCAGACGATCCTGGATTTCCCGCGGCGCGCCGAATTCGATCTGAGCTCGCTGCGGGTGGCCGTCACCGGCGCGGCGACGGTACCGGTGGTGCTGATCGAGCGGATGCGCTCGGTGTTGGCGTTCGACGTCGTCATCACCGCCTACGGCCTGTCCGAGAGCGCGGGATTCGGCACCATGTGCCGCGTCGACGACGACGCCGCGACCATCGCCAACACCTGCGGCAGGCCGATCGCGGATTTCGAACTGCGCATCGGCGCGGCGGGTGAGGTGCTGCTGCGCGGACCGAACGTGATGCTCGGTTACCTGGACGACCCGGACAGCACCGCGGAGACGATCGACGCCGACGGCTGGCTGCACACCGGCGACATCGGCACGGTCGACGACCGCGGGTACCTGAAGATCACCGACCGGCTCAAGGACATGTACATCTGCGGCGGCTTCAACGTCTACCCCGCCGAGGTCGAACAGGCGCTGGCCCGGCTGGACGGCGTGGCCGAGTCCGCGGTGATCGGCGTGCCCGATACCAGGATGGGTGAGGTGGGCAAGGCATACGTGGTGCGCAAACCCGGCTCGGCACTCACCGAAGAACAGGTGCTCGCCCACGCCGGCACCGTGCTGGCCAATTTCAAGGTGCCGCGGTTCATCGAATTCCGCGACCAGCTGCCCTACAGCGCCGCCGGGAAAGTGCTCAAGCGCCAACTACGTGAGGAGAAGTCGTAATGTCGGAACCGGCAACCCCGGACCAGGGTCCGGCGATCCCGGACGAAGGTTCGGTCGTCACCTACGAGCGGCGCGGTCGCGTCGCGATCGTCACGCTGAACCGGCCGGACTACCGCAACGCGCAGAACTCCGTGATGACCTACGCGCTCGACGCCGCCTTCGAGCGCGCCGTGGAGGATGCCGAGGTCGGCGTGATCGTGCTGGCGGGCAACGGAAAGCACTTCAGCGCCGGGCACGATATCGGCACGCCCGGCCGCGACCACCACGTGCGATACCAGAACAAGGCGGCGCTGTGGTGGGACCACGTGGACCGGGCCGGAGGCGATCAGCGCTTCGCCCGCGAGCTCGAGGTCTACCTCGGTATGTGCAGGCGCTGGCGGGAGATCCCCAAACCGACCATCGCCATGGTGCAGGGCGCGTGCATCGCGGGCGGGCTCATGCTGGCCTGGGTGTGCGATCTGATCATCGCCTCCGATGACGCGTTCTTCTCCGATCCCGTGGTCCGGATGGGCATTCCGGGCGTGGAGTACTTCGCGCACCCGTGGGTGATGGGGCCGCGCGCGGCCAAGGAGTTCCTGTTCACCGGCGACCGGTTCGGCGCGGCGCAGGCCAAGGAATGGGGCATGGTCAACCGGGTCGTTCCGCGCGCCGAACTGGAGACCGAGACCTTGGCGCTGGCCGAGAAGATAGCCGCGATGCCGCAATTCGGTCTCGCGCTGACGAAGAAGGCGGTCAACCAGGCCGAGGACCTGATGGGCATGCGGTCGGGCATGGACTCGGTCTTCGGCCTGCACCACTTCGCGCACGCGCACAACGCCGAAGTCGGCGCCGACTCACTCGGCGGCATGAACGCCAAGTCGATGAAGGCTTCCGCGAGCACCGCAGAACAGAACGGAACGGCGTAGTGGATCTGGATCTCGACCAGGCGAGTCAGGAATTCCAGCGGGAGGTCCGCGATTTCCTGGCCGCCGGCAAACCCTCGAAACCACTGCCTTCCATGGACACGAAGGCGGGCTTCGAGGCGCACCGCTCCTGGGAGCGAACCCTCGCCGACGCGCGGCTCTCTGTGGTCGCCTGGCCGGAGGAGTTCGGCGGGCGCGACGCCACACTGCTGGACTGGGTGCTGTTCGAGCAGGAGTACTACGCGGCGGGCGCGCCGGGGCGGGTCAGCCAGAACGGCATATTCCTGCTGGCGCCGACGCTCTTCGAACACGGCACGCCGGAACAGTTGGAGCGGATCATGCCGCGGATGGCGCGCGGCGACGACATCTGGGCACAGGCGTGGTCGGAGCCGGAAGCGGGCAGCGACCTCGCCGGTATCCGCTCGACGGCGCGGCGCACGCCCGGCGGCTGGTTGCTGAACGGCCAGAAGACGTGGAGTTCGCGCGCCGCCTTCGCGGACTGGGCGTTCGGACTGTTTCGCAGCGACCCCGAGGCCGAGCGGCACAAGGGCCTCACCTACGTCATGTTCCCGCTGACCGCCGATGGCGTGTCGGTGCGCCCGATCCCGCAACTGGACGGCGAACCCGGCTTCGCGGAGATCTTCCTCGACGACGTGTTCGTGCCCGACCGTGACGTGATCGGCGCACCCGGTGAGGGCTGGCGGGTGGCGATGAGCACCTCCAGCAACGAACGCGGCCTCTCGCTGCGCAGTCCCGGCCGGTTCAGCGCCACCGCGCAGCGGCTGATCGATCTGTGGCGCGAGGCCGGCGCGCAGGACAACACCGCGCAGCGCGACGCGGTGGTGGACGCCTGGATCGGCAGCGAGGCCTACCGGCTGCACACGTTCGGCACGGTCACCCGGCTGAACGAGGGCGGCAAGCTGGGCGCGGAATCCTCGATCACCAAGGTGTTCTGGTCCGAGCTGGACATCGCCATGCACGAGACCGCGCTCGAGGTGCTCGGCGCGGCGGCGGAGCGTTCCGGGCCGTGGACCGACGGTTACCTCTTCGCGCTGTCCGGCCCGATCTACGCGGGCACCAACGAGATTCAGCGCAACATCATCGCCGAGCGGCTGCTCGGATTACCGAGAGGAAACAGCCGATGAGATTCGCGCTCAGCCCCGAACAACTCGATTTCGGCGTCAGCCTGCGCAAACTGCTGGAAGCGGGCCGCGCGCCCGCCGCGGTGCGCGCGTGGGCCTCGGGGGACAACGGACCCGGTCGTGCGGTGATCCGGCAGCTGGCCGAGGCCGGGGTGCTCGGCTTGGCCGTCGCCGAGCGGCACGGCGGCATCGGCGCCGAACCGATCGATCTGGTCGTGGCGTTCCAGGAGATCGGCCGGGCGGCCGTGCCGGGACCCCTCGTGGAGACGGCCGCCGCGATCCCGGCCCTGCTGCAAGCGCTTCCGGACCAGAGCCTGGCCGCGCGATGGCTGCCCGGCTTCGCGGAAGGGGCGTCGCTGGGCACCGTCGCCTTCACCTCATCCGGTCACAGCAACGTCGCGCTGGACGCCGACACCGCCGGAGTGGTCCTGCTGGCCGCGGACGACCAACTCGCCACCGGACATCGCGCGGGATCGGTGCGCTCGGTCGATCCCGCGCGCCGACTGTTCACCGTCGCCGCGGACGAGACCGTCGCCGAGGGCGAGCAGGTCCGCGCGGCCGTGGCCGCGGGCTTCGACGCCGGCGCGCTGGCCTGTGCGGCGCAGTTGCTCGGCGCCGGAAAGGCCCTGCTGCACGCGTCGACCGAATACGCCAAGCAGCGCAGGCAGTTCGGCAAGCCGATCGGGGAGTTCCAGGCCGTGAAGCAGAAACTCGCCGACGTGCTGATCGCGTTGGACCTGGCCGAACCGCTGCTCTACCGAGCAGCGCTGACCACGACCGAACCCACTCGCGGGCGGGATGTCTCGGCCGCGGTGATCGCCTGCGGTGAGGCGGCCTATCGCGCCGCCCGCGCCGCCCTCCAGGTGCACGGCGCGATCGGCTACACCGCCGAGTACGACCTCTCGCTGTGGTTGACCAAGGTGACCGCCCTGCGTTCGGCTTGGGGCACGGCCGATCTGCACCGTGCCCGGATCGCCCAGGCGTTGCGCGAGGAGACCGACCGGGATCGCGCCGCGCGAGGCATCGCATGAGCGGCGGATCCCGCGGCCCGCGTACCGGCGCGAGACCGGTGAACCCGAAGGAGGGCGCGGCATGAGCACCGCCGAGCATCAGGAATTCCTCGCCTCGGTCCGGGCGCTGCTGACCAAGCACGCCGGGTCCACCGCGGTGCGCGCGGCGATGGACACCGAACTCGGCTACGACCCGGCTCTGTGGCGGCTGCTGTGCGAGCAGATCGGTGTCGCCGCGCTGGCGATTCCCGAGCAGTACGGCGGCTTCGATGCGAGCCTGGTCGAATCCCTGCTGGTGGTGGGCGAATTGGGCCGCACGCTTGCCGGGGTGCCCATGCTCGGGTCGGCCGTTCTCGGCGGGCAGGCCGTGCTGGCGTCGGGCGACGCCGTGGCATGCGCGCGGCTGCTGCCCGAGGTCGCGGCGGGTACGCGCACGATCGCGGTCTGCTGGGCGGGCGAGCGCGGCTGGGACGAGCCGGGCGTGCACGAGACGGACGGCGCCCTCACCGGGACCGCGCACTACGTGCTCGACGGGATGCCGGCGGACACCCTCGTGGTCGTCACCTCGACCGGCCTCTTCGAGGTCGAGCCCACCGCCCCGGGCGTCACCCGGCGCCACGCGCCCACGATGGACCCCACCCGCAAACTGGCCGAGATCTCCTTCGCGGGCGCGCCCGCGCGGCGGCTCGGCTCGGGCGATCCGGCCGTGGCCGTCGCCCGGCTGCGCGACATCGCCTGGGCCGCACTGGCCGCTGAACAGGTCGGCGCCGCGGACCGCTGCCTCGAGATGACGGTGGACTACGCCAAGTCTCGCGTGCAGTTCGGCCGGGCGATCGGCAGCTTCCAGGCCCTCAAGCACCGCATGGCGGACATGTACGTGCTGCTGGAGTCGGCCAGGTCCGCCTCCCTGGCGGCCACCGCGGCGGTGGCGGCGAACAGTCCGGCGGCAGCCGAAGACGTTTGGGCCGCCCGCGTGCACTGCTCGGAGGCGCTCACCGCCATCGCGGGCGAGACCATCCAGTTGCACGGTGGCATCGCGATCACCTGGGAACACGACGCGCACCTGTTCTTCAAGCGCGCCCACGGGGACGCACAGTTGTTCGGCACGCCGCACCGGCCGGTGACGCAGCCGGCTCGAGCCGAGGGCAGCGGCGCATCGATCGGGCCGACGGTGCGCCTGTCCTGACAGGCTGTCGGCGCTGGGCGCTATGAACTAAGATGTGATACGCGCCACAGTCGCCTATCGGGGGGCGCGTGTTTACAAGTGGCACCGCGGGTCGGGATCGGTGCCGTCGCGAGTCGGGGATACCGGCTCGTCTTCCAACGAGTCGTCGGGGCCCACCAGCCGGGAGGATGCCATGACGCGAACAGTGAATTCCGATCTCGAGGCATTACGGTCCACCATGGACGGGCCGGTCTACGGCCCAGCGGACGCCGGATACGACCGAGCCCGCGCCGTCTGGAACGCGGACATCGACCGGCATCCCGCGGTGATAGCCCAATGCCTGTCCTCCCGTGACGTCGCCGCGGCGTTGGCCTTCGGCAGGGACCGGATGCTGGAGGTATCCGTGCGCGGCGGCGGGCATGCCTACAGCGGGACCGCGGTCGGTGACGGCGGCCTGATGATCAACCTCAGCGCACTGAAGGGCGTCGTGGTGGACCCGGAGGCCGAGCGGGCCCGGGTCGGCGGCGGCGCGACGATGGCGGACATGGACGCCGCGACCCAGGCGCACGGGCTGGCGGTGACCGGCGGGGTGATCAGCGACACCGGAGTCGGCGGCCTCACCCTCGGCGGCGGCATGGGCTGGCTGACCCGCATGGCCGGGCTGGCGGCCGACAACGTCGTCTCGGCGCAGGTGGTCCTCGCCGACGGCCAGGTGGTGCGGGCGTCCGAGAGCGAGAATCCCGACCTGTTCTGGGCCTTGCGCGGTGGTGGCGGCAATTTCGGAGTGGTCACCGAATTCGAGTACCGCCTGCATCACGTCGGGCCGGAGGTACACCTCGGCCTGTTCTTCTGGGACATGCCGGACGGCACCGACGCATTGCGCCTCATCCGCGAGTTCATCCCCACGTTGCCGCGCCGGTCGGGGGCGCTTTTGGCGCTGGAGATGTCGGCGCCGCCGGCGCCTTTCGTTCCGGAGCGGTACCACGGCCGACCGGGTCATGCCTTGATCGTCGTCGGCTTCGGCACAGCAGAGGAGCACGTCGCCGCGGTGGCGCCGATCCGGGAGGCACTGCCGCCGCTGTTCGAACTCATGACCCCGATCCCGTATGCCGCTTTGCAGCAGATGCTCGACGTCGCGGCGCCGTGGGGTGCCCACGGCTACGAAAAGGCGCTCGACCTCGATGATTTCTCCAACGAGGTCATAGCGGTCCTCACCGAGAACGCCCCCAAGAAGACCGCCCCGCTGTCGTTCATGCCGATCTTTCCGCTCGGCGGCGCGTTCAGCTCGGTCGGTGCGGACGACACGGCGTTCGGCGGCGCGCGCACCCCGCATTATGGGTGCAATATCACCGCGATCGCTCCCGACACCGAGACGCTCGCCGTCGACCGGGAATGGGTGCGCACGACATGGGAGGCGTTGAGCCCCTTGGCTTCCAATCGCGGCGGGTATGTGAACTTCATGGCGGCCGGGAACCGCGACCGAGTTCGCGAATCCTACGGAGACGCCAAATACGCGAAGCTGGCCCGCATCAAGGCCCACTACGACCCAGGCAACGTCTTCCACCGAAACGCCAACATCACCCCGGGCTGACCCCGCGAGCGGGCTGCCGTATCCACCGGTGACTCGCCGCCCGTCGACTGCCGTGCCCACGGTCGGCCATCAAGACCTCGTCCAGACGGCTCGAGAAGCCGCCGGAGCGTTCCCGCGCGAGCCGCTTCGAGATCGAGTCCGTGGCCGACCTCACCACCGATAGATAGTTAGCCTATGTAATAATATTCCTGTGCAGCCGGCTTCGGTGAATACAGCGGATGACATCGTCGTCGACCTTCTCGTCACCGCGGGCAGGCTCACTCGGCTGGCCGGGGTGGTCAGCGGCGACGAGCTGCCGCGGGCCGTGTTGCGGGCACTGGCGGTGCTCGACGAACACGGCGCGCTGCGGGTCAGCGAATTCGCCAGGATCGACCGATGTTCACAGCCGGCGGCAACGGCGCTGATCGGCAAGCTGGTCGCGGAAGGCTTCGCGACCCGGCGTAAGGACCCGGAGGACTTCCGGGCCGTCATCGTCGAACTCGCCCCGGCCGGGCGGACCCGGCTGGCCGAGTTCCGCCGAGCATTCGCCACCGCGATCGGCGGACACCTTCCCGGCTTCGACGACGAACGCCTGATGCGGCTGGACACCGAATTGCACGACCTGCTGGAGGCCCTGAAACAGGCTGCGCGACAGCACGATCCGATCTCGAGGGAACATCGATGAGTACTGTGGCTCCCACCCGCGCCCCGGTCGCGGACAACACCAAGCAACCGAAGGCCGTCTGGGCGGTCGCGTTCGCGAGCGTGATCGCGTTCATGGGCATCGGCCTGGTCGATCCCATTCTCAAACCGATCGGCGAGCAGCTGCGCGCTTCCCCTTCCCAGGTGTCGTTGCTGTTCACCAGCTACATGCTGGTGACGGGTTTGGCCATGCTGGTCACCGGTGTGGTGTCCAGCCGCTTCGGCGCCAAGAAGACACTGCTGGCCGGATTGACGATCATCATCGTGTTCGCGGCGCTGGCCGGCCTGTCGGACACGGTGGCGCAGATCGTCGGGTTCCGCGCGGGCTGGGGCCTGGGCAACGCGCTGTTCATCGCCACCGCGCTGGCCACCATCGTCGGTGCGGCGAGCGGCGGCGTGGCACGCGCGATCATCCTGTACGAGGCGGCGCTGGGCATCGGCATCGCCACCGGTCCGCTGGTCGGCGGCATGCTCGGCGGGATCAGCTGGCGCGGGCCGTTCTTCGGCGTCTCGGCGCTGATGGCCGTCGCGCTGATCAGCATCGTCGTGCTGCTGCCGGAAGGACCCAGACCCACGCACCGCACCTCGATCGCCGCGCCGTTCCGCGCGCTACGCCACCGCGGGCTGCTGGTCGTGAGCGTCACCGCCCTGCTGTACAACTTCGGCTTCTTCACCGTGCTCGCCTACACCCCCTTCCCCCTGGACATGGGCACCTACGCGATCGGGTTCATCTTCTGCGGCTGGGGTGTGCTGCTGGCGATCGCGTCGGTGTTCCTGGCTCCCCGGTTGCAGCGCCGATTCGGTTCGCTGCCGATGATGGGTCTCGCACTGGGATTGTTCGCGGCGGATCTGGCGGTGATGGCGGTCTTCGCCGAGCACAAGCCGGTGCTGATCGCCGGAACGGTGCTCGCGGGCCTTTTCCTCGGCGTGAACAACACGCTGATCACCGAGGCCGTGATGATCTCGGCGCCGGTGGAGCGTTCCACCGCGTCGGCGGCTTACAGCTTCGTCCGCTTCGCGGGCGGCGCGTCGGCTCCCTATCTCGCGGGCAAGCTGGGCGAGCACAGCGTCGCGCTGCCGTTCTGGGTCGGCGCGGCGTGCACGGCGGCGGCGGTGGCCGTGCTCCTGGCCGGACGGGCGGCTCTCGCCCATATCGACGACCACGACCCCGCACCGCACAGCGTCGAGGAAGCGCGGGCCATCACCGTCGGCGACTGAGCCGAAGCCTGGTCGAAGGCCCTGGCGCGGGCCGCTGCGAGGAGTACGGTCGACAGATATGACCGAAGCGAACCGGGGCCGCGTCAGGGTCGAGACCAGCCAGAAGCGTGTGCGCGTCTATCTGGGCGGGCACTTGGTGGCCGACAGCGTGCGGCCGGTGCTGGTGTGGGAGAACCCGCACTATCCGACCTATTATCTCCCGGTCACGGATCTGCGCGCGAAGCTCGAGCCGAGCGAAGCCACCGCGCACTCTCCCAGCCGCGGTGACGCGACCGTCTACGACGTCATGGTCGACGGCACGACGGCCGGCGGGGCGGCGCTGCGGTACCACGACTCACCGCTCACCGCGTTGCGGGACCTCGTCCGGCTGGAGTGGGGCGCGATGGACGAGTGGTTCGAGGAAGACGAACCGATCTACGTCCATCCGCGCGACCCGTACTCGCGCGTGGACATCCTGGCCAGCTCCCGGCACGTGCGGGTGGAGATCGACGGCGTCACCGTCGCCGACTCACGCGCGCCGCGCATCCTTTTCGAAACCGGATTGCCCGCCCGGTATTACCTGCCGATGACCGACGTCCGCATGGAGTTGCTGTACCCGTCGGCCACCCACACCAGCTGCCCGTACAAGGGCACCGCCGACTACTGGACCGTCCGCGTCGAAGGCAAGGAATATCCCGATTACGTGTGGGGCTATCGCACGCCGCTCCCGGAGAGCCAGAAAGTCGCCGGGCTGGTCTGCTTCTACAACGAGAAGGTCGACATCTACGTGGACGGTGAACTCCAGCAGCGGCCCCGCTCGCCGTTCAGCTGAGCTCAGCGATACCCGGCGAGCCCGTCCCCCCCGTTCGGCGGCATCGCCGTCACGGTGGCCATCCAAAGCTTGCTCCCCTCGCGGTGGCCGCCGCTCTATCCGATTCCGAGCGCGGCTGATCGACGCCGGACATCGGGTTCCGGCCGCGATCAGACCGCGACCAGGGGCGTGCTGTCGGACGCTCGGCGGTACTGGCCCGGCGCGAGGCCGTATTCGCGTTTGAAGGCCTTCGCGAAGGCGAATTCCGAGGCGTAGCCGACCCGGCGGGCCACGGCGCCGAGGCTGCTGTCGGTGTCGCGGAGCAGACGGGCTGCGGTCAGCATGCGCCAGCGAGTGACATAGGCCAGGGGCGGTTCACCGACCGTCGCGGTGAAGCGGCGAGCGAGGGTCGCGCGGGAGACACCGGCGACGTCGCTGAGGTCGGAAACGGTCCATGCCCGCGCGGGCTCCTCGTGCACGGCCCGCAGCACCGTCGCGACCGCGGGGTCGGCGAAAGCCCCTGCCCAGCCGGAGGATTGCACGTCGGCCTGCTCATCGAACCAGGCGCGCAGGATGAACAGCAGCAACGTCTCCAGTATCGCGGGCACGGCCGCGTCGCTGCCCGGGCGCGGCTCGGCGATCTCGGCGGCCAGCAGATCGACGGCGCCGCGCAGCGCGGGATGCCGTCCGGGACGCGCGGGCAGGTGGATGAATTCGGGCAACTCGTCGAGGATCGGGTGGCTGCGGCTGCGTCCGAGTTCGTAGGCGCCGCACAGCAGCGCGGCCCGGACGCCCGGCCCCACGACCTCCCGGGGCTCGCCGGGTTGCGCCATCTCGGTGACCGCGCTGTCCAGGCTGTCGACCAGATCGTGGTCGGCGCCGCGCGGCATGAACAACACGTCCCCTACGCCGAGCGCCATGGGTTCGCCCTCCGGCGGCACCGCCCAGCACGAGCCCTGCAGGACGACGTGGAAACCCGCGCCGGGCACCACGGGATACCTACGACCCCACGGAGCATGCCGGATGAACAGACCGGAGGTGGGGCTGCCGGTGCGGATGGCCGCGATGGTTTCGCTGAGGATGTCCACCAGTTCACCGTAGCACTCTAACGATGAGCGTTTTGGACAAACGGTCGAGCTTCTTCGGCATTGTTCCGCTCAAATATGGGCAATAGATTTCTTCGCATGACAACGAAAGAAGCCTCCCCCGCCATCGCCGTCTACGGTGCCACCGGCCACACCGGTCGCTACCTGCTCGCCGAACTGCGCCGCCGCGGACTCACCCCGATCCTGGTCGGCCGCGACGCCGACCGCATCCGGGCCGCCGCCACCGCCGCACAACTGCCGGACGCCGACGTACGAGTGGCGGACCTGAGCGACCACGCGGCCCTCGTCACCGCGTTCACCGACGCGAACGTGGTGATCAGCAGCCTGCCCGCCTACGTGGAGCACGGCGCGGCGGTACTCGCCGCGGCGATCGAGGCGGACGCGCACTACACCGACATGTCCGGCGAGCAACTGTTCCTGAAGCGGGTCTTCGACGAGTTCGGGCCGCGCGCCGCGGCGGCGGGCGTCACCCTGGTCGCCGGCGTCACCGACAGCAACGTCCCTGGCGACCTGCTCGCTCATCTCAGCACGCGCCGGGTGACCGGGCCTGCCGAGGTGGTGCTGAGCCACCTGAGCAAGAGCGGTGGCCACGGTTCCAAAGGCAGCGCCAAGACTGTGTTCGCCAGCCTGGACTGGTTCCGCAGCGGTGGCTGGCACTACGCCGACGGTGAGCTGCGTACCGGTACCACGGCACGCCACGACAAGATGACCTTCCCCGGTGACACCGAGCCGACCACCGTCGCGAAATTTCCGCAGCCACCGGTCCTCACCATCCCCCGCCACTCGGATGTCTCCTACGTCGAAGGCGTCCTCGCCACATCGATCCTCGAGATGCTCAGCGAGTTCACCGCCGAGGTCATCGACGCGCTGCCCGACGAGCCCAGCTCGGATCTGCGCTACGACCTCGTCGTCGACACGTCCGGCACGGACGGGCGGCGGGTCCGCGGCGTGCTCAGTGGTGTCGACTCCTACCGCGATTCGGCGCTGATGGCAGCGCAGACCGCCGTCCGGCTGGCCGAGGGCGCCGCAGCACCAGGCGCGCTCGCACCCGCCGAAGTGTTCGATGCCGCCGATTTCCTCGATGCGCTGGCGCCGTTCGGAATCACCTGGCGTATCGAGGAGGGCTGAGCAGCGGCGGACATCGGGCATAGTCGAACGATGACCGACAAGCGACCACCGCTCGCCGTGACGCTCGATCTCGCACCTCACCCCGAGGGTGGCTGGTATCGCCAGACATGGCGCAGCCCGGTCGAATTCACGCCGGAGGGATACCCGGGTCCGCGCGCGGCGGCCACCGCCATCTATTTCCTCCTGCTGCCGGGCGAGCGGTCGGCCCCGCACACGGTGCGCTCCGACGAGCTGTGGTTGTGGCATCGCGGCGGACCGCTGGAGCTGAGCATCGGCGGGGAGGTGGTGATCCTCGGGCCTGATCTGGAGCGCGGGCAGGTGCTCCAGGCCGTGGTGCCGGGTGGTGTCAGCCAGTCGGCACGCCCCGCGGGCGCGGATCACGTGCTGGTCAGCTGCATCGTCGCGCCGGGATTCGATTTCGCGGATTTCCGGCTGGACTGACCGGGTTCAGCGCACCGGAACCGTGGCGAATCGGGCCAGCTCGTGCGGATCGTGCGCGCAGAACATCCGCACCCGGTCGCCGTGTTCGGCGTGTAGCGTGCGCAACCGCTCCAGGTTCTCCACCCGCGCTCGCCCCAGCGTGCCCGCGAGCACCTCGAAGACGCCGAGCCCGATCGGCGCACGGGCCTGCTCCGCCGCCAGCTGGCGGTGGTGGAAATAGGCGTCACCGCAGTGCAGCAACCACCCGTCGCTCTGCCGGATCGCCACCCCGCTGTGCCCTCTGGTGTGCCCGACCAGCGGAATCAGCATGATGTCCTCGAGCACCGGGACGGCGGTGAAGCCGAACCACGTGTCCGCGCCGGTTTCGTGGGCCAGCCAGCGGGGTCCGTGCTCCCACTGGCGCGGCTGGTAGCGCAACTTCTCACCGAGGGTGGGGCGCTGGATCGCCGCGTCGAGTTCGTCGGCGAAGACGTGCACGGTGGCGTCGGGAAAGTCCGACAGCCCGCCGGCGTGGTCGAGATCGAGATGGGTGAGCACGATGTGCCGGACGTCCTCGCGCCGGTAGCCGAGCCCGCGAACCTGGTGCAGCGCGGTGAGTTCCGGACGCAGCCGCGGCCGCAGCAGCCGCGCGGCGCCGAAGCCCAGCCTGCCGCGATCCAGCACGTCGGCCATGCCGAAACCGGTGTCCACCAGCACCAGCCCGGCATCGGACTCGATGAGCAGGCAATGGCCGACCAGCCCGCCGGTCAGCAGCCCGCCGCTGCCCAGCAGCGCGCGCCCGCCGACCGGGCACATGGTCGCGCAGTCCAGATGCCGCACCAGCATCACGGGAACTCCCTCCTGCGGTGCCGGATCGAACCCGATCCGGCACCACGGTTTTCGGTTCCCGTCAACGTAGCCCGAGCACGGCTCGGTCGCGACAGCGCGGTCACCACTTGGGCGAACCGGCCGGCGAACCGGCCGGGGCGGGCCGCCCCGAATACCGCGCTCTAGTCCGGAATCTCGAGCACGCCCTCGTCCACGGCCCAGGCGATGGTGCGCTCGAGGTGGGGACAGGAGTCCGGGCGGCCCGGCCCGTGACCGTTGGCACTCAGTTCGGCGAAGACCGGGCAGCGTTCGGCCGGATTGCCGGTCCACTGCACCGAGGTCTGGTGCGAACTGCTCTTGCGCACCAGCACCTGGCTCTGGCAGGCCTGACACCGCAGCGGAGTCAGGCCGTCGTCCAGGTACCGCTGTTTGTCGACCACCGTCTGGGCGCGCACTTCGGCCCGCCGAGCGGGTTGGTCGGCGAAATCGGGTGCCTTCGCCCAGGTGGCCGCCATCAGACGCTTGCCTCGGCTTCCTCGGACTCGCGCTTGCGCCGCAAGTTCTCGGCCACTTCGGCCTCCCACGCCTCGTTCGCCTTGGTGGTGTCCACCTCGAACTCGAAACGCTGGGTCATCTTCTCGGTGACGTCGGCCAGGTCGACGTAGAACTGGTCGTACCACCGACGCAGCTGGTAGACCGGCCCGTCCTCCTCGCACAGCAGCGGGTTCTCGACCTTGGACTTGTGCTTCCAGATCTCGACGTCCTGCAGGAAGCCGACGCTGATGCCCTCGGTCATCTTCTCCGCCAGCTTGGTCGCCATCTCGCCCTCGACGCCCTTCGGCTTCTCCAGCGTGATGCCCCATTGCAGGACGAAGGAGTCCTGCGTTACCGGGTAATGGCAGTTGATCAGGACGCTTTTGACCTCGTAACCGCTGTAGATGTTGATCAGCGGGTTGATCATGTACGAGGGCCCGAAATACGAGGCCTCGGACTTCAGCAGCGTGTCACCGCCGTACTTGGAGGCCATGCCGATGTCCGGCCTGCCCTTGGTCTCCAGGAACTGGGTGGCGATGTGCCCCTCGAAGACGTTCTTGAAGTACGTCGGGAAGGCGAAATGGATGTAGAAGAAGTGGGCCATGTCGACCACGTTGTCGATGATCTCGCGGCAGTTGGCGCCTTCGATCAGCATCGAGTTCCAGGTCCAGTCGGTCCACCCGCTGTCGAGCTGCTCGGTGGGGTTGCCGTCCGCGTCGGTGTAAGGGCCCTTGATGTGCGGGATCGTGACCTCGGGCGGCGGCTGGCTGCCCTCGTGGTCGTGCCAGACGAAAAGCTGGCCGTTGCGCTCCAGCGTGGTCCACTTCCTGGTGCGCGCCAACGGCGGCACCCGGCGCGCGTACGGGATCGCTGTGCACTTACCGTTGGTGCCCGACCAGCGCCAGTCGTGGAACGGGCAGGCGATGTCGTCGCCCTTGACCTCGCCCATGCTCAGGTCGCCGCCCATGTGCCTGCAGTAGGCGTCGAGCACCCGCAGCTCACCGTTGCTGTCGGCCCAGACGACGAGCTTGGTGCCGAAGACGTTCACCGCGTGCGGCTTGCCGTCCCGGAACGTCTTGGCCAGACCCAGGCAATGCCATCCCCGCGCATAGCGGGTGGGCACGGTGCCGACATCCAGTTCCCGGACCTTCGCGCCGCTCCGCGCCGGATCGACCGCCTCGCGGGTCCCTCCGTGGTTACGCACGCTGCCGCCTCCGGGCCCGTCGCTCGGCGGCGGTGGGGTAACTGCCATCGCGATTCCTCCTCCATCTGTACTAGAACACGTTACAAAACTGACGCTCCGGATGCCAGCGATTCACCTCACTTCCTGCATGAGCGCATGTCCGAGCGGGGGTGAACACCGGTTCTCGACAGAAATAGGAACCTGTTCTAGTCTCAGAGGCAAATGACATTCCCGACATCAACCGACCAGGCAGGAGCAGGTCCCGAGATGACGCAAGAAGTGACCGAACGGGTCGAAGCGCTGTTGCCGGCGTTGCGCGAACGCGCACAGGAGGCCGAGGACCTGCGGCGCATCCCCGACGAAAGCATGAAGGCGTTGCAGGAGACCGGCTTCTTCCGGCTGCTCCAGCCCAAGCAGTGGGGCGGTCACGCCGCCGATCCGGTGGTCTTCTACGACACCGTGCGCAAGATCGCCAGCGCGTGCGGCTCCACCGGCTGGGTGGCTGGCATTGTGGGGGTGCACAACTGGCACCTGGCACTGTTCGCGCAGCAGGCGCAGGAAGATGTCTGGGGCGAGGACACCGAAGTGCGGATCTCCTCGTCCTACGCGCCCATGGGCGCGGGCACGGTCGTCGACGGCGGTTACCTCGTCAACGGCGCGTGGGCCTGGTCCTCCGGCTGCGATCACGCCACCTGGGCGGTGCTCGGCGGCCCGGTGATCAAGGACGGCAAGCCGGTCGATTTCGGCAGCTTCCTCATTCCGCGCGACGACTACCGCATCGATGACGTGTGGAACGTGGTCGGTCTGCGCGGCACGGGTTCCAACACCGTCGTGGTGAAGGACGTCTTCGTGCCTTCGCACCGATTCCTCAGCTTCCGCGCCATGAGCGAGCTGAAATCACCCGGGCTGGAACAGAACACCGATCCGGTCTACAAGATGCCGTGGGGAACCATCCATCCCACCACCATCTCCACTCCGATCGTCGGCATGGCCTACGGCGCCTACCAGGCGCACGTCGAGCACCAGGGCAAGCGGGTGCGCGCGGCTTACGCGGGTGAGAAGGCCAAGGACGACCCGTTCGCCAAGGTGCGCATCGCTGAGGCTGCCAGCGACATCGACGCCGCATGGCGGCAGCTGTCGGGCAACGTGGCCGACGAGTACGCGCTGCTGGCGGCGGGCCAGGAGATTCCGTTCGACCTGCGCGTGCGGGCCCGTCGCGACCAGGTGCGCGCGACCGGCCGCTCCATCGCCGCGATCGACAAGCTGTTCGAGAGCTCCGGGGCCACCGCGCTGTCGAACGGCACTCCGCTGCAACGTTTCTGGCGGGACGCGCACGCGGGCCGGGTGCACGCGGCCAACGATCCCGAGCGCGCGTACCTGATGTACGGCACGCACGAGTTCGGCCTTCCCGTCACCGACGGCATGGTGTAGGAGGACGACGTGACCTCGACCGTGGAACTCACCGCCGAGTCGACCTCCCGTTACGCGCAGGTCCGGCCCGACCTGCGGCTGCACTACCACGAGGCGGGCGTCGGCAATGGACCGACGATCGTCCTGCTGCACGGCGGCGGGCCGGGCGCGTCCTCGTGGTCGAACTTCGCGCGCAATATCCCGGTGCTCGCCGAGCATTTCCACGTGCTCGCGGTGGACCAGCCGGGCTACGGCCGTTCGGACAAGCCGACCGAGCATCCGCAGTACTTCGTGCACAGCGCCTCGGCGCTGAAGGACCTGCTCGACCACCTCGAGATCACCTCGCGGGTGCACCTGCTCGGCAACTCGCTCGGCGGCGGCGCCGCGGTCCGGTTCGCGCTGGACTACCCGGATCGGGCCGGCAAGCTGGTCCTGATGGGTCCGGGCGGGCTGAGCACCAATCTGTTCGCGCCCGACCCGACCGAGGGCGTGAAGCTGCTCTCCAAGTTCAACTACGAGCCGACCAGGGAGAACCTGGAGGCGTTCCTGCGCATCATGGTCTTCGATCAGTCGCTGGTCACCGACGAGCTGATCGATGAGCGGTTCGCCTCGGCGAGCACGCCGGAGGCGCTGGCCGCGACCCGAGCCATGGGTAAGTCGTTCGCGAGCGCGGACTTCGAGAAGGGCATGCTCTGGCGCGACGCCTACAAGCTGCGTCAGCCGGTACTGTTGATCTGGGGTCGCGAGGACCGGGTCAACCCACTCGACGGCGCGCTGGTGGCGACCAAGCTGATCCCGCGCGCGCAGCTGCACGTCTTCGGCGGGTGCGGACACTGGGCACAGCTGGAGAAGTTCCACGAGTTCAACCGGCTGGCCGTTGATTTCCTCGCAGGCGTCAAGGAGAAGTGATGGGCATCCGTTCACTGGGCTATCTGCGTATCGAGGCGACCGACATGGCCGCCTGGCGGGAGTACGGGCTGAAGGTCCTCGGCATGGTCGAGGGCAAGGGCGCTGATCCGGAGGCGCTGTATCTGCGCATGGACGAGTTCCCGGCCCGGCTGGTGATCGTCCCCGGCGAGAAGGACCGGCTGCAGATCTCGGGCTGGGAGACCGCCAACGCCGAAGAGCTGCAGGACATTCGCAACCGGCTGGACGCGGCGGGCGTGCCCTTCAAGGAGGGCACCGCCGCCGAATTGGCCGATCGCCGGGTGTACGAGCTGATCCGGTTCGACGACCCCTCCGGCAACACGCTCGAGGCGTTCCACGGCGTGGCGCTGGAGCATCGACGGGTGGTGAGTCCCTACGGGCACAGGTTCGTCACCGAGGAGCAGGGGCTCGGGCACGTCGTGCTCAGCACCAAGGACGACAAGGCGGCGCTGGAGTTCTACCGCGACGTCCTCGGCTTCCGGCTGCGCGACTCGATGCGGCTGCCACCGCAGATGGTCGGCCGCCCGGCCGACGGCGAGCCCGCCTGGCTGCGGTTCTTCGGCTGCAACCCGCGCCATCACTCGCTGGCGTTCCTGCCCATGCCGACACCGAGCGGCATCGTGCACCTGATGATCGAGGTGGAGAACGCCGACGACGTCGGACTGGCTTTGGACCGTGCGCTGCGCAAGAAGGTCAAGATGTCGGCGACGCTCGGACGGCACGTCAACGACAAGATGCTCTCCTTCTACATGAAGACGCCGGGCGGGTTCGACGTCGAATTCGGTTGTGAGGGACTGGAAGTCGACGACCACGACTGGATCGCGCGGGAATCCACCGCGGTGAGCCTGTGGGGCCACGACTTCACCGTCGGCCAGCGGCAGCAGTGACCGAGAGGGCGAGCGAGACGATGACCGCGGACGGATCCGAGATCGATCCACGGCAGTTCCGTAATGTGCTGGGGCAGTTCTGCACCGGCATCACCGTGATCACCACCTTCGACGGCGAGCAGGCCCCGATCGGCTTCGCCTGCCAATCGTTCGCCGCCCTCTCCCTGGAACCGCCCCTGGTGCTGTTCTGCCCTACCAAGGCGTCCCGGTCCTGGGCGGCGATCGAGAAATCGGGGCGCTTCTGCGTGAACGTCCTCGCCGAACAGCAGCGCGAACTGTGCGCCCGCTTCGGCTCCCGCGAACCCGACAAGTTCGCCGGCGCCGCCTGGCACACCTCGGACCTGGAGCTTCCGGTCCTGGACGACGCCTTGGCCACCATCCAATGCAAGGTCGACACCGTCATCGACGGCGGCGACCACTACATCGTGATCGGCCGGGTCCAGTCCCTATCCGAGACCACCACCACCGGCCGCCCCCTGCTGTTCTACCGCGGCCAATACACCGCCATCGAGCCGGACAAGACCACCCCGGCCCCTTGGCGCGCCGACCTGGAGCACTTCCTCACCACGACGACGTTGGATACCTGGTTGTAGTAGCGACCGACAAGGCGCGCACCGGCTAGCTCGAGCCGAGCCACTGGTGTGGCTGGCCGGTCACCGCTGCAATGCAGTCGAAGTCGTGGTCGCGGTGCAGCAATGTCAGTCCGCGGAGCTCGGCAGTGGCGGCCACGACCAGATCGACCGGGCCCGCGCTGCGATGCAGACCCCGTTTCGTCAGCTCTCCTTGCACCGTCCAGGCTCGGTCGTACGCGCGATCATCGACAGGCTCCCAGCCGAAGATGGCCCGCACGTCATCGACCGCTTGCTCACGGTCCGCCATAGAGCGTGCGCTGAAGAAGAACTCGAGTTCGGTTATCGGGCAGATCGCGATAAGTCCGGCAGCGGCCGCACCCTGCCAGGCGAGCGCTTCGTCGTCCCGCCTGAAGAGGGGAACAAGGGCACTCGTGTCGATGAGGAACTGAGCCGCGCTCACCGACGGTATTTCCGCTTGTCCTCGAGCAGTTCCAGGTCAAACGCACCGTCGGCGGCAGCATCTTGAAGACGGGTGAGAGCCAGCGCCCGACGGCGAGTCTCCAGCACCTCACGAAGCGCGGCGTTCACCGTCTCCTTTTTCGTTCCGGTACCCAGGGCCTTTGAGACATCGGTCACTAGCTGGTCATCCAGGTCGATTACGGTTCGAGCCATGACGCACCTCCGTTGATATCTTAGACTGAATAAATGATATCATCCTAGATGCATCGCGGCCACCACGGTTGCCGACTCGCCAAGCTTCACAGACGACGATGTCGCGGGACAAAAGTGCTCATTCGGTGAGCACTTCAATGGGGATTATGAGGGTAGAACAGCTTCGTACCCCAGGAGAGCACTATGGATCGACTCGATGGCACCGAAGTCCTCTTCTGCGCCGGCACCGCGCAATGGGAGGACTGGCTTGCCGCCAACCACGACCGGGCTGAGGCGGTTTGGTTGAAAATCGCCAAGAAGGGGGCGGCGGACACCACGATCACCATCGCCGAGGCCCTCGACGGCGCGCTGTGCTTCGGCTGGATCGACAGTCACCGCCGCCGCCTCGATGACGGCCACTACCTCCAGCGGTACTCCCCACGCCGGCCGAAGAGCCCGTGGTCGCAGGTCAACGTCGCCAAAGCCGAAGCGCTGATCGCCGCGGGCCGCATGCGCGCTTCGGGCTTCGCGGCCATCGCCGCCGCGCAATCCGACGGCCGCTGGTCGGCCGCCTACGAACGTCAGCGCACGGCCACCTGCCCCGCCGACCTGCGCGACGCGCTCGCCCTGAACCCGCACGCACGCAGCAGGTTCGATCAGCTCGACCGTACCGCGCGGTACGCCTACTTCCTGCGACTGATGAAGACGCGGACCTCCGCCGAACGCACCGACCAACTGCGGCGGATGGTCGCCGAACTGGCGATGTAGCCACCATTCCCGTGGCGCGACACGGGCCGCGAACGGCGCTTCCGTTCGCGGCCCGGCAGCGGTCAGGCGGAGACGGTCGCCTTCTCCCGCTGCAGTTCCAGCGCGATGTCGATGAGTTGGTCTTCCTGGCCGCCGACCAGTTTGCGCTTGCCCGCGCGCACGAGCATTTCCGCGGCCGAGACGCCGTAGCGCTCGGCTTGGCGTTCGGCGTGCTTGAGGAAGCTGGAGTAGACGCCCGCGTAGCCCATCATGAGGGCTTGGCGGTCGAGCAGGCATTCCTGGGGCATCGCGGGGCGCACGACGTCTTCGGCGGCGTCGGCGATGGCGAAGAAGTCGATGCCGGTTCTGATGCCCAGCTTGTCGCACACCCCGACCAGGGCCTCGACGGGAGTGTTGCCCGCGCCCGCGCCGAAACGCCGTGCGCTGCCGTCGATCTGCGTGGCGCCGGCGCGGATGGCGTAGACGGAGTTGGCGACGGCCAGGTCGAGATTCTCGTGACCGTGGAAGCCGACCTGCGCGTCGTCGCCGAGCTCGGCGACCAGCGCCGCGACCCGGTCGGTAACCTGCTCCAGCACAAGCGCTCCGGCGGAATCCACGATGTAGACACACTGGCATCCCGCATCCGCCATGATCCGAGCCTGCTTGGCGAGCACCTCCGGCGGCTGGGTATGCGACATCATCAGGAACCCGACCGTCTCGAGCCCGAGTTCGCGTGCCAAGCCGAAGTGCTGGATCGACACGTCGGCCTCGGTGCAGTGGGTGGCGATGCGGCAGATGGACGCGCCGTTGTCCTGCGAGATCTTGATGTCTTCCTTGACCCCGACACCGGGCAGCATCAACACGGCGATCTTCGCCCGCTTCGCCGTCTCGGCGGCGATGGTGACCAATTGCTGTTCCGGCGTCTTGGAGAAGCCGTAGTTGAACGACGAGCCGCCGAGGCCGTCGCCGTGGGTCACCTCGATCACCGGGACGCCGGCGCCATCCAACGCGGCGACGATGTCACGGACCTCGGTGGCGGTGAACTGGTGGCGCTTGTGATGCGATCCGTCGCGCAGCGAGGTGTCGGTGACGCGGATGTCGAGTTCTGCTGAGTAGGCCATGTCGTGAGCTCCTTACACCCGGGCCGCTGTGATCTGTTCGGCGATGACCTCGCCCACCTGCGTCGCGGCGGCGGTCATGATGTCGAGGTTGCCCGCGTACGGGGGCAGGAAGTCGCCCGCGCCCTCCACCTCGACGAACACCGACACCTTGGCCATACCGCCGGAAACCACCGACGGCTCGTCGAACTGCGGCTCGTTCAGCAACCGGTAGCCGGGGACGTACTGCTGGATGTCGGCGACCATCCGATTGATCGAGTCGGCGATCGCGTCGGTGTCGGCGTCCTCGGGGATGGCGCAGAAGATGGTGTCGCGCATGATCATCGGCGGCTCGGCCGGGTTCAGGATGATGATGGCCTTGCCGCGCCGCGCACCGCCGATGGTCTCGACGCCGCGGCTGGTGGTCTTGGTGAACTCGTCGATGTTCGCCCGTGTGCCCGGCCCCGCGGAGACCGACGACACCGACGCGACGATCTCCGCGTAAGGCACCGGGACGACCCGCGACACCGCCGCGACGATCGGAATCGTCGCCTGGCCGCCACAGGTGATCATATTGACGTTCGGCGCGTCGAGATTCGCCCTCAGGTTCACCGGCGGCACGACGGCCGGGCCGACGGCGGCGGGAGTGAGGTCGACGGCGCGGATGCCCGCTTCGGCATAGCGCCCGGCCGCGGCGCGGTGCACGTACGCCGAGGTCGCCTCGAAGATCAGGTCGGGCAGTTCCGATCGGCCGAGCAGCCAGTCCACACCCTCGTGCGAGGTTTCCAGCCCGAGCCCGCGCGCCCGCTTCAGGCCCTCGCTGTCCGGGTCGATCCCGATCATCCAGCGCGGCTGGATCTTCTCCGAGCGCAGCAGTTTGTAGAGCAGGTCGGTGCTGATGTTGCCGGACCCGACGATCGCGGCGGTGACGGTCCCGTTCACGGACACGACAGCCTCCCTAGGTGAATTGCAGACGGACAGAACCGAGTCCGGCGAACTCGGCGTGGAACGCATCGCCCGGACGGGCGTCGATGGCGCGGGTGCACGAGCCGGGCAGCACGATGTCCCCGGCCTTCAAACGGACGCCGAAGCTCGCGACCTTGCGCGCCAGCCAGGCCACCGCGATCACCGGGTCGCCCAGCACGGCGTCGCTGCGGCCTTCGGCGACCACCTCGCCGTTGCGGGTGAGCACCGCGTCGATCGCCTTGACGTCGATGTCCTGCGGCGCGACGCGCTGGGCGCCGAGCACGAAACCGGCGGAGGACGCGTTGTCGGAGATGGTGTCGGCCAAGCCGATGTTCCAGTCCTTGATCCGCGAGTCGATCAGCTCGATCGCGGGTGCGAAGGCGACCGTGGCGTCGAGCACATCCGCTTCGGTGCATTCCGCGCCGGGCAGGTCCGCGCCGAGCACGAAACCGACCTCCACCTCCACGCGAGGGAACAGGTAGCGGCCCGCTTCGACCGGAACATCCTCGAAGACCTCCATTTCCGCGAGCAGGTGCCCGTAGTCCGGTTCGTCCACACCCATCATCTGCTGCATGGCCTTCGAGGACAGGCCCACCTTGTGGCCGACCACCCGCGCGCCCGCGTCGAGCCTGCGCCGGATGTTGATCAGCTGGATCTCGTAGGCGTCGACCACGTCGATGTCGGGACAGCGGGCGATCAGCGGATCGATCGCCACCCGCTCGCGCTCCGCGCGCTCGAGTTCGTCGGCCAGTTCGGTTCGTACCGCGTCGGACAGCACGCTAATTCCCTTCCACAGTTGCTTGTTCGAGCGCCGAGACCTGCTCACCCGCGGCGGACCGGCCTGCCCTGCGGCCGGAGAAGACGCAGTCCGACAGCGAAAGACCGCTGACGTAGGACTTGGAGCAGACGCCGATCGCGGTGCGCCCGGCCGCGAAGAGGCCGGGAATGTCGCGGCCCTCGATGGTCTTGGCCGCGCCGGTGCGCTCGTCCACGACGACGCCGCCGAGGGTGAGCATGGGGCACGGGTTGGTCAGGCTCGGTTTGATGCCCACATCCAACAGCCAGAACGGGCCGGTGCGGACCGGATTGGTGAACTCGGCGGGCTTGCCGACCGGATCGGGGTCTCCGGTCTCGATCGCGGTGTTGTGCGCCTCGACCGTCGCGCGCAATCCGGCTGGGTCGATGCCCGCCTTGACGGCGGCTTCCTCCAAGGTGGCGCCGCGGATCGCGGTGCGCCGCATCGTCTCGAACTGGCCGCGCTGGAACCATGCGCCCTGCTCGCCGATCTGGCCGATCGCGGTGCGCATCAGCGGGTCGTCGGCCAGCAGCCAGCCCTTGCCGTCGTGCTCGGTGATCAGCGCGTTGCCCACCGCGGCGCCGTAGCGCGTCTCGTCGATGACCCGGCGACCCGCGGCGTCCACCAGCAGCGCACCGGTGAATGCGCTGGGCGGGAGCAGGAACCGCCACGCGGAGACGTTGTCCATGCGGTCCAAGGCCGCGCCGACCTGCTGGGCCATCAGGATGCCGCTGCCGTCGTCGGCGGTGGTGCCGAGGGCGAGACCACCGTGGAAGGCGGGAGCGTACTGCTGAATCATGTCGCGATTGGCGATGAACCCGCCCGCGGCGAGCACCACCGCGCGCCGCGCGAGGACCCGGATCGTGCTGCCGTACCGGCGCTCCAGCCGGGCCAGCCGCTGTTCCAGCGACCGCCGCAGCGGCGGGTAGTAGATGCCTGGTTTGGCCGCGATCTGCGCCATCCGGGTGTACCGGTCCCGGACCCGGCCGGGCGCGTCGCGCAGCGTGTGGCATTCGACGCCGATCACCGCGCCCGCATCGTCGGTGAGCAATCGGGTCACCCGGGTGAGGGTTTCCACGCGCACACCCGCTCGGGCCGCCGCCGCCGCGAGCGGGCCGGTGAGCTTCTTCCCCGACGTGCCCCTACCCTTCACACGATGCCCGCGCTGAGCGGCGGGGATGTCGCGGAACGCGCCGGAGATCTCGCTGCCCGAGTAATACAAGTAGTAGCGGTCGTTGGGGTAGGAGGTCTTGTACGGGCACAGCGAGGCTTCGAACGGGACGCCGTGCGCCTTCAGCCACTCGATCAGCTCCGGACTCTCGTCGACGAACCGGCGCAGCGTCTCAGGGGTGACCGCGTCGCCGACCTCACGCTCGAGATAGGCGTACATCGCCTCCGGGGTGTCTTCCACCCCCGCCTCCCGCTGCACGGAGGTGCCGCCGCCCGCGTAGATGATGCCGCCGGACAGCGCCGACGTCCCGCCCCCGGCGAAGCGTTCGAGCACGAGCACCTGCGCGCCCGCCTCGGTCGCTTCCAGCGCGGCCGCCGCACCCGCGGCGCCGTATCCGACCACGACAACGTCGGTGGCCAGGTCCCATTCGAGGCCCATGTACTCCACTCCGGTCTGAAACTGAAACAAGTTTCCTCGACAAATGGAACGTCGAGCAAGTCTTCTGCCACACAACATAGACCAATGGCGCGTCCATTCTATAACGTGTTCTACATGACTGATCGGGAATACGACGTGGTGGTGGTCGGCAGCGGCGCCGCCGGCATGACCGCCGCACTCACCGCGGCCCATCATGGGCTGAGCGTGGTGGTCATCGAAAAGGCCGCGCACTACGGCGGGTCGACCGCGCGCTCCGGCGGTGGTGTGTGGATCCCGGGCAACAAGGCGCTGCGCGCGTCCGGTCGGCCCGACGACCGCGAGGACGCGCGGACCTACTTGCACAGCATCATCGGCGACGTCGTGCCCGCCGAACGGATCGACACCTACATCGATCGCGGTGCGGAAGCGTTCGACTTCGTGCTCGACCACACGCCGCTGAAGATGCGCTGGGTGCCGGGTTACTCCGACTACTACCCGGAGGCGCCGGGTGGACTCGCCGCGGGACGCTCGTGCGAACCCAGGCCCTTCGACGCCAAGATCCTCGGTGCGGAACGCTTCAACCTGGAGCCCGCCTACAGCAAGGCTCCGCTGAACGTCGTGGTCACCCAAGCCGACTTCAAGCAGCTCAACCTCATCCGGCGGCATCCGCGCGGCATGCTGCGCGCCATGCGGGTCGGCGCGCGCACCACCTGGGCCCGGCTGACCGGCAAGCACCTGCTCGGGATGGGACAGGCACTGGCCGCCGCGCTGCGCAAGGGCCTGCTGGACGCGAACGTGCCGCTGCTGCTGAACACCCCGCTGACCGGGCTCATCGTCGAGGACGACCGCGTGGCGGGCGTCGAGGCCGAACACGAGGGTGAGACCGTGCGCTTCACCGCCAGGTACGGCGTGGTGCTGGCCAGCGGCGGATTCGAGCACAATGCCGAGATGCGCCACGCCTACCAGCGCGAACCCATCACCACCGAATGGACCACCGGCGCGCCCGCCAACACCGGCGACGGCATCCGCGCCGGTCTCGAACTCGGCGCGGACATCGACATCATGGCCGACGCGTGGTGGGGGCCGACGATCTTCAAAGGCGGCAAGCCCTGGTTCTGCCTGGCCGAGCGCAATCTGCCGGGCTGCATCATCGTGAACGCCGACGGTGAGCGTTTCGGGAATGAGTCCGCTCCTTACGTCGAGGCCGTGCACACCATGTACGGCGGCGAGTACGGCCAGGGCGACGGCCCCGGCGAGAACGTGCCCGCGTGGCTGGTGTTCGACCAGCGCTACCGCAACCGCTACATCTTCGCGGGACTACAGCCCGGTCAGCGGTTTCCGTCCCGCTGGATGGAAAACGACCTCATCGTGCAGGCGCAGACGCTGACCGAGCTGGCCGCGAAGATCGGGGTGCCCGAGCAGAAGCTCGCCGCCACCGTCGAACGGTTCAACGGCTTCGCGGCCACCGGAGTGGACGAGGATTTCCACCGCGGTGACAGCGCCTACGACAAGTACTACGGCGATCCGACGGTCAAGCCGAACCCGTGCCTTGCGGCGCTGGTGGAGGGCCCGTTCTACGCGGCCGAGATCGTGCCCGGCGACCTCGGCACGAAAGGCGGTCTGGTCACCGACACCGCTGGGCGGGTGCTGCGCGAGGACCGGACCGTCATCGAGGGCCTGTACGCCTCCGGCAACGTCAGCGCCCCGGTGATGGGTCACACCTACGCCGGACCAGGCGCCACCATCGGCCCCGCCATCACCTTCGGCTACCTCGCGGTGCTCGACATCGCCAAGCGCAAGAAGGAGCAGCCCGCCGCCGCCACGGCGGGAGCCTGACGACGAGATCGCGGTGTGGGTCGCGGCCGCAGACCAGCCCGACCCGGACCGCGCCGTCCGATGCGGTGGCCACGCGAACGATCCCGCCGACCGGACGACGCACTGGCGAGCCGCGGTCCCACCGCGCAGGATCGTCGGAAGGGCGCCATCGTCTCCGGCGCGGCCTGGCTCGCCGGATCGATCCACATCCATGCACAAGGAGAACTGATGCCCATCGACCCGAAGATCGCGCTCGGCGCGCAGCTGCCCAGCCGGGAGTTCGCCTGGACCCCCTCGGACGTGCAGCTCTACCAGCTCGGCCTCGGCGCGGGCACGCGCTGGACCGACCCCGCCGAGCTGCGCTACCTCGATGACCGGGAACCGCAGGTGCTGCCGACCTTCGCCACCGTGGCGGCGACGGTGCACGAGACCGAGCCGCCCGAAGTGAAGTTCCCCGGCATCGACATCGACTTGGCGAAGGTTGTGCACGGCCATCAGGAGGTCGAGGTGCACCGCCCGATCCCGGCGGCGGGAAAAGCGACCAAAGCCAGTCGGATCGCCGAAGTCTGGGACAAGGGCTCGGCAGCGGTCATCGTCCAGGAGCACACGGTCACCGGCTCCGACGGCGCCCTGCTGTGGACCGAACGCTCATCGATCTTCGCCAAGGGTGAGGGCGGCTTCGGCGGCGAGCGTGGCCCCAGCAACAAGTCCTCCTTGCCCGACCGCGCCCCGGATTTCGAGGTCACCACACCGACGTTGCCGCAGCAGGCGCTGCTCTACCGGATGTCCGGCGACCGCAACCCGCTGCACTCCGACCCCGAATTCGCCCGCGCTGCGGGATTTCCCGCGCCCATCCTGCACGGGCTTTGCACCTACGGCATCGTGTGCAAGACCGCGACCGACACCGTGCTCGGCTCGGACGCGAGCCGCGTCACCGGTTTCCGCGCCCGGTTCTCCGGCGTCCTCTACCCGGGTGAAACGATCCGCACTCGGATCTGGCGGCAGGACGACCAACTGACCATCGCCGCGACCGTGGTCGAACGCGACGATGCCCCGGTGCTGGGCGACGTCACCCTGCGATTCCGCGCCTGAGGTTCGTTTCGTGCCGCGCGACGGCACGCTGCGCCTGGGCGGGGCGTCAGATTCCACTGGACGCCGGAAGTTCTCGGTCGTCACGGCCGCGTCGTGCGGCTACGCCCTGGATCACCAGGGCGTAGAGCACGACGACCAGCACCGGCGCGGCCAGCGGCGCCCAGGCCAGGCGCAGCGGGACGAGGGCGGCGCACACCGCCACCGCCGCGAAACCGACCGCTCCGGCCACCGAGGGGATCGTTGTCGGCACCACCCCGTGCGGGGCGGTCACCGTCGCGGCGTTGAGCAGATAGGTCGTGGCCACCAAACCCGTTGCGGCGGAGGCGAGCACACCGGCGTCGGCGATCGCCAGCACGCCGAGCGCGAGCAGCACCGCACAGACCGCGAGCGGCCGAAACCACCAGCCGAGCGCGACCAGGATCGAGGCGGGAATGCCGATCCACGGCTCCAGCAGTGCCACCGACGCCACCAGCAACACCCCGGACAGAACAGCGAGGAATCTGGTCATCGGCGCACCCGAACGGTCCGGCGGTGCTCCGGGAGCGCCCGCATGATCTGGTCCAGGCGGGCGTCCTGCGGCCATGCCACGATGTCGACGCCGACGGTGCCCATGTCCCGGTACATCGCCGCGCGCTCGAGCTGCCACATCTTGGCCAGGATCGGGTCGAGGTGCTCGTGGAACGGCGTGCCGCGCAGCACGTCCACCACGACCACCACGTGCCCGCGCTTGCGCAGGTCGATCAACGCGAGCGCGAACTGGGTATCCAGCAGCGTGGAGAAGGCCACCACGATCGCGCCGAGCGGTACGGCGGCGTGCGGTGCGAGGGTGCCGGTGGTCGGAATGTGCTCGTCGCCGACGTCCAGCACGGTGTCCACGATGCGGTAGAACTGGCGGCGCCCGATATCCGGCCGCAGCCAGCGCGGTTCCCGGCCGAGGCAGACCACCGCGGTGCGATCGCCCGCCTGCAAGGTCGACTGCACCACCTGCGCCGCGCCGCGCACCGACAACTCCAGCGAGTCGGTGGCCGGTCCCGGCGCCTGCTGGGAGGTGTCCACCAGCACCACGACGTCCGCGGAACGGTTGGTCAGCCGCTCGGTGACATACAGCCGCCCGCGCCGCGCGCTCACCGGCCAGTTCACGATGCGCAGCTGGTCACCGGGCGCGTAGGCACGGATGTCCGCGTATTCGACGCCGGGACCGTGCCTGCGGGTCAGGTGGGTACCGAGCCGCTCGGGCAGTTCGGTGCGCGGCAAGCGCATCCGCTGCGGATCGGTGATCGGGTACACGAACAGCTGGCCCGCGGGCAGCACCGCGGTGGCGACCGCGAGCCCGGCCGGGCTCAGCGCCGACACCCGCACCGATACCGGGTAGCGCCCCCACCTGCTCGCCGAGAGGGCCAGCCGCAGCCCGGCGGGCGCGACTCCGGAGTCACTGGCCTCCTCGACCTGGACTTCCAGCCCTGTAGCGCCTTCCGGTTTCAGGCGCAGCAGCGCATGTCCCTTCTCGACGAAGGCGGCGACGGTGAGCACCACTTCCTCGGTCTCGAAACAGCGCAGCGTGCCGCCGCCGTCGACCTGGATCCTGGTCGAGGACTGCTGCCACGGCGCGGTGGCCAGCACGCCGAGCAATGGGGCGGCGAACACCAGCAGCTGCCATCGGCCGAGGACCACCGCGAGCACCAGTGCCGCCGCCGCACATGCCGCGAGCATGAAGACCAGCGGCGCGGGTCGCCACCGCAATTCGATGTCGACCGCGGAGCTGGCGTCGCGGTGCCTCATGTCACGGTGGCGCGCGGGACGGGCAGACGGCGCAGCAATTCGGTGATCACGTCTTCGCCACGGATGCGGCGCACCCACATCTCCGGCCGCAGCGTGATCCGGTGCGCCATGGCCGGGACCGCCAGCGCCTTGACGTCCTCTGGGATCACGTAGTCGCGGCCGAGCAGCAGCGCCCGCGCCCGGGACATCTGCACCAGGTCCAGTTCCGCGCGCGGGCTCGCGCCGACCTCCACCTGCGGATGTCCTCTGGTCGCGGAGGCCAGGGCGACCACGTAGCTGACCACGTCGGGATGCACGGTCACGTATTCGACGGATTGCCGCATCTCCAGCAGCCCGTTGGTGTCCACGACCTGGTTGACCTGCGGCTGCTGTGCGCCGCGCTCGAGCCTGCGCCGGATCATCTGCGTCTCGTCCTGCTCGGACAGATACCCCAGCCGCAGCTGGATGGCGAACCGGTCGAGCTGGGCCTCCGGTAGGGGGTAGGTGCCCTCGTACTCGATCGGGTTGTCGGTGGCGAGCACGACGAACGGCTGCGGCAGCATGAACGTCTCGCCGTCGATGCTGACCTGCCCCTCCGCCATCGCCTCCAGCAGCGCGGCCTGCGTCTTCGGCGGGGTGCGGTTCACCTCGTCGGCCAGCAGCAGGTTGGTGAACACCGGACCGCGGCGGAAGGTGAACCGGCCGGAGGACATGTCGTAGATCGTCGAGCCGAGCAGATCCGCGGGCAGCAGGTCGGGGGTGAACTGCACGCGGTTGAACTGCAACCCGAGCGCGGCCGCGAACGATCTCGCGATGAGCGTCTTACCGAGGCCGGGTAAGTCCTCGATCAGCACGTGCCCACCGGACAGCACGGCGATCATGATCAACTGCAACTCGTCCTGCTTGCCGACCACGACCCGGGACAGCTCCCGGAGCACGGCCTCGCTGCGCTGGATGGTCACGTCCATCGGCATGGTCATCTGTGTACCCGCACTTGCCTCAACCCATTTCACATTCTCTGCAGGCGGCTCAGGATCTCGTCCAGCGCCGCACGTCCCGGTGCCCTGCTGGTCTGATCACGAAGGGCCGAATTTGCCGGGTCCACCCAGCGCCACAGTTCGGGCCCGAATTGATGGATGCCCGCCGCTTCGACCGCCCTGCGGTTCTTCGCGACCCGTTGGCCGCTGGACAGTTCGAACTCTTTCGCCAGCAACGGACGCAAGTGCCGGTCCCAATCGGCACGAGTTCCGTCCGCGCGGTCCGCGAGCATCTCCGCCCTGGCGTGCCAGCGTTGCAGCATCTCAGCGGGACCGTTCTCCATGTCCTCGATCGAGTCCTCGGCCCCGGCCCCGGAGCGCTCGCGCAGCGACCAGACCAGCCAGCCCAGTGCCACCGCCACCGGGATCCCGGTAACGATCAGCAGCAACCCGCGGGCGCGCTCGACTGCGACCAGCTCGATCAGCGCGACGACGATCACACAGGCGACCACCACCCCCATTCGATTCACGCCGCGTCCTTCCCCGGCCGACCGTTCACGCGGGAACCTCCCCTTGCAGATCGGCGAGCACGATGCGCAGCAGTTGCTCGGCCCGCATGCGCTGCCATTCGAGCATGGCGTGCGGGCTGAACCTCGCCTCCTCGAACAAGGCGACCAGCTCGCGGGCGGACGCGTCGTGCAGCGCGCCGCGTTCGAACGCTCGGGCCAGCACCTCCATCGGAGTGTCCGAGATCAGCGGGGCGGCGGCGCGATCGGAGGCGAGGCCGCGCTCCATCGCGACGTAGCAGGCGATGATCGCGGTGCGCGGGTCCTGACCGGGGGCGTTCATCGCGGCCAAGCCCATCTCGGCCGCGCGGGCCAACGAGTCGGCCACGGTGGGCGCCGCCGGAACCGACTGCGCCGGGGCGGGCACCGGCCTGCGCCGCGCGGACACCGCGACGACGACCAAACCGCTCATCGCCACCGTCAGCAAGCCCGCCGCCGCGATCGCGGCCAGCACCAGCGCCGTGCCGGTCAGCTCCGCCGGCGTCGGGTCGTATTCGGCGGGCGGCGGGGCTCCCTGCTCCGGCGGAGTGCCCGTGGTGGTGGCGGGCGCGGCCGGGCGCGCGGGCTCGCTCGGTGTGCTCGCGCCGATGAAGTAGATCGCCGACGCGGCCGCGAGCAGCACCGCCAGCAGCGCGAGCGCTCCGAGCACAGCCAGTCCGACCCGCCCGAGACGCCACTGTGCGCGCTCGTCCTCGCGTTCCGGCTCGGGCATGGCCAGCGGCAACCGGTGCTGGCTCGCGATCACCCCCGCCAGCAAGATCACTATCGACACGGTGAGCAGCACCGGCATGAGCGCGACCGACAAGGCGGAGGGAGCGTGCCTGCGCGGCTCGGCCTCGGTAATTCCTGGGATGTATCCGTGCAAGGCGATGGCGGCAAAAGACAGCAGCGTGATCAGCACGATCACGCGCGATATCGGCGCTCGCGCCCTGCTCACTGCGTACCACCAATTCTGAGTACTGCACAAAACAGCCACATAGTTACATGCCGGGCGGTCGGCTCGGGATGGAATGGAATACTTCGGAGTTCCTCCTCTTAAACCGCGACTGTGCACCGAAGGCGACAGGTCGCTCGTGGCGGCTGCGACTACCGGGCGATAGCGGGCAATGACTGGGACAATTCACAAAGTCGGCTCGTCAAACGTGATATATCCGGCACTTCCCGGACGTCGCGCACCAGCTCGCCGAGCGCCGCGGACGCGACGACGGTGAGTTCACGGTCGGTGTCGTAGAGAACATCGACCAGGTTCACGAAACGCATCGTCCAGTCGGGCGGAACTTCGCGCAGCGGTGGTACATCCCGTATTTCCCAGCGCAGAAATCGTTGGGCCAGTTCTACATAATCCGCAGCGGAGGTTGGGACTCCGCACAATGCGGCGAAGTCGACGACGAGCAGGTCGTCACCTTCGGCGATAGCGTGCAAACTTGCGGCGGCGAGGGGAATTTCGAGGCGCGGATCGTTGTCCTGTTGCGCCGCATCGCGTTTCCGAGCGTCGACGGTCGCATCCGGTGGCGTCTTCCGAGCCGCGCGCGGCCCCGGGGCCACGACGTACCGTCCCGCCGCGAATCCGGTACGGCAACCACGGGAAGCCAGGGCGCGATAATCGGTCCCGCCGTCGACGGCCACCACGTCCATGTTCGCGAGAATCAGCTCGATCGTCGGAACGAACCGGTCGTGGAACAGCGGATTCGGCAGCAGCGCGGCCGGCGGATAGTTCGAGGTCACCACCAGTGCGACGCGGCGGGCGAACAGCGCGCCGAGCAGTCGGGCGATCAGCATCGCGTCGCCGATGTCGTGCACATGGAATTCGTCGAAGCAGATCAGCAGGGCGTCACCGAGCAGGTCGTCCACCGCGGCGTCGATCGAGCCGTACCGGTGTGCGGCGGCGTGCAAGCGGGCGAAGAACTGGTGGAAGTGGAAGCGACGTTTGCGTTCGGAGGCCACCTCGGCGAAGAACCGGTTCATGAGCATCGTCTTGCCCCGGCCCGGCCCACCGTAGAGGTAGACGCCCCGATGACGCCGGACCGGCCTACCGCGCCGATCGACCAACTCCCGCAACCGCTGCGCCGCCCGCACCTGGTCGGCGTCCCAACCACTCACATCGGGTTCCATGCCATCTCCTTGTCCTCTACATTTGTAGAGGACGGGGCCGCGCGGCGGCCAGGAAGGGTGATCATGTCCACAGGCGACCGGCGCGTGCTCCTCGTCGACACGGCCATCGAACTGATCGCGACACGGGGACTGCGGGCGCTCACGCACCGGGCGCTGGACTCGGAACTGGGATTGCCCGCCGGATCGGCCTCCTACTACTTCCGCACCAAACGCGCCCTCGTCGAGGCCATCGTGGACCGGATCACCACCCGTTCCCGCGAGGATTTCGCCGCCGCCGAGTTCACGCCGACCGGCGCGCCGAATGCTCGATCGATCGCGGAGGCCATCGCCGCCTGGCTCGACCGGCTACTGGCCGAGCGGCGCGCACACCTGATCGCTCGCCACGCGCTACTGGTCGACCTGCTCGATGATCACGACCTGCGTCCCCGGCTCGTACACAGCCTCTTCTCCCCCGACCGCGCCCGGGACCTCTTCCGCGCCATGGGCGCACCCGACCCGGACAGCAGAGCCGACGACTTCGTCGCGGTCGTGGAAGGGGCCGTCTTCGACCGTTTCGCGGGCAATCGCAGCTCCCTGCGGCCGGACACGCCGGAGAGCGTGCGGCAGCTCGCCCGCCTGCTCGTTTCTCACCTGAGCGCGTGACCGCTGCGCTCAGTTCGGCCAACCCCGCTGGCTGTAGGTCTCGCCGGTGCGGTAGCCGCGGATGCCCGCGGCCGGATACGGGATGAGCGTGGCCGGAAGGTCTGTGAGGGGGAACCAGCGGAGCTCGTAGGACTTGTCGGGCTCGCGATTGACCGGCTCACCCGACCAGCGGCGAGTCTCGAAGAACAATCCGATCCGAGCTTCCCGCCCGGAACCGACGACGTGCGCGGTATGGACGTGCCGCAGAGCCGCCGGGTCGATCACCACGCCGACCTCCTCGCACGCCTCGCGAACCGCCGCGGCGAGCGCCGACTCCCCCGACTCCAGCTTTCCGGCCGGCAGATGCCACAAGCCGTCGAACTCGTCCGCGCTGCGCCGCCTGCTCAGCAGCAACTCCTCGCCGCGCAGCAACAGCACGTGCACATCAACCAGATGCCGATCCGCCACCGCCCTCAACCTACGCTCCCGGAACGTTCACCCGAAACGCTTCGCACACGCCGCACGTTCTCCGCACCGGCCGTGGCGGGTGCGAATCGAGCGGCGGCGTGTGCGAGGACGGTTCAGTCGGCGGTGAGGACCAGGCCGGAAGTGGGAACGCCGGTGCCCGCGGTGACCAGGATGTTGGTCAGGTCGGGTACCGGATTGACCGAGTTGCCGCGGATTTGGCGCACGGCTTCGGCGATGCCGTTCATGCCGTGGATGTACGCCTCACCGAGTTGTCCGCCGTGGGTGTTGAGCGGCAGCCGTCCACCGACCTCGATGGCGCCGTCGGCGATGAAGTCCTTCGCCTCGCCCCGGCCGCAGAACCCGAGTTCCTCCAACTGCATGAGGACGAACGGGGTGAAGTGGTCGTAGAGGACGGCGGCCTGCATGTCCTGCGGACGTAATCCGCTCTGTGCCCACAACTGGTCGCCGACCAGGCCCATCTCCGGAAGGCCGGTCATGGCGTCGCGGTAGTAGCTGGTCATCACGTACTGGTCCGCGCCGGAACCCTGCGCGGCGGCCGCGATGACGGCCGGGCGCTGCGGCAGGTCGCGGGCGCGCTCGACGCTCGTCACCACGATCGCCACGCCACCGTCGGACTCCTGGCAGCAGTCCAGCAGGTGCAGCGGCTCGGCGATCCACCGGGAATTCTGGTGGTCGGCCAGGGTGATCGGCTTGCCGTAGAAGAAGGCGGCCGGGTTCACCGCGGCGTGCTTGCGGTCGGCGACGGCCACTCGGCCGAAGTCCTCGCTGGTGGCGCCGTAGACGTGCATGTAGCGCCGGGCGACCATCGCCACCTGCGCGGCCGGTGTGCCCAGCCCCTGCGGATAGGACCACCCCGCGTCGATGCCCGAGGAGGTGGGCGCGGTGGCCAGCGCCGTGGAGAACTGCCCGAACCGCGACACCGACCGCTCGTTGAACGCGCGATAGGCCACGACGACGTCGGCGATGCCGGTGGCCACCGCCATCGCGGCCTGCTGGATGGTGGCGCACGCCGCGCCGCCGCCGTAGCCGATGTGGCTGAAGAACTTCAAGCGTGGAATGCCGACCGCCCTGGCGACGGCGGCCTGGGTGTTGGTGTCCATGGTGAACGTGGTCAGCCCGTCCACGTCCGCGGGCGTCAGGCCGGCGTCCGCCAGCGCGGCGGTGACCGCCTCGGCGGCCAGCCGTAGTTCGCTGCGTCCGGAGTCCTTCGAGAAATCGGTGGCGCCGATGCCAACGACGGCCGCGCGGCCGGAAATACCCTGCTCAGTCATCGGCCCGCCACAACGCGATGACGGCCGTGGCCGTGATGTGGTCGCCGAGGCTGTCCTTGCCGACCACGTCGATGTGGATGTCCTCGCCCTCCAGCGCGGTCACCGTGCCGGTCAGCGTCAGCGTGTCCCCGGCGTACAAAGGCACGCCCAAGCGCAGCGCGATCGACTTGACGACAGCGCGCGGACCCGCCCAGTCCGTGACGAAGCGCTGCACCAAGCCGGTGTCGGTGAGGATGTTGACGAAGATGTCCTTGGAGCCGCGGGCGACGGCCTTGTCCCGGTCGTGGTGCACGTCCTGGAAATCCCGGGTGGCCAGGGCGGTGCTGATCACGAACGTGGGGTCGGCATCGATCACCAGCTCGGGCAACACCGTGCCCACCCGCACGGACCCCGGTTCGACGGCGGCGGTCACAGTGCCTCCTTCCTCGCATGAGCGGAGCCCTGCGTGGTCACGCTGCGCTGCCTCCTCCGGGCTCGACCGCTCACGCCGGGTCCTTTCTGCGCATGAGCGGAGCCCTGCGTGGTCACGCTGCGCTGCCTCCTCCGGGCTCGACCGCTCACGCCGGGTCCTTTCTGCGCATGAGCGGAGCCCTGCGTGGTCACGCTGCGCTGCCTCCTCCGGGCTCGACCGCTCACGCGCGCACCACCCAGAGCGGCAGGGTTGCCTCGTCGTCGAGCTTCTCGAAGCCCACCTCGACCGGCAGGCCGATCTCCACCGCGGCGGGCTCGATGCCGCGCAATTCACCGAGCATGCGAACGCCCTCCTCCAACTCGACCAGCGCCACCACGAACGGCAACTGCCGCCCCGGCACCTTCGGCGCGTGGTGTACGACGTAACTGAACACCGTGCCGCGCCCGGAGGCGACGACGTAATCGGTGGGTTTCGACTTGTCCTGCCAGATGGCCGGGATGGGGGGATGCCGCAGCGATCCGTCCGGGAGTCGCTGGATGCGCAGCTCCCCGGCGTTGGCTCCCTCCCAGAAGAATTCGGTGTCCCAGGAGACCAGCGGCTTCACCCGCTCGCCCGCGGCGGGCACCTGCGCCGCGGTGCCCGGGGCGAATTTCAACAACCGGAACAGCATCTCGGCGACCACCTCTTCACCGACCCGCCAGGTGGTCTGAAAGGTGACGAACCACCCTTCACCCAGCGCGGTCCGCTTCGGGCCGCGGATGTCCGACAGCGTGCTGGTGACCGAAACCTGCTCACCGACACTGAGATAGCGGTGATAGGTCTGCCTGCAATCGGTGGCCACCACCGAGGTGTAGCCCGCGGCGTCGAGTAGTTCGGTGGCCGCGCCCATCGGATCGTCGGCGGGCCGCGAACCGTTGAGCCCGAACATGGTCCACACCTGCGCCATGGCGGGCGGCGCGACGATGCCGGGATGTCCCACGGCGCGCGCCGCCTGCTCGTCGACGTAGATCGGATTGGCGTCACCCAGCGCCTCGACCCAGTTGTTGATCATCGGCTGGTTCACCGGATCACGCCCGAAACGGGGCGCGCACTCACCCGCCGCCCGAATCGCTTCGGCTGCGGCGACGATCGCCTCCGGAGTAGTGGTTTCCGGCACGCGCGGCTCCTTCACTCGTTATCGGGGTACTCGCGGCAACCGCAGTCCGGACGAGGCGACCAGCTCCCGCATAACCTCGTTGACGCCGCCGCCGAAGGTGACCACGAGGTTCTGCTTCGTCCTGCGGTCCAGCCAGGTCAGCAGTTCGCCGGTGGCAGGGTCGGCCGGGTCGCCGTAGCGGCCGACGATCTCTTCGGCGAGCCTGCCCGCCTCCTGCAGCGATTCGGTGGAGTACACCTTGGTGGCCGACGCGTCGGCGATCACCTGGGACTGATCGCCGTCGACGGTCCCGGCCACCTGCCAGTTCAGCAGTTCGTTCAGCCGGACCATGGCGTGGATGCGGCCCAGCGCGCGCCGCACGTCGAGTTCGGCGAGCACGCCGCGCGGTTGCGCCCAGTCGCGCACCCGGTCGTAGAGCTGCTCGATCTTGCCGGACGGACCCAGGCTCACCCGCTCGTGGTTGAGCTGAGTCGTGATCAGCTTCCAGCCTCGGTTCTCCTCGCCGACCAGCATGCTCGCCGGGACGCGCACGTTGTCGAAATAGGTCGCGTTGGTGTGGTGGGCGCCGTCGCAGGTGATGATCGGCGTCCAGGAGTAGCCGGGATCGGTGGTATCCACGATCAGGATCGTGATGCCGCGGTGGCGCGACTCGGCCGAGCCGGTGCGGCAGGCCAGCCACACGTAATCGGCTTCGTGCGCGCCCGTGGTGAAGATCTTCTGCCCGTTGACGACCCAGTCCCCCGACTCGTCGCGCACCGCGGACGTGCGCAGCGCGGCCAGGTCGGTGCCCGCCTCCGGTTCGGAGTAGCCGATCGCGAAATGGATCTCTCCGGAGAGGATTCCGGGCAGGAACCGCTGCTTCTGCTCCTCGGTGCCGAATTGCTGCAAGGTGGGGCCGACGGTCAGCAGCGTCACCAACGGAAGCGGGACGTCGGCGCGGACCGCCTCGTTGAAGAAGATCTGCTGCTCGACCGGCCCGAAACCCTGCCCGCCGTATTCCTTCGGCCAACCGACGCCGAGCAGGCCGTCGCGGCCCATCCGGCGCACGACGGCGCGGTAGGCGTCGCCGTGCCGGTTCACCGCCATCGCGGCCTCCTCCTCGGGAGTCACGAGATCGGCGAAATAGGCGCGCAGTTCGTCGCGCAGCCGGCGTTGCTCGGTGGTCAGGTCGATGAACATCTGGCCCCCAGACGATCGAGCCGCAGCGACGCGCCGCCGAGCCAGCGGGCGAGGTCCTTGGCTTGTGAGTAGTAGCGGTGCATCGGGTGGGTCACGTCCACGCCGAGACCGCCGTGCAGGTGATGGCACTTCTGCATGGCCGCGGGCAGTTCCGCGGTGACGGTGTAGGCCAGGATCTCCAGGTCGTCGTCGGTGCGGTCGCGATGCTCCTGGCTCGAATCATCCTGAGCAAGTGCCCAGTTCGCCGAGACCGCGGCGACGTGCAGGGTTCGCGAGACGACGTAGAGGTCGGCGATCTGCTGGGCCACGGCCTGGAACTGGGCCAGCGGCCTGCCGAACTGGTGACGGGTCCGCAGGTGCTCGGCGGTGAGGGTGATCGCACCCTTGAGCAACCCATCGGCTACCGAGCCGATCGAGGCGAGCGCCAGCCGGTGCAGATCGGCCAGGCCGGTGCTCCAGTGCTGTTCGGCGGGTATCTCCACCTGGTCGAGGCGCACGGTGCATTCGGGGATGCCACCGGAGACCGGCGTGGGCGTCAGGGTGAGCCCTTCGGCCTGCGCGTCGACCAGGGCGATGCCGGAACTGGTCGGCACGAGCAGCCAGCTCGCCTCCTCGGCGTAGGGCACGGCCACTTTGTGCCCGCTGATACGCACGGTGTTCCCGCTGGTGACAGCGATGGTCTCCGGCTTGACGGTGAAAGGCGCAGCGGGTTCGCTCAGCGCTGCCGTGAGCACGGTTCCCTTGGCGACCTCGGGCAGCACTCGCGCTATCGCGCTCTCCGGCGCACTCGCCACCATCGGCAGCACGCCGAACCCGAGTGTCGCGAGAGCGGGAACCGCGACCGCGTCGGTCGCCAGCTCGGTCAGTAACGCCGATACTTCGAGTAGCCCCATGCCGTCGCCGCCGTGCCGCTCGGGTACCGCGACGACGAGCAGTCCGGAGTCGACCAATCTCGGCCACAGCTCCATATCGCGAGCGGGTTCTCGCTCCAGCAAGCTCACGACGACCTCGGCGACCGCGTCCTGGCCCTCGTCCCTGGTGAAATCCACGTTTTCTCCCGGTTGTCGGCGACTAGCTGTTCGCGTCACGAGGCAGCCCGAGAATTCGCTCACCGGCCACGGTGAGCAAAATCTGTTCGGTTCCACCAGCGATCGATAGACAGCGCGTGAGCAGGAATTCCTTCACCACTTCGGTATCCTGCGCGCCGGAAGGCCCTGTCGTCTCGACAGCGAATTCCGCGACCGCTTGGCGGTGGCGCACCCCGACCAATTTGCGAACACTACTCTGTGCGCCCGGGTCTCCCCCGGCAAGCAACTTCACTGCCGCGCGTTGTTCCAGCAGAAGTCCGGCGACGGCCTCGGCGACGAATCCGCCGAGCCGGTCGTTCACCAATTCTGTGCCCGGTCCCGTGGCGGGCGATTTCGCGATCAGCTCTTCGAGCACCGGACCGATGCCGTTGCCACCCATCGCGACCCGCTCGGTCGCCAGGGTCGAGCGGGCGATCTGCCATCCATTGTTCAATGCGCCGACCACACAATCGTCCGGCACGAACACGTCGTCGAGGAAAACCTCGCTGAAACGCGCCTCACCGGTGATCTGCACCAGTGGGCGGACTTCGAGTCCGGCGGCGTGCATGTCGACCAAGAAATAGGTGATGCCCCTATGCCTGGGCGCATCCGGATCGGTGCGCGCCAGGCAAATCGCCCAATTCGCCTTGTCGCCCAGTGACGTCCACACCTTCTGTCCGCGCAGCACCCAGCCGCCGTCCACCTTTTTCGCGCTGGTCCGCAGCGCGGCGAGGTCGGAGCCCGCCTCGGGTTCACTGAACAGCTGGCACCACACCACCTCGCCGCGCAAGGTCGGCCACGCGAAGCGTTCGATCTGTTCCGGCGTTCCGTGTCCCAACAGCGTGGGAATCGCCCAGCCGCCGATGGCCAGGTCCGGCGCCGTGAGCCCGGCGCGGCGCAGTTCCTCGGAGATCACCAGACCGGTCATCGGGTCCGCGGCGCGCCCGTACGGCCGCGGCCAATGCGGCATGACCAGACCCGCCTCGACCAGTGCGTCGCGCTGCCGCTGTGCGGGCAGAGCCGCGATCCGCGCGACCTCGGCGGCCAGTTCGCGCGCGCCCCTTCCCGCCACGGCCGAGCCCGCGCCGGGGACGGCGCCTTCGGCGAAGACCCGGTCGGCCCCGGTGGTGCGCCGCGAACCCTGACGGGTCAGCTCGGTGACCCGGGCCCGCCAGCGCGCCGAGCCGCCGAGCAGTTGACGCAGCGCGGTCGCCCTGCGCAGATACAGGTGCGCGTCGTGCTCCCAGGTGAAGCCGATGCCGCCGAGCACCTGGATGCAGTCCTTGGCGGTCTCGACCGCGGCGTCCAAGGCGATCGCGGCCGCGATGGCGGCGGCGATCGGCAGTTCCGCGCCTCCGTCGTCCACGGCGGCCGCGGTGTCGGCGGCTACGGCGCGGATGAGTTCGGTGCGGCAGAGCATCCAGGCGCAGATGTGCTTGACCGCCTGGAACGAGCCGATCTTACGGCCGAACTGCTCGCGCACCTTGGCGTAGTCGACCGCGGTCTCCAGGCACCAGCCCGCGAGCCCGGCCAGTTCGGCGGCGACCAGCGCGACGAGCAGATCCCCGGCGTCGTGCGGCGGGGTGAACACCTGTTCGGCGGGCACCCGCAGGTCGGCGCAGTGCACCCGCGCCAGCGGAGTGCTCGGGTCCAGCGGCGTGAGCGCCTCCACCCGCAGGCCGTCGGCGTCGGGTGGCACCAGGCACCAGCGCTGCCCGTGCGGGTGGTCGACCGGCAGCAGGACGGCAGTGCCGGGCGCGGCGCCGAGGACGGAATCCCAGGTACCCGTGAGCAACACGCCGTCGCTTGCGGCGGGTACGCTCACCGTCGATCCGACGACGAAGTCGAGCGCGACACCGCACGGCATGTCCTCGGCGAGCCGGCCCGCCGTGATCAGATTGGCCAGAGCCGTTGCCAGCACGGGGCCGCCGACCAGGTCGTGCGCCGCCTGCTCCATCAGCACGGCGAGATCGGCAACCGATCCGCCCGCGCCGCCCGCCTCCTCGGCCACCGCGACCCGGAAGATCCCGATCTCGGCCAGCGCGGGCCAGTAGCCGCGCCAGAAGTCGGCCGCGCCGGTCCGCATTGTTGCAATCGGACGGGCCGAAGCGGCCCACCCGCGCATCGACTCCTGAACGGCTTTATGCTCGTCAGTGGTGGCGATGGTCACACTCCATACCGCCTTTCCGGCGTGACTCCCACACCTAGAACATGTTCTAATATCCTAGCCGGGCGGAAGTCAAGAGACCATCACCGCCGCGGTGCGACCGCGCACACAGCCGACGAAACGACGTTTCCGGAAAGGACTTTCATCAATGGCCAGTCCGTCCCGATCGCAGCCAGCCGACCCGAGCGCGGCGCGGCCCGCCGCTACGGTCACCACGCTCTCCGAGGACGAACTGAGTTCGGCGGCGCAGCGCGAGCGGCGCAAGCGGATCCTGGACGCGACCTTGGCGCTGGCGTCCAAGGGCGGTTACGACGCGGTGCAGATGCGCGCGGTCGCCGAACGCGCCGATGTCGCGGTCGGCACGCTGTACCGCTACTTCCCGTCGAAGGTGCACCTGCTGGTCTCGGCGCTGTCGCGGGAATTCGAGCAGATCGAGGGCAAACGCAAGCCGCTTGCCGGGCAGTCCCCGCAGGAGCGCATGCACCTGCTGCTCACCCAGATCACCCGGATGATGCAGCGCGACCCGCTGCTGACCGAGGCCATGACCCGGGCGTTCATGTTCGCCGACGCCTCCGCCGCCGCCGAGGTCGACCGCGTCGGCAAGGTGATGGACCGCGTCTTCGCGCGAGCCATGAACGATGGGGAGCCCACCGAACGCCAACTGGCCATCGCGCGCGTGATCAGCGATGTGTGGCTGTCGAATCTCGTCGCCTGGCTGACCCGGCGCGCCTCGGCCACCGACGTCACCGAACGCCTGGAACTGACCGTCGACCTCCTGCTCGGCGAACGCAACCAGTAAGCTCGATCGGGATCCCCCAGCGCACGGCGGGCAATTCAGCGCACGGCGAGCAATTCGACGCCCGGCCACCATGCCGGGTTCGAACGGCCGCTGTACTGCGACGAAGCTCACCCGCTCGGATCCCGTCGCCGTTAGCTGGGCAGATCCACCGGACACCGGTTCAGCACCTGCGTTATCGTGCGCACGCGGACCGGCGCGCTGCTGTGCGGCAAATTCAACACAGTATTGTTTTGCCCGCCCCCTGAAAAAACTCCTCCGATCACTAGGTTGGATGCGTGAGCGCACAGGATCTGCCACTGGAACTTCGCCGTGCACTGTCGACGGTCGCGCGCGTGCCACGGCTGCTGGTCGCATCGGATTACGACGGGACACTCGCGCCCATCGTGTCCGATCCGGCCAAAGCCTTCCCCCATCGGGAATCGGTGAGCGCGTTACGAGCCCTCGCCGGCCTGACCGGGACCACTGCCGCCGTGATCTCCGGCCGCGCGCTGCGAGATCTCGCGGCGCTGTCGCGGTTGCCGGTCGAAGTGCAATTGATCGGCAGCCACGGCTCGGAATTCGACGTCGGCTTCGTACACGCGATCGACAACGACGCCAAGCACCTGCTCAGAGAGGTGCAGACGGCGCTGAACCAGATCGCCGCGGACAACCCGGGCGTCACCGTCGAGATCAAGCCTGCCAGTGTGGCGTTGCACGTGCGCAACGCCAGCCCGGAGATCGGTCATCGGGCGCTGTCGCAGGTCCGGCTCGGTCCGGCGTGCTGGTTCGGCGTGCAGGTCACCGAGGGCAAGGCCGTCATCGAACTGGCCGTGGTGCAGACCGACAAGGGCACCGCACTGGACACCGTCCGGCATCAGGCGGGGGCCTCGGCCGCGGTGTTCTTCGGTGACGACGTCACCGACGAGAAGGCGTTCCGGGTGCTCGCGGGCCCGGACGTCGGCATCAAGGTCGGCGACGGCGAGAGCCTGGCCAAGTTCCGGGTGGACAGCACCGAGGCCGTGGCCTGGGCGCTGGCCTACCTGCTGGAGGAGCGCCGGACCTGGCTGGCGGGCGCGAGCGCGCCGCGTATCGAGCGGCTGACCATGCTGGCCAGCCCGCGCTCGGTCGCGCTGCTCACCCCGGACGCCACGGTGACCTGGTTCTGCCACCCGGAGCCGGACTCCGCCGCGGTGTTCGCGCACCTGCTCGGCGGCCCGCAGGGCGGTCACTTCACCATCGAGCCCGAGCGGCCGGGGCTGCCGCTCTCGCAGCGCTACGTCGACGGCACGATGACCGTCGAAACGCGCTGGGCCAGTCTGCAAGTCACCGACTACCTGCCGCACGACGTCGCGCCCACGCGTACCGACCTCACCCGGGTGATCACCGGCGACGCGAAGGCCGTGGTCACCTTCGCTCCCCGGCCGGAGTTCGGCCAGGTGCCGGTGAACCTCGAAGCGCAGGAGGGCGGGCTGCGCGTGTACGGCACCAACGATCCGATCGTGCTGCGCTCCCCCGGCGTGCGATGGGAGATCGTCTCCGACGGGACCCACGAGTCGGCACGTGCCGTGGTCGACCCCTCCAAAGGCCCGGTCGTGCTCGAATTGCGCTGTGGCACCTTCGACCTCGAACCCGCCGAGACCAGCGAGGCCCAGCGGCGCCGGGAGGCCGAGCGGTACTGGTCGGAGTGGGCCTCGACGCTCACGCTGCCGCCGCTGAAGCCCGACCTGATGAAGCGCTCCGCGCTGACCCTGCGCGGCCTCGTGCACGCGCCCTCCGGTTCGATCCTCGCGGCCGCCACCACCTCGCTGCCCGAGGACATCGGCGGCGTGCGCAACTGGGACTACCGCTATTGCTGGCTGCGCGACGCCGCGTTGACCGCCCAGGCGCTGGTCTCGCTCGGCTCCCTCACCGAGGCCGAGGATTACCTCGGCTGGGTGCACCGGGTACTGGAGACGTTGCCCGGCCCCGAGCGCCTGCACCCGCTGTACACGCTGTACGGCGAGACGCTGCCGCCGGAGGCCTCGATCGACCAGTTGCCCGGCTACGCGGGCTCGCGTCCGGTCCGCGTCGGCAACGCGGCCAACATGCAGGTGCAGTTGGACGTCTTCGGCCCGATCGTGGATCTCATCGCCACCCTGGCGCACGCCAGGGAGCTGCGGGGCGTCACCGATCCCGCGCACGTGCTGCCCGATGCCGACTGGGAGCTGGTGTGCGCCATGGTCTCGGCGGTCCAGCGGCGCTGGCAGGAGCCCGACCACGGCATCTGGGAGATCCGCGGCAACCCCCGCCACCACGTGTACTCGAAGGTGATGGGCTGGCTGACCGTCGATCGTGCGCTGACCCTGGCGCAGAAGTTCGATCGCGAGGCCGATCCGGCCTGGCCGGTGCTGCGCGACACCATCGCCGACGAGGTGAAGGCGAAGGGCTGGAACGACGACGTGCAGTCCTACACCGCGGCCTACGACGGCACCGACCTCGACGCGGCCACGCTGCACATCGGGCTGAGCGGCCTGATCGACCCCTCCGACCCGCGCTTCGCGGCGACCGTCGTGGCGACCGAGGCCGAGCTGCGCAGCGGCTCGACCGTGTACCGCTATCACCACGACGACGGCTTGCCCGGCGGCGAGGGCGGATTCCACCTGTGCGCGGCCTGGCTGGTCGAGGCGTACCTGCTGATCGGGAAGCGCTCGGACGCCGAGGCGCTGTTCGCCCAGCTGGTCGACGTCGCGGGGCCGACGGGGCTGCTGAGCGAAGAGTACGACCCGGTCGCCGAACGTTCGCTCGGTAACCATCCCCAGGCCTACAGCCATCTCGGCCTGTTGCGCTGCGCGCAGCTGCTCGGACAGCCGGTGGAGGCCGCGCTGGTCTGAAGTCTCGAGCTCACCGAGGGCCCGCGAACGAGGAATCGTCCACGGGCCCTTGGTTTTCGCGTTCCACGTGGGCGTTACCTCCTACCGCCGGACCGGATTTGCTAGAGTTAAACGGGAACGATTTCCATTTTGATCTGCCGGACTGCCAGGAGTACCCCACGTGAAGACCAGATTCGCCATGAAGTGTGTAGGCATCGCCGTGGGGTTGGCCTCCGTAGCGACAATCGCCGCGTGTGGCGACTCCACCGACTCCGACCAGCCGGTCGTCGTCACCTCCACCGACGTATGGGGTGACATCGCCGCCGCCATCGCGGGTCCCGACGCCACCGTGCGGTCGCTGATCACCGATCCGAACGCCGATCCGCACTCACACGAGACCTCCGCTGTCGAGTCGGCCGAACTGAGCGACGCCGATCTGGTGGTCTACAACGGCGGGGGCTACGACGAATTCGCCGAGAAGGCGGTGGCGGGCACGAACAAGCGCACGGTGGACGCGTACTCCCTGCGCGTGGACCAGAGCGACGAGAACGAGCACATCTGGTACGACGTGCGCACCGTGGGTGTGGTCGCCGACCGCATCGCCGCCCAGCTCGGCGAACTGGACCCGGACAAGGCCGCGGCCTACACCGAGCGTGCGACGACGTTCAAGGGCCGCCTCGCCGCGGTCACCGCCATCACCGGCAAACTCGCCGCCGAGCATCCGAAAACGCCGGTGCTGCAGACCGAACCCCTCGCGCACTACCTCTTGGCCGCCGCCGCGGCGGACGATCTGACGCCGCACGAGTTCCAGGAAGCCATCGAGCAGGAGACCGACCCGGCGCCCGCGGCCGTCGTGGCGACCCAGGACCTGCTCACCGGCAAGCGCGTCCGCGCATTGATCTACAACGTGCAGACCGAGGACAAGATCACCAAAGACCTGCGGAACACCGCGCAGAACGCGGGCATCGCCGTCGTCGAGGTGACCGAGACCCTGCCCGAGGGTGAGGATTACATTCAGTGGCAGACGAAGAACGCGCAGGCCTTGGCCGCCGCGTTGGCCTGAGCGGATGACCGAGCCAGCGGCGCTGACCGAGCACACCGACCGGGCGCAACGACGGCGGTCGGGCATCGGCGACGACTCGGCCGCGGTGCGGCTGGAGTCGGCGCGGTTGTCGTTCGGCGACCGAACCTTGTGGGACGGACTGGATCTCACTGTCGCCCGCGGGGAGTTCGTCGCGGTTCTCGGCCCGAACGGGTCGGGTAAGACCTCCCTGCTGAAGGTTTTGCTGGGGCAACTCGGTTTGAGTTCCGGCACTGCCCGGATCGCGGGCTCGCCCGCGCGCGCGGGCAATCCCGACATCGGCTATGTGCCGCAACAGAAGACGATCGACGCCGGAGTGCAGTTGCGCGGCGTCGATCTCGTCGGGCTCGGCGTCGACGGGCATCGCTGGGGGCTCGGACTACGCTACCGAGCCGAGCGCAAGCGCAAGGTGGCCGCTGCCATCGCCGACGTCGGTGCGGAACATTTCGCCTACGCGCCATTGGAATCCATGTCCGGCGGCGAGCAGCAGCGCCTGCGGGTGGCGCAGGCGCTGGTCGGCGATCCGAAGGTGCTGTTGTGCGACGAGCCGTTGCTCAGCCTGGATCTGGCCAACCAGCGGCTGGTCGCCGAACTGATCGATCGCCGCAGGCGCACCCACGACACCGCGGTGCTCTTCGTGACGCACGAGATCAATCCGATTCTGCCCCTGGTGGATCGCGTGCTGTACCTGGTCGACGGCCGGTTCCGGATCGGGACGCCGGAGGAGGTGATGACCTCCGCGGTGCTGTCACAGCTGTACCGCACCGAGGTGGACGTCCTGCGGGTACGCGGGCGTCTGGTGGTCGTCGGCACCGGCGACACCATGGACGCGCTCGGCACGGCGGGCGGCCACTGCCACGGACCGGCGGGCGACGAATTCGCACACGGCGTCGCCACGCCGGAGGTAACCGCGGCAACGGGCGATGCGCCGGTGAACAGTACATCCTCCGCCGGCCCGGCAACGACCGCTTCCGCTTCGAGCGAGTCGTCGGACACCAACGGCGCTGCCCCGGCCCGACGACCTTCCGTGGAGCCGGCCGCCACCGTGGACGGCGACGGAGGCGGCCCGGCCCGGCCGGCCGCTGACCCGGATCAGAGCGGAGTGCGTTCGTGACCGACAAGCTCTCCGGCGTTCTCGACAAGATGCTGGATTTCGGTACCACGGCGAACCTGCTTTCCTACGGGTTCGTCCAGCAGGCGCTGCTCGCCGCGGCCCTGCTCGGATTGCTGTCGGGGGTGATCGGTCCGCTGATCATCAGCAGGCAGATGTCGTTCGCGGTGCACGGCACCAGCGAGCTGTCCCTGACCGGCGCCGCCGCGGCGCTGCTGGCCGGTATCGGGGTCGGTGTCGGCGCCATCGCGGGGTCGGTGGTCGCCGCGGTGTTGTTCGGGCTGCTCGGCACCCGGGCACGCGAACGCGATTCGGTGATCGCGGTGGTGCTCTCGTTCGGGCTGGGGCTCTCGGTGCTGTTCCTGTGGCTCGGCCCCGATCGCGCGGGCTCGAAGTTCTCGCTGCTCACCGGACAGGTGGTCAGCGTCGGCAACAACGGCATCGGCCTGCTCGCGGTCTGCACCGCCGGAGTGATCGCGGTGCTCGCGTTCGTCTACCGGCCGCTGCTGTTCGCCAGCTCCGATCCGGAGGTGGCGGTGGCGCGCGGGGTTCCGGTGCGGGCGCTGTCCATCGTGTTCGCCGTGCTGCTGGGCATCACGGCGGCCTTCGGGGTACAGATCGTCGGCGCGCTGCTCGTTCTCGCCCTGCTGATCACCCCGGCCGCCGCGGCGGCGCAGCTCACCGCGAACCCGGTCCGGGCGACGGTGCTCGCGGTGGTGTTCGCGGAAGTGGCCGCGGTGGGCGGCATCCTGCTGTCGCTGGCGCCGGGTGTCCCCGTCTCGACCTTCGTCACCACGATCTCGTTCCTGACCTACCTCGCCTGCCGCCTGCTCGGCGCCCGCAACCGCCGCCTCGCCCCCGCCCGCTGAAGACCGCTCACCAGACCCGGTGGGCGCTGGCCGCTGCGGACCTCGACTCGCGTCGATAGCAGGCCGCACGGGTAGGCAGATGCGTACAGGAAGGCCGCGCTCCTGGATATCCCGCGCAGTTCAGCGTGGCAGCGCCACGCCGGCATCACTTTGATGGCGGCCGCCTTCAGTCACTTGCCAGGGTTTTCGTATGCTCGACGCATCACGCCCCCGAACGAATGGTGACCAACGATGATCGACTTCGCGATTCCCGCCGAACTCGCCGCCGAACGCGATCGAGTACGCCGATTCGTCATCGACAAGATCGTCCCCTACGAGCGCGACCCGCGCCTGACCGCGCACGGCCCGACCGACGAGCTGCGCCAGGAACTCGTCGAACTCGCGCGCGCCGAGAAGCTGCTCACCGTGCAGGCGCCCGAAGGGCTCGGCGGGCGCGGACTGACCCACGTCGAGCAGGCGGTGATCTACGAAGCGGCGGGCTGGTCCACGCTCGGCCCGGTCGCGATGAACTGCGCGGCGCCCGACGAGGGCAACATGTTCCTGCTGTCCAAGGTGGCCGACCCCGACCAGGTGCGGCGTCATCTGGCCCCGGTGGTCGCGGGCCACCAGCGCTCGGTCTTCGCCATGACCGAGCCCGACGGCGCCGGCTCCGACCCCGCCCAGCTGACCACCGAAGCGACCTTCGACGGCGAGAACTTCACCGTCAACGGGCGCAAATGGCTGATCACCGGCGCCAACGGCGCGAAGACCTGGATCATCATGGCGCGTTTGGCCGCCAACCCGCACTTGCCCGAGGGGCCCACGCTGTTCCTCACCGACGGCGATCAGCCCGGCATCGTCATCGAACGCACGATGAACACGATGGACCGCAACTACGTCGCCGGGCACGGTGTTGTCCGCTTCGACAACCTGGTCCTGCCCAGGGAGGCGCTGCTCGGCGAGGCGGGCCAGGCGCTGCGCTACGCCCAGCTCCGGCTCGCACCGGCCCGCTTGACCCATTGCATGCGCTGGCTCGGCGCCGCCGAACGCGCCCAGAGCATCGCGGTCGAGCACGCGCGCACCCGCACCGCGTTCGGCAAGCCGATCGGCGAACACGAGGGCGTGTCGTTCATGCTGGCCGATAACGAGATCGCGCTGCACCAGTGCAGGCTGACCATCTGGCACGCCTGCTGGCTGATGGACAACGGGGCGAAGGCGCGGCACGAGAGCTCGATCGCCAAGTCGTTCGTCTCCGAGGAACTGTTCAAGGTCGCCGACCGGTGTGTACAGGTGCTCGGCGGCATCGGCATCAGCGACGAGACGGTGGTCGAGATGATCTTCCGGGACATGCGCGCGTTCCGGCTCTACGACGGGCCGACCGAGGTGCACAAGTACGCCATCGGGCGAAAGGTCCTGCGCGGATAGCGGAGGACTTTCGGCCCCACGTCAGGTCCGCGTCCGTCGGCTAACATCCTGAGGCATGAGTTCGGAACTGCACGTCGATGTCTCCCGGGGCGTCGCCGTGCTCACGCTCAATCGGCCCGCGCAGCAGAACGCGTTCACTCCCACGATGGCCGCCGAATTGGGCGCCGCATTGCAACGCTGCGATGCGGAAGACGCCATCCGTGCCGTGATCGTCACCGGCACCCCGCCCGCGTTCTGCGCGGGCGCGGACCTATCCAATCGAGTCGGGGAGGTCAGCGCCACGATCGCCCCGCCTCCGTGGCGAGTGCGCAAACCGGTGATCGCGGCCGTGAACGGCCACGCGGTGGGCATCGGCTTGGCGCTGGCCCTGCAATGCGACCTGCGATACCTGGCGCGCGACGCGGTGTACGGGCTGAACCAGGTCCGCCGCGGCGTCGTGGCCGACGGCTACGCGCACTGGACGCTACCCAGGCTCGTCGGCATGGCCAACGCCGCCGACATCATGCTGACCGGGCGCACGTTCGATGGTGACGAAGCCAAAGCGATGGGCTTGGCCAACAGCTCGCTGCCCGCGAGCGAGGTGTTACCGACCGCCCTCGCCGTTGCGCACGACATCGCGAACGGCTCGGCCCCGCTACCGGTGGCGCTATCCAAGCGGCTGCTCTGGGAGGGGCTCGGAATGAGCCCCACGGTGGTCGGTCAACTGGAGACCGAACTCAACCAGCATGCGACCAAGAGCATCGACGGCGGCGAGGCCATGGCAGCCTTCCGGGATCGCAGACAGCCCAGCTGGTCCGGCAGCGTCAGCACGGAATGGCCCGCCTGGGATGCAGCGGACCGCGAGCGGCCCAGCCTGGATTAGGGACTCGGCCCGGCGCGGAGCTTCGGCGCAGTCGCGCCGCACTCGCCCGCTGTGCGACTGTCTCGACCGCGGTGGACGGCCTCCGTCCGGCTGCGCGGCTCAGGCGTTGCCGCCGAGGAGAATGAGCAGGAACAGCACCGCGAAGATGATCATCAGAACGGTGCCGACGATGCCGAGGATGTAGCCGACCATCACCTGGGCGCGACCACCGAGCGCACCGCCGGATTCCTCGATCTGGTCGAGCGCGCGCCGCCCCAGTGCCCACGCCACCGGCCCCAGCACGCCGCAGCAGAAGACGCTCACCGCGCCGAGAAACAAGACCGCCGTCGCGTTCGGATGCTCGACCGGCGAACCGATGGGCTGATTGGGTATCACCACCAGCCGAATTCTACTGGGCTCGTCCGCCTCTCCGGGTCTTTAGGCCATACGAGTCGGGTATCGCCGGATTCCCTTGCAGGTCTTGGGTTCGGCGCCCGATCCGGTTCTAGGACTACGCGGTGAGTTACCCGCGTTCCTGCGAAACAAGTTGTCGCGCAAGGGAACAGGGCATGGGGTCCCCGAGAGCGGCTCGCACCTGGCCATCGCCGCCGTCGGCAGGCAGCACACGCTTCCGCGGTCGACGGCAGGCAGGCCGGACGAGCGGCGCAACGTCCTCAGGCGCGGCGTTGCCGGGCGACTTCGGAGAGCACCACTCCGGCGGCGACCGACGCGTTCAGCGATTCCACCGGGCCCGCCATCGGAATCGACAAGATCGAGTCACACGACTCCCGGACCAGGCGGGAAAGGCCCTTGCCCTCCGAGCCGACCACGATCACGATCGGCTCGCGGCCGTCGAAGTCGTCCAAGGTGGTGTCGCCACCCGCGTCCAAGCCGACGATCTGAACTCCCTGAGCCGCCCAATCCTTCAGTGTGCGCGTGAGATTCGTCGCGCGGGCGACCGGGAGCCGAGCGGCGGCGCCCGCGCTGGTACGCCAGGCGACCGCGGTGACGCTCGCGCTGCGCCGCTGCGGAATCAGGACGCCGTGCCCACCGAAGGCCGCCACGGAACGCACCACCGCACCGAGGTTGCGCGGATCGGAGATATTGTCCAGCGCGACCAGCAGCGCGGGCTCCGCGGAACCACGTGCCCGGTCGAGCAGGTCGTCCGGGTGGGCGTAGCGGTACGGCGGCACCTGAAGAGCGACGCCCTGGTGCAATCCATTGGAACTCATTCGATCCAGGTCGGTGCGCGGCACCTCCAGGATCGAGATGCCCGTATCGGCGGCCAACCGCACGCTCTCGGTCAACCGGTCGTCGTTCTCGGTGCCCACCGCGACGTACAGCGCCGTCGCGGGCACACCCGCACGCAGGCACTCGACCACCGGATTGCGCCCGAGCACCAACTCCGGACCGTCATCGCTCTTGCGTCCCGCGGGCCTGGCCCCGCCGCGCGCGGACGAACGAGCCTGCGCGCTCTTGGCTTTCACCGCCGCTCGCTTGGCGGCGGGATGCTTGGTGCGCATCTCGGCGGGCGGCGTCGCGCCACGCCCCTCCAGCCCGCGCCTGCGCTTGCCGCCGGAGCCGACCACGGCGCCCTTCTTGCTACCGCTCTTGCGAACCGCACCTCGGCGCTGCGAATTGCCTGCCATCATTTGGCCTTTCCGGATTGCGGTGCGCCGAGGGCCCATTCGGGACCGCTGGCGGTGTCGGTGACGTCGATGCCCGCGGACTGGAGCCGATCGCGCACGGCGTCGGCGGTCGACCAGTCCTTGGTGGCCCGGGCCTCCTGACGGCGGTCGAGTTCCGCGCGCACCAGCACGTCCAGCGCGTCGAGCGCGGCGGAGGAATCGCTCGGGGCGTACCAGTGCGGGTCGAGCGGGTCGACACCGAGGACGCCGAGCATGGCGCGCACCTGGCTCGCCAGATCGCGCGCGAAGTCGATCGCGCCGACTTCCAACGCCTTGTTGCCCTCGTGCACGGCGCGGTGGATCTCCGCCAGGGCCTTGGGCACCGCGAGGTCGTCGTCGAGGGCGGCGGCGAACGCGTCGGTCCACTTGCCGACCGGAATCTCGCCGGCCCGGTCCACCACCCGGTTCACGAACGCCTCGATGCGCTGATAGGACTGCGCCGCGTCGTGCAGCGCCTTGTCGGAGTACTCCAGCATCGAGCGGTAGTGCGCGCTGCCGAGGTAGAACCGCAGCTCGACGGCACGCACCTGCTTAAGGACGTTCGGCACGGAGAGCACGTTGCCCAGTGATTTGGACATCTTCTCCCCGCCCATGGTCACCCAGCCGTTGTGTAGCCAGTACCTGGCGAATCCGTCGCCCGCGCCCTTCGACTGGGCGATCTCGTTCTCGTGGTGTGGGAACACCAGGTCCATGCCACCGCAGTGGATGTCGAATTCCGGGCCGAGATAGAACCCGGCCATCGCGGAGCACTCCAGGTGCCAGCCGGGGCGGCCGGGGCCCCACGGCGACGGCCAGTTGGGCTCGCCCGGCTTGGCCGCCTTCCACAGGGTGAAGTCGCGGGGGTCGCGTTTGCCCTCGCCCGCGCTCTCACCTTGGTGCACGTCATCGAGCCGGTGGCCCGACAGCTTGCCGTAGTCGGGAAAGCTGACCACGTCGAAGTAGACATTCCCCGCGGAGGCGTAGGCGTGACCGCGGTCGATCAGCCGCCGCATCATCTCGACCATCTGGGTGATGTGGCCGGTGGCACGGGGCTCCGCGGACGGTGGCAGCACGCCGAGCCGTTCGTAGGCGCGGTCGAAGGCGCGCTCGTGCGTGGCGGCCCACTCCCACCACGGCCTGCCCGCCTCGGCGGCCTTGGTCAGGATCTTGTCCTCGATATCGGTGACATTGCGGATGAACCAGACGTCGAAGTCGTGCGCCAGCAACCAGCGTCGCAGCACATCGAACGCGACTCCGCTGCGCACATGGCCGATGTGCGGTTCACCCTGCACGGTGGCGCCACAGAGGTACACCGACGCACGGCCGGGGACCAAGGGCGCGAAATCGCGCACGGTCCGCGTGTCGGTGTCAAAGAGGCGCAGCGTCACGGCAGTCGATCCTAGCTGGTGTATACGGTCGTTCACGGACCGGCTCGGGTCCGCCGGAGCAGGATCAACGACAGGCTTGCAGCAGGGCCGTCGCCACAGCGGCGACGCCCTCGCCGCGGCCGGTCAGACCGAGGCCGTCGGTGGTGGTGCCGGACACCGAAACAGGGGCATCGAGCAGCTCGCCGAGCACCTTTTGCGCTTCGGCGCGCCGGGGCCCGATCTTGGGACGATTGCCGATCACCTGCACCGCGGCGTTGACCACTTCGAAGCCCGCTTCGCCCAGCAGCCTGCGCACTTCCTTCAGCATGGCCGCGCCGGAGACACCCGCCCATTCCGGGCGTCCGGTGCCGAACACCGCGCCGACATCGCCGAGGCCCGCCGCGGACAGCAGCGCGTCGCACAGCGCGTGTGCGGCGACGTCACCGTCCGAATGACCCGCGCAGCCGTCGTCACCGTCGAACAGCAGACCGGCCATCCAGCAGGGCCGGCCCGCTTCGATCGGATGGACGTCGCTGCCGATGCCGACGCGCATGGTCACGGCGTCACCGCCCGTCCGACGCTCGCACCGTCGAGCACCGCGTCGGCGAGCCGGAGGTCGAGCGGAGTGGTGATCTTGAAGGCCAGCGGGTCGCCGGCAATCGTGTGGACTCCGACACCGAGCCGCTCCACCAGCCCCGCGTCATCGGTGGCCTGGATGCCCTCGGTCGCGTAGGCCGAACGCAGCAGATCGGCCGCGAAACCCTGCGGCGTCTGGATGGCGCGCAACCGGGCGCGGTCGGGAGTGCCGGTGACCGCACCGGCCGCGTCGACGGACTTGATGGTGTCGGCTACCGGAAGCCCGGGAACCACGGCAGGACGGCCCGCACGCAACTCCGCCGCGACGCGAGCGATGAGCTCGGGCGGCGTGAGGGCGCGGGCGGCGTCGTGCACCAAGAAGTAGGCGGCGTCGGGCGCGGCGGCGAGACCCGCTCGCACCGAGTCGATGCGTTCGGCGCCGCCGACGACCACCTGCACCGAATCCGAGGGCGGCAGCAGGGCAACGGCGCTGTCGACGAGCTCGGTGGGAACCATCACGATGATCCGGTCGACCACGCCGGAGGCGATCAAGCCTTCGACGGCGAGCCGGACCATGGGTGTGCCGCCGACCGCGACGAACGCCTTGGGTTTCGATTCACCCAGACGCACGCCACGGCCGGCGGCAGGCACCAGAGCAACGACGGGTCCGTCGGTGGAACGGACACCGTTGTCAGGTGTGTTCACGGTCAGGAAGCCGCTGCGAGGACCTCATCGAGCAGGGTCTCAGCCTTGCCGTCATCGGTGCCTTCGGCCAGCGCGAGCTCACCGACCAGGATCTGCCGAGCCTTGGCCAGCATGCGCTTCTCACCCGCGGAGAGGCCGCGGTCCTGCTCCCGGCGCCACAGATCGCGAACGACCTCGGCCACCTTGTTCACATCGCCGGAGGCGAGCTTCTCCAGGTTGGCCTTGTAGCGGCGGGACCAGTTGGTCGGCTCCTCCGTATGCGGCGCACGAAGCACCTGGAAGACCCGATCGAGACCCTCCTGACCCACGACGTCACGCACGCCGACGTATTCGGCGTTCTCCGCGGGAACCCGAACAGTGAGATCGCCTTGGGCGACCTTCAGGACCAGATACTCTTTTTGCTCACCCTTGATGGTGCGAGTCTCGATTGCTTCGATCAGCGCCGCTCCGTGGTGGGGGTAAACGACGGTGTCTCCGACCTTAAAAATCATGTGTCCCGTGCCCCTTTCGATGTTCACAGTTTAACATGCGACTCGATAACGGCGCGATCAACTGTGCAGGTCAGGGCCACAACGAGGCAACCGCAGGGCTTGACAGATGCCAGGCGGTGTGCATTACGTTGTGCCGGAACGAGTTATCTCCCGGCTCTACCGGCGTCGCCCGCCCGTGGTGGCCCGGCACCTTCGTGGCAATCTCCCGAACCTCGACCGAACTGTTATCGAAGCGCCGAGTGTCGGGGACCGCTCCCCTGCCCTGCCGCACGCCGCCGCGCTCCAGGATGTCCCGCGCACGCCACCGGAGGCGGAGTTCGGCCAGCCGCCGGAGGCTGAGTCGGCCAGCCGCCGGAGGCTGAGTCGGCCAGCCGCCGGAGGCTGAGTCGACCAGCCACCGGAGGTGGAGTTGACACAGCCCCCGCGCCCGCGCCGCCGAGGGAACTACTACGCTGCCTAGTTACTACGCTCCCGCGCGGAGCAGAGCCCGGTCGACATGGAGGGACAACCCGTGACTGCCCTGAAAGCTGTGACCGCCCCGAAGGGGGCGCGACGTCGCATGGTGACGGTTGCCGCACTCGCCGCCGGAGCGGCGATCGCGCTGTCCGGCTGCGGCGCGGGCCAGATCTCGCAGACCGCCGACCAGGTCGCCGCCGTGAACGGCAATTACGCCGACGTCGGCCGCATCGCGCTGCGCAACGTGCACATCGTGTACCCGGCCGAGGGCACCGGTTACAACAACGCGAAGGGCGGCAAGGCGCTCATCGCGCTGTCGGTCATCAACAACAGCGAGTCCGTTCGCGACGAGCTGACCAGCATCACCACCGACCTCGGCACCGTCAAGATCACCTCGGCCGCCGGCAAGTCCGTCGTCGAGATCGCCCCCCAGCAGACCGTCGTCGCAGCCGATCACCCGGTCAAGCGCGAGGCCGCGCCGACCACCACCGCAGCGCCGACCACCACCGCCGGAGCACCCACCACCACTGCGCGCCCCGCCGCGCCGACCACCACCGCGCCGACCACCACCGCCGATTCGCACGGTTCGGACGAGCACGGCTCCCAGCCCGCCGCCGACCCCGAGGCCGAGCCGATCATGATCGAGATCACCGGCCTGACCAGGGACATCACTCCCGGCCTGACCTACAACGTCTCGTTCAACTTCAAGCAGAACGGCACCGTCCAGGTCCAGGTCCCCGTCGACGCGGGGCTGCACACCGAGCGCCACCAGTCCGACAAGTCCGGCCCGGCCGAAGCCGGACACGGCGGCGGTCACTGAGTCCCGGCGCAGTCGCTGGAAGACGAACACTGTCAGCGGCGGTGCGTATGGTGCCGGTGTGGCCAAGACCAAGCCGACCTTCCGCTGCTCCGCCTGCTCCCATGAAGTCGCCAAGTGGGTCGGCAAGTGCCCTGAGTGCGGCGCATGGGGCACCGTCGACGAAGTAGTCGTCGGGGCGGGCGCGGTCGGTTCACCGGGACGCAAGGCGATGTTGCCGAGCACCGCGGCCGCGCCTATCTCCCAGATCGACTCGAAGGTCACCAGAGCCAGGCCGACGGGCGTCACCGAGCTGGACCGAGTGCTCGGCGGCGGGGTCGTGCCCGGCTCCGTGGTGCTGCTGTCCGGCGAGCCGGGGGTGGGCAAGTCGACGCTGCTGCTCGAGGTGGCGCATCGCTGGGCGGCCCAGCGTGACGAGAAGGCGCTGTACGTCACCGCGGAGGAGTCGGCGGGGCAGGTCCGGTTGCGGGCCGATCGCACCGGCGCGGTGCACGACCGGGTCTATCTGGCGTCCGAATCGGATCTGTCGATCGTGCTCGGACACGTCGAGCAGGTGCGTCCGACCTTGTTGGTGGTCGACTCGGTCCAGACCATGCTCGCCCCGCAGGTGGACGGCGTGATCGGCGGTGTCACCCAAGTACGCGAGGTGACCGCCGCGCTGACCTCGCTGGCCAAGGCCAGCGGGATCGCGGTGCTGCTGGTCGGGCACGTCACCAAGGACGGCAGCGTGGCGGGCCCGCGCACGCTCGAGCACTTGGTCGACGTCGTCCTGCACTTCGAAGGCGACAAGAACTCCACGCTGCGCATGGTGCGCGGCATCAAAAACCGCTTCGGCAGCGCCGACGAGGTGGGTTGCTTCGAGCTGCACGAGGACGGCATCGCCTGTGTCGACGACCCGTCCGGCCTGTTCCTGCACCACCGGACGGATTCGGTGCCCGGCACGGCGGTGACCGTCGCGATGGACGGCAAGCGCCCGCTGGTCGGCGAGGTGCAGGGCCTGACCGTGAAGACCGAGATACCGCAGCCGCGGCGCGCGGTGAGCGGACTGGACTACAACCGGGTCGCCATGGTGCTTGCGGTCCTGCAGAGCCGTGGCCGGGTATTCCTCGGCAAGAGCGACGTCTACGCCGCGACGGTCGGCGGTATGCGGCTGGTCGAGCCGTCGGCCGACCTGGCCATCGCGCTCGCCATCGCCAGCGCGGAGTCCGACGTCGCGATTCCGCCGGGCTGGGTGATCCTGGGCGAGGTCGGACTCGCGGGCGAGGTCCGCAAGGTGACCGGCCTCAACCGCCGACTCGCCGAAGCCGAACGCCTGGGCTTCACCACCGCCTTGGTGCCTCCCGGACTCACCCCGGTGAAAAGCACCATGAGGATCCACGAGGTCACCGACCTCCGCTCCGCCATCCGCATAGCCGGTCTACGCAAACTCCGCGCCGCCCCGGAAGAGGCCGCCATCTGATTCGACCGGCTGCCGGGCACGTCACCATCATGAGCCATTCAGAACACCCAGCGTCGTAGCCGCTGGAAACCGAGACGACTCAGGCGATGTTGAACGGCTCGGCCGCACTGCGTACCGACCCCAGTTGCGCAACGACGTTGTAGGCCCCCGGCGGGACCTGGACACGCTCGCCCGCGCAATTGGGCTGGGAAGTAGAGCCCGACCAGGTCACCGTGAACGCCGCCTGCTCACCGCGATTCATCGTGCGGACGTCGGGCTGGCCGTCGGGGTAGCAGTCGGTGCTCGACCACAGGCGCCGCTGGCCGTCGAGCGTGTGCACCGAAACCTGTTGCAGACCCGAGCCCATGTCGCGGGTGCACGCCACCGACGAGATGTTGGTGATGACGATGCCGAACACCGGCTGCTCACCGGTCTTGTAGGTGGGCTGCTCGACGGTCACCTTGATCGCCAGCGACTGGTCCGGGCAAGGGCCCGCCGCTGCGGCGCTGGTGCTCGCCGCGGAGGACTTCGCCGCGCCGGAATCCCCCGACGGCTTGGCCGCCGCGTCGGCGGGCTTGGCCACGACCGAGCTGGACCCGGCGGACTTGGTGTCACCGGGCGAGTCACCGCCGCGCGCGACCGCGAGCACGACCCAGATCACCAGCGCCAGCGCGACCACCAGAACTCCGATGGCGAACGCGCGGCGACGCCAATAGATCTCCGGTGGCAGCGGTCCATTCGGTTCCAGCACGCCTCAACGGTAAGGGCAGAATCGGGCGCATCGTCTCAGGGGCACGGCGTGTCGGCCACCCGCCCCCAGCAGCGACGAGTACATTCCGCCGGCACGCTGGGCGAATCGCGGGCGCGCCGCCGGTCAGACCTCCTCGCCGATGTTGCCCACGACGCGGTGCAACTGCACTTTGCCCTCGGCCAGCTTGTAGGTGACGGAGGCGATGGCGCACTCACCGGTCGCCACCGCCTGGGAGATGATCATCGACCGCTGCATGAGCAGGCGGCTGGTCTCCACGACGTGCCTGGCCTCGATCTCGTCGACGGTGGACAGGCCTTCGCGTCGTCCGATCAGAATGGACGGCGTGACCCGCTCGACCACGCTGCGGATGAACCCGCCCGGCACCTCGCCGCCGTCCAGCGCGTCGATGGTGGCCTTCACGGCTCCGCAACTGTCGTGCCCGAGCACTACGATGAGCGGCACGTTGAGCACCTGCACCCCGTATTCGATCGAACCGAGGACCGAGCTGTCGACCACATGGCCCGCGGTGCGCACCACGAACATGTCGCCGAGGCCCTGGTCGAAGATCAATTCGGCGGCGACCCTGGAGTCGCCGCAACCGAACAAGATCGCTTGCGGATGCTGGCCGCTGACGAGCTTGGCCCGGTGCGCGGCACCCTGGCTAGGATGCAGCAGCGCACCGCTGACGAAACGCTCGTTGCCTTCACGCAAGGACTTCCAGGCACTGATCGGGTTGGAATCCGGCATACCGACCATTGTGCACAACACTTGCGTTACCAGCGAGTTCGATTGGTTACAGGTGGGCAAATACCGCCTGGCGGCAGTAGGACAGGGATAGTGAGGGCAGTGCGGAAGGGCGTGCCGAAGGGCATCGACGCGGACACGTTGCTGGACTGGTACGGGGAGACCGCGCGTGATCTGCCGTGGCGGCGGCCCGGCGTCACCGCGTGGCAGATCCTGATGAGCGAGATCATGCTGCAGCAGACCCCGGTCGTGCGGGTCGAACCGATCTGGCGGGAGTGGGTGGCGCGCTGGCCGGTCCCCTCGGCGATGGCCGCCTCCGCACAGGCCGAGGTGCTGCGCGCCTGGGGCAAGCTGGGCTATCCGCGTCGAGCGCTGCGGCTGCACGAGTGCGCCACGGTACTGGCGGCCGAGCACGGTGACGAAGTGCCCGCCGACGTGGACGTGCTGCTCGGTCTGCCGGGGATCGGCGCTTACACCGCGCGCGCCGTCGCCTGTTTCGCCTATGGTCAACGGGTTCCGGTGGTGGACACCAACGTCCGCCGTGTGGTTGCCAGGGCGGTGCACGGCCGCGCGGAAGCGGGCAACCCGTCCTCCCGGGACCTGCCGGAAACCGAAGCGCTGCTGCCGCTCCAGGTCGACCGCGCCGCCGTGTTCTCCGCGGCCCTGATGGAACTGGGCGCGACCGTGTGCACCGCCCGCACCCCCGATTGCTCGCGCTGCCCGCTGCTGAGCTGCGCGTGGGTCACCGCTGGCAGACCGGTGAGCGAGGTGGTCCGCCGCACCCAGAAATACGAGGGCACCGACCGCCAAGCACGCGGTCGCCTGCTGGACGTCCTGCGCCACGCCACCGGACCGGTGGAGCGGATGCGTCTGGACCTGGCCTGGACTCGCGACCCGGGCCAGCGCGACCGCGCGCTGGACTCGTTGCTGGTGGACGGCCTGATCGAACAGACGCCCGACGGCTTGTTCGCCTTGGCGGGCGAGGGCGGCACCCCCGTGGCGAACAGCTGAGCTGGAACCGCCCGCGAGCGGTTCGGCCGCAGCCCCGCGGCCGAACTACTCGTCGCCGGTCGCTTCGCCCCTAGCCGCCGAGCACGCGCCGCAGGAACCGCTCGACCTCGGCCCGGTAGAACTCCGGTTGGTCGTCGTGCACGAGGTGTCCCGCGCCGAGGACCAGGACGTAGTCGGCGCCTGGATGCGCGGCGACCATCTGCCGCATCTGTCCCGGCGGAGTGATGCTGTGCTCGCCTTCCAGCAGCAAGGCGGGCACTCGCACCGCATGCCATTGCGGCCAGAAGTCGCGCGTACCCCACTCCTCGGAGATGTCGCGGAAGGTCGCGACCGAACCGTGCAGCCGGTATCCCCGCGGCCCGCGCTGGAACGAGTTCAGGAAGTACCGCCCGGCGACCGGGCCGAAGAAGGCCAGCACGGCCTCGTCGTCGGGAAACGGCTGCGGCCACGCCTCGATCATCGCCGCCCATCCGGCGGCGGTGCGTCCGGTGAAATCCGGCGCGATGTCCTCGATCACCAGCGCCCGGACCCGGTCCGGGTGCGTCGCGGCGAACACCCAGCCGTGCAGCGCGCCCATCGAATGTCCGATCACCACCATCGGCTCGGTGATCGCGGCGGTGCCCGCGGCGAGGTCGGCGACGAATGCCTCGGTCGTCAGTTCCGCAGGCGCCGCCCTGCCGTGCCCGGCGGCGTCGAAGGTGTAGACGTGACCGTATTCGCGCAGCCAGCCCAGGTGATCGCGCCAAGTGCGGGCGCTGCCCATCAGTCCGTGCAGCAGCAGGATCGGCGCGCCTGCTCCGCCTTCGTCGTGCAACATCGGTTCGACAATACGAGGCACCGAGCATCTGCTGGGCGTCAGCCGCTAGCTTGGACGCATGGCTGTTGTGAAGATCAACGCGATCGAGGTTCCCGAGGGCGCCGGCCCCGAGCTGGAGAAGAGGTTCGCCCACCGTGCGCACGCGGTCGAGGGCTCACCCGGCTTCCTCGGCTTCCAGCTGCTGCGCCCGGTCGCCGGTGAGAAGCGGTACTTCGTTGTGACCCAGTGGGATTCGGAAGAGTCCTTCGCGGCCTGGCGGGACGGGCCCGCCCGCGAGGCGCACGCGGGCGAGCGCCAGAAGCCGGTCTCGACGGGCGCGTCCCTGCTCGAGTTCGAGGTCGTGCTGGACGTGGACGCGAATCCGGCGGACTGAGCCGAATACTCGGTGCCGGGCAGGTCCGCCTGCCCGGCGACTCGCCCGGCACCGTGGTACGCCCGTGCCGGACACTGTTGACGCCGAGGTCGGTGAGATGTCACAGTTCGAAGGACAAACGCGAGGGTGATGCGGTAATTCCGGTGAGATTCCGGAGCGGTCGCGCCACTGTGTTCCATGCACCGAGTCCGGTGCCGGAAAGCCAGACACCGGCACCGTCGCGCCCACCACCCGACGGGACGCGTATCCCAAGGAGGACTCGAATGGCCATCGCGCATTCACCCAGCCGGGCAACCGACTCCCTGGCCACCGTGCTCGTCACGGTCGGTGTCGTTCTTCTCGCACTGCTCACGCTCTACCTGGTCGGATTCGACCAGGGCCTCATCTCGCGCAGCGGGATGTATTTGCACGAGCTGATGCACGACGGACGCCACCTGCTGGGGCTTCCGTGCCACTGATCGGTTCGCTCCGAACACTGCTGCTTCGTGGCCTGCTGGCCGGCCTCATCGCCGGACTGCTGGCCGCGACAGTCGGTTACTTCGTCGGCGAACCAAAACTCGACGCCGCCATCGCCATCGAGGAAGCGGGTTCCGCCGCCGGGCACACACACGGCGAGCATGCCGAATCCCCGGGCGGGCATTCCCACGGTGACGAGGAAGAACCGCTGGTGAGCCGCGGCGGCCAGAAGTTCGGCCAATTCCTCGCGCTCGGACTGGCCGGGGTCGCGCTCGGCGCCGTCTTCGCCTCTGTCGCACATTTCGCGCGGCGCTACACCACGCTGTCCGGGCCGCGGCTCACGTTGCTGCTCGGTCTGGCGGGATGGGCCGCGATCGTCGCGGTCCCGTTCTTCAAGTACCCGGCGAACCCGCCCGCGGTGGGCGATCCGGACACCGTCGACGAGCGCACCCTGTTGTGGCTGGCGGCGGTGCTGCTGGGGATCGTGGCGGTCGGCACGGCGGTGGCGGTGTTCACCGCGCTGCGCGCCCAACTTCCCACGTTCCGGCTGATCGGCGGCGTCGCGGCGTTCGTGCTGGTGACCGCGCTCGGCTATGTCCTGCTTCCCGGTGTGAACGAGGTGGGCGCGGACTTCCCGGCCACCCTGCTGTGGCAGTTCCGGGTGGCGTCACTGGCCGAGACGGCGACGCTGTGGGCCTGCTTGGCCTTGGGCTTCGCGGCCCTCACCGAGTTCGCTACGCGCACCGATACCGCCGTAGGGGCAGCCGTCGCTACCGCGGAGTGATTCGCGTCCGGAAACGCTGAGGCAGTGTCGGCCCCATGACCGGCACCGCCTTTTCCGTCTGGCCCGCATCGTCGCGTGACCACCCCGCTGCGCCACCGCGCCCCGTTCGCGTCGCGTTCGCCGCCTTGGCGGTCGCCTTGGCGGCGGGCATCGCCGAAGCCGTCGTGCGGGCCGCGCTCGCTTTCCCCGAAACCGACCGGACGACCATTGCCGCCGGACTGGCGGTGCGCACGGCGATCTACCTTCTGGTGCTGGTCGTGGCGGTGCGCATGACCCGCGGCGACCGCTGGGCCCGCCTGCTGATCGCCGTCGGCATCGGCGTATTCGGCCTGTTGTCACTGATCGTCGAACCGCTTGCCGCGGCCATGTCCGCCAACGAACTGCGCGACCTCTTCCGGGACGCGTCACCGGCGTCCGTGCCGCTCGCGAGTCTCCGCAGCGTCCACGTCATCGCGGTGCTGATCGCCGTACCCGCCCTCTACACCCGCCCGGCCCGCCGCTACTTCCGCAAGCGCTGACTCCCCTCACGCGTTCGTGCCCCGCTCCTCCGACCGAAGGCGCGGGGCACGAAGCGGTGGTGCGAGAACTAGTCGAGAGCGGCGTCGAGGGTGATGTGGTCGACCCCGGCCAGTGCCTTGCTGATCGGGCACCCCGCCTTTGCGGCCTCGGCGGCGGCTTGGAAGGCGTCGGCGTCGATGCCGGAGACGCGACCGCGGACGGTCAACTTGATCCCGGTGATCCGGAAGCCGCCCGCCGGGTCGGGGCCGAGCGTCACGTCGGCCGTGACGTCCAAGCTTTCCGGGGTGCCACCGGCATTGCCGATCTGCGCCGAGAGCGCCATCGCGTAGCAGGAGGAGTGCGCGGCCGCGATCAGCTCCTCCGGGCTGGTGGTGCCGTCGGCCTCCTCCGCGGAACGCTTGGGGAACGACACGTCGTACTTTCCGACCCCCGAACTGGCCAGTTCGACCTGTCCCGAACCCTCCTGCAGGGTGCCGGTCCAGGCAGTACGCGCGGTACGTGTGGGCATCACGGTCCTTTCGCCGATGATCGTTTGACGATTCAGCACGAACCTACCCCGGCCGCCTCGCCCCGGCCTACCGGTTCGCCGATCACTCGCGCGTCGGCGCATCGCTCGCACACGCCGGTAAACCCCGGGCGCACCAAGCGAATCCGTGCCGTCACGCCGGATTGGTGAGCCTGGCCAGCACGATGCCGCCGAGGATCAACGCGAGCGCCAGCACGCGGCCCGCACCGAGCGGATCCTTGTGGACGAGGACACCGAGGGTGATCGCCCCGAGGGCGCCGATCCCGGTGAACACCGCGTAGGCGGTGCCGACCGGCAACGTCTGCATGGCCCGGGACAGCAGGTACACGGCGGCGGCCCCCAGAACGAAGCAGATCAGGGTCTGCACCGGTTTGGTGAAGTTCTCGGTCGGTTTGATGCTTTGCGACCAAGCGATCTCCACCAGACCGGCGACGGCGAGGACTACCCAGTTCATCTCAGTACTCCCCGGCCAGATCCCGAACGGTCGCCAACGCTCGGGCGTAGGACTCGTCGTGCTCGGCACGCCGATTCGCAAGCACCGGATCTTGGCGGGAATTGGCGAGTTCCGCGTGTACGAACACGGTGTCGGAGACGGCGAAATGACCTGCGAAGAAGTCTCGCAGGAAGCGCTCCTGGTAGTCGTAGGCCGCTTTGGGAGCGCCCGGCGAGTACGCGCCACCACGGGCGCTCGTCACGATGAACCTTCGGTGCTCCAGCGACATTCGCGGAAAGGTGACCTGGTCCAGCCATGCTTTGAGCGAGGCCGGGATCGAGTAGTTGTACATCGGGGTTCCGATCAGGATCACGTCCGCCGAGAGCAACTCCGCCAGCAGCGGCTCGACGATCTCCCACGCGGCGGCCTGCTGCGGGGTACGAACCAACTCACCGATCCGACGCGCGTCCGTGCTCGGCAAGGCGAGCACCGCGTCACACAGCTGCGTCCACGCCTCCCCGATGAACGGCACCGGCTCGGCCGCGAGGTCGCGGTAGCGGTAGTCGCTGTCCGGATGGCGTACGCGCCACGCCTCGGCGAAGGCGGCGCTCAACTCCCGGCTGATCGAGTGCCGCCGGGCGCTGGCGTCGAGGTGCAACAGAGTGCTCATGGTCAACCTCCGAGTAAGTGGACACGCTGTCCGAATCATCCGAAATCGACGATAGAATATAAGTGGACATGTTGTCCACTTATTGCCCAGTCCGCTACAGTCGGGGCATGGAACCCCGATCCGACCTGCTCGCCGCCACCGGGCCGGACCCGTCGGCGGCCCCGCCCGAACGCGCGGACGCGGCACGCAACCGCGCCAAAGTGCTCGCCGCCGCCGCGGAACTCTTCGCCACGCGGGACCCACGGGCGGTGACGATGGACGACATCGCGAAGGCCGCGGGCGTCGGCAGGGGCACCCTGTACCGGCGCTATCCGGATACCACGTCGGTCGCGGTAGCCCTGCTCGACGAGCATGAGCGGGCACTGCAAGAGCGACTGCTCTCCGGCCCGCCGCCGCTCGGGCCCGGAGCTCCTCCCGCGCGAAGGCTGGCCGCGTTCTACGCGGCGATGGTCGAATTGCTCGACGCGCACGCGCATCTCGTGCTGGGCGCGGAAATCGGCGGAGCGCGCTTCGCGACCGGCGCCTACGGATTCTGGTATGCCCATGTGCGAGCGCTGTTGACGGCAGCGGGGATTCGGGAGCCGGCCGCGATGGTCGACGCACTCCTCGCGCCGCTGGCCGCCGAGGTCTATCAGCAACAACGCTCGCGCGGCCTGACCTGCGAACAGATCACTGACGCCCTTCGCGTAATCGCCGAAACCGTTCTCGCTGACGGCCGAGCGTCGTGACCGATCCGCGAAACGACATCGTTGACGGACAATGCCCACCAACCGTGTCGATTCCCTGCCGTGGCTCACGCCAGGCCGCGTTCGCGCATCAGCCAGATCACCGCGCCCCGGACAGAACAAGGTAACCGGCCGGCACGGCCAGACCTGCCGGACGGACGTCGGCGCACAGCCGTCGAGCGCACCGCAGACGCCGAATCGGCGCAATTCTCCCGAAATACGTTCTCAGGCAGACGTGAATCCGGGCCGGGCCGCATAGGCTACGTGGGTGCGGGTGGCAGGGATTACGGATCGCAGCTCGGTCGGCTTGGACTGGGGAGTCGCGCTCGTCGTGGCCGCGGTTCAGTTGGTCGGAGGCACCTTCGCGAACACGCGGCAGACGGGAGTGCACTCCCTCGACGTCCTCGGGTATCTCCTGCTGCTGGCCGGGCCGGTAGCGCTGATCTGGCGGCGTGCGCAGCCGGGGCCCGTGCTGATCATGGTGCTCGCCGTGTGCGTGGCGTATTTCTTCCGGGACTACGGGTACGGGCCGATCTTCGTCTCGCTGGTCATCGCCTTCCTCACCGCCGCGAGCGCCGGATCCCGCTGGTGGACTTACCCGCTCGTCCTGCTGGGCTGTCTCGCGCTGGTCTGGCCGCTGCCCACCCTGCTGGAGCGGCCTGCCGACCCGTGGCAGGTATTCGCGCTGATGGCGTGGCTTTCGGCGTTGCTGCTGGTGGCCGAGGCGATCCGGCAGCGCAAGGCCGCGCTCCTCGCGCGCGGGCAACACGCCGAGGCCGCCCGCCGAGACGAGGAAGCGCAGCGTGAGCGGCGAGCCGGCGAGGAGCGCCTCGCCATGGCGCGGGAGCTGCACGACGTGCTCGCGCACAGCTTGTCGATGATCGACATGCAGTCGTCGGTGGCGCTGGAACTGCTGGACAAGCGCCCGGAGCAGGCCGAGACGGCGCTCACCGCGATCAAGAATGCCAGCCGCGACGCTCTCGCCGAAGTGCACGCGCTGCAGCACACAATCCGCGCCGGAACCGCGGAGCCCGACGGGCAACACCTCGCGGCCGAGGCGAGCGCGGAGGACACCGGCCGCCGCCGGACCCGCCGATCCCCCCGCACCAATCGCAGTTCGGCTCCGGCCCAGCCTGCTTCGACCGACAACGACCTCCCCGAGGAGGCCGCGGCCACCGTCCAGCCGCCACCCGCCCCGCGCGCTCCGGCGCCGAGCATCGGCGACCTGGACGACCTGTTGCAGCGGCCCCGCGCCACCGGGTTGACGGTGGAGACCCGCGTACTCGGCACCCCGCAACAGCTGCCCAGCGTCATCGACGGGGCGGCGGCCCGGATCATCCAGGAGTCGCTGACCAACGTGCTCCGGCACGCACCGGGCGCCGACGCCACGGTGACCGTGCGCTACACCCCGGACTCGGTCGACATCACTGTCGACAACACCCGCCCCACCGGTGCCACATCGCGCTCCGGCGCCAGCGGCGGCAACGGGATCATCGGCATGCGGGACCGCACTCATGCACTCGGCGGCGCACTCACCGCGGGTCCGCGCCCCAGCGGCGGGTTCCGGGTCGCGGCCCGGCTGCCCACACGGGCTCCCGAATCCGCGGCGAACGAGACCGGGGCTGCCCTCCCGGGGGCACCGGCGCAGAACACCGCGTCAGCGGGAACGCGCGGGCGCGACGCAACGACCGCGGGCGCGTCGACGGAGAGGACCGCGTCAGGGGGGAGACCGTCGCATAACTCCGCGGCATCGGGTACGCCGCAGCAGAGCACCGCGGCGGCGGACGTCTCGGCGGCAGGCGCCGAGGCAGCGCCCACCACGGCCGCCGAGAATCGGGGCACCACAGCCCCGGCGCGTCCGACGCCGGGCGTCTCACGGGCACGGTCCGCCGACGCGGCCGAACTGCCCGGCACACCGGCCGTTCACCCGCGCCACTGACCGGGCGACGCGACCAGGCCCACAGGAGGGCCGCGAGCGGGACGTGATAATCCCGGTCGCCGAGGGCCTCACAGCTGCCGAAATCGGAAACGCCCCTACATGAGCCCGCGATCGCCCGCACCATGTCAGCTGTATCCTCGCGAAACTGAATGCGCAGGACGGCGCCCAACTGGTGGCCTACGAATCCGGACTCGAGAGCCCCGGTAGGCAGGAAGAACTACGCCCCGTCACCCACTCGATCTCCACAAAGGCCGCCCGACACCGCCGCGCCCGATATACGAGATACAGCAATTTTTCAGCGAACATTCCCGATGCGGCGCGAACGAGTGTTAGCAATTATTTGGTTAACATTCCGCAGGGCGCTCGAGACCCCGCAGGATACGTTTTCCGGCGCATAGCGAGTGACGACGCACGACCAACGCCCCCAATACGTCCCTATCGGCGCAGTTTTTCCGCATGAATATTTTCACTCGACCCGAAGCTGTGAGTTTCCTGGCGACCGCCATGGAGGCGAGTGACGGTCCGGATTTCAGCTCGGAATACGAAGAGCCCGTGCCCACCAGGTGGACACGGGCTCTTCGGTTGCGATTTACTCGCCTGCGGCGGCCTCGGTGGGGCCTTCTGTCGCGCCGGTCAGCACGACTTCCGGCTTCTCTTCGGTCTGAGCCTTGGTCAGCTTCGCCTTGCCGGTGAAGGTGAACTTGGCGTCCTCGCCGGAGCCTTCGCCGTCCCAGCCCTCGACATCGACCGAGATGGTCTGGCCCGGGCCGATCTCGCCGAAGAGGATCTTCTCCGACAGCTGGTCCTCGATCTCGCGCTGGATGGTGCGGCGCAGCGGCCGGGCACCGAGCACGGGGTCGAAGCCACGCTTGGCCAGCAGGTTCTTGGCGTTCTCGGTGAGCTCGATCGCCATGTCCTTGTTCTTCAGCTGCTTGGCGACGCGGTTGATCATCAGATCCACCATCTGGACGATCTGGTCGGTGGTGAGCTGGTGGAAGACGATCACGTCGTCGATGCGGTTGAGGAACTCCGGCCGGAAGTGCTTCTTCAGCTCGTCGTTGACCTTGAGCTTCATCCGCTCGTAGTTCGAGCCCTCGGCATTGCTCTGCGTGAAGCCCAGGCCGACGGCCTTCGAGATGTCCGAGGTACCGAGGTTCGAGGTGAAGATCAGCACCGTGTTCTTGAAGTCCACGGTCCGGCCCTGGCCGTCGGTGAGACGGCCGTCCTCCAAGACCTGCAACAGGGTGTTGTAGATCTCTTGGTGGGCCTTCTCGATCTCGTCGAACAGCACGACCGAGAACGGCTTGCGGCGCACCTTCTCGGTGAGCTGGCCGCCCTCCTCGTAGCCCACGTAGCCCGGAGGGGCACCGAACAGCCGCGAGGCGGTGAAACGGTCGTGGAACTCGCCCATGTCGATCTGGATGAGCGCGTCGTCGTCGCCGAACAGGAAGTTCGCCAGCGCCTTGGACAGCTCGGTCTTACCGACACCGGACGGACCGGCGAAGATGAACGAGCCGGACGGACGCTTCGGATCCTTCAGGCCGGCGCGGGTGCGGCGGATGGCCTTGGAGACGGCCTTGACCGCGTCCTCCTGGCCGATGATCCGCTTGTGCAGCTCATCCTCCATGCGGAGCAGACGGGTGGTCTCCTCCTCGGTGAGCTTGAACACCGGGATACCGGTCCAGTTCGCCAGCACCTCGGCGATCTGCTCGTCGTCGACCTCGGCCACGACGTCCAGGTCACCCGAGCGCCACTGCTTCTCCCGCTCGGCCCGCTTGGCGACGAGCTGCTTCTCCTTGTCGCGCAGCCGCGCGGCCTTCTCGAAGTCCTGCGCGTCGATCGCGGACTCCTTCTCCCGGCGCGCCTCGGCGATCTTGTCGTCGAACTCGCGCAGGTCCGGCGGAGCGGTCATGCGACGGATGCGCATCCGGGCGCCCGCCTCGTCGATCAGGTCGATCGCCTTGTCCGGCAGGAACCGGTCGTTGATGTAGCGGTCGGCCAAGGTCGCCGCAGCCACCAAGGCGCCGTCGGTGATGGAGACACGGTGGTGCGCCTCGTAGCGGTCGCGCAGACCCTTGAGGATGTTGATGGTGTGTTCGACGGTCGGCTCGCCCACCTGCACCGGCTGGAACCGGCGCTCGAGGGCGGCGTCCTTCTCGATGTACTTGCGGTACTCGTCGAGGGTGGTCGCGCCGATGGTCTGCAGCTCGCCGCGGGCCAGCTTCGGCTTCAGGATCGAGGCCGCGTCGATGGCGCCCTCGGCGGCGCCCGCACCGACCAGCGTGTGCAGCTCGTCGATGAACAGGATGATGTCGCCGCGGGTGTTGATCTCCTTGAGCACCTTCTTCAGACGCTCTTCGAAGTCACCGCGGTAACGGCTGCCTGCGACCAGGGAGCCCAGGTCCAGGGTGTAGAGCTGCTTGTCCTTCAGCGTCTCCGGGACCTCGCCGTTGACGATGGCCTGTGCCAGGCCCTCGACGACGGCGGTCTTGCCGACGCCGGGCTCGCCGATCAGCACCGGATTGTTCTTGGTACGGCGGCTGAGCACCTGCATGACGCGCTCGATCTCCTTCGAGCGGCCGATGACCGGGTCCAGCTTGCCCTCGAGCGCCGCCTGGGTCAGGTTGCGACCGAACTGGTCGAGCACCAGCGAGGTGGACGGGGTGCCCGCCTCGCCACGCGAACCGGATTCCACCGGTTCCTTGCCCTGGTACCCGGACAGCAGCTGGATGACCTGCTGGCGCACACGGTTGAGATCGGCGCCCAGCTTCACCAGCACCTGCGCCGCCACGCCTTCGCCCTCACGGATGAGGCCGAGCAGGATGTGCTCGGTGCCGATGTAGTTGTGCCCGAGCTGCAGCGCCTCGCGAAGACTCAGCTCCAGCACCTTCTTGGCGCGCGGGGTGAACGGGATGTGCCCGGACGGGGCCTGCTGGCCCTGGCCGATGATCTCCTCCACCTGGCTGCGCACGCCTTCCAGCGAAATGCCGAGCGACTCCAGCGACTTGGCCGCGACGCCCTCACCCTCGTGAATCAGCCCCAGCAGGATGTGCTCGGTGCCGATGTAGTTGTGGTTGAGCATCCGGGCCTCTTCCTGGGCCAGGACGACGACACGCCTCGCGCGGTCGGTGAACCTCTCGAACATCGCTCCCTCACTCTCCTGCTCCGACATTCTGGCAACAGACGCCGCAGTGTGCTGTGTACAACAACCGTGGGCGTCAGCCTGCCATGAAGCCCGGGGGTTGCGGCCCCCGCCTCCACTCTAGTTGGCGGGAGATGCCGCCGCCGCCAGTCCACCCTATTGCCGACCGGCAGCAGCACGGTCATTCACTCATAACGTGGGCGGCGCGGGATTCGTTTCCGGCCGGGTTTTGCCCTCAGCGAACAGAACACTCGCCGACCAGAACTCCACCGCACACGTACGACCTGGGCTGCCTACCCGGTGTATGGGTCGACCTAACCGCAGGGCACGGGGCGTTGATGTGCGGGATCGAGCGCGTTGAGCACGTAGGTCGCGGCCCTTCGACTGCCCGCTATGCCCGTATGCCCAGAGTAGTCCGTCGCGCAGCCGTCCTGAACCACGATATTCGTCACTCGCGGCCCGGCTACCAGCCCCGAGGTGTACGGCACCACCAACTCGTCCAGCACGGTCGCGATGTTCGTGTAGGTCACGTCCGGGTGGTACACACCGTCGGCGTTGAGCGCGCGCACGAACTCCGAGCCTTGCAGCACCTGGCGGCAGGCCATGCAGGGCGACCCGGCCACGGCGTCGAAGAACGGGCCGAGACCCAGCCGCGTGCCGAATTCGTTCAGGTCCGCCATGCCTGCGGCGTTCGAGCCGAGCCAGGGCGGGGCCAGCCCGACCATCTTGTCGACCTTCGCCGCGCCCGCGAGCCGCTTGACGAAGTAGTTGCCGATGAAATTGCCCTGGGAATGGCCGATGAGGTCGACCTCCGCGGCGCCGGTCGCGGCGCGTACCCGGTCCACGAAAGCGGCGAGCTGCGCCGCGCTCCGCTCGATCGGAAGCATGCCTCCGACGGCCGACGCGGGCCACGGCAGGTCGTAGGCGCCGAAGGTGGACGCGTACACGCAATAGCCCTCGTTGGCCAGCAGCGGCGCGAACACGCCCCAATTCGTCTGTGCGCCACCACCCGTACCGTGCACGAGAACCACCGGATTCGGATGCGCGGAACCGGGCCGGCAGGACCAGTCGTTGGTGCCGGGCAGCGAACCGCCCGGATTCGCCAGCTCCGCGGGGATGCCCGCGAAGAAGTTGTAGTCGACCGGATAGCGCTCTTGCGCGTGTGCCGCGCCCGCGGTGGCGCACACCGCGGCGAGCAGAGCGATGAACAACGAAAAGCCTGGGACACGCCGCACGATAGCCTCCCGGTCCGGTCTCGTCTTCCGGGAAGCTACCGCACGCAGTGGCCCAGACGGGGCACATTCCGGCGGGTCGTTGCGGAAACTAGCTCTGACCGAAGGCAGGCGCGCCGGACCGGTCCGGCACCGCGTACTGCCCCGCGGCCGGGTGGCCCTGCGTTCCCGCCGCGGCGGTGGTCTTACCCTGCTGGACGCCCGCGACGAACAGCGCGCCGCACAGCGCCAGGAAGGCCAGCGTGTGGAAGACGCCGCGCACGATGTTCCAACGCACCCAGACGGATTCGAAATCGGCGCGCACCGCGGCGAGGTCGGCGATCGAGCTCGGGTCTCCAGCGGCGGCCAGCTGGTCGTTGAGCGGGACGTTCAGGCCGGAGGTCACCGCGAAGGCGATGACGTTCAGCACCAGCGCGAGCCCGATCCAGACCAGCGTGGCCCGGTGCTCGCGCCCCAGATGCAGCGCGGCGGCCAGGATGGTGAACCCGACCGTGCCCAGGAAGCCGATCATGAACCACGGATTGATGATCACCACGTTGATCTTCTGCATCACATCGATCATCGCGCGGTCGTCGGTCCGGGCCAGCGCGGGCATCACCGAATTGGCGTACGCGTAGAAAAGGCCCGCGATCAGGCCCGTCGCCAGCGTGGCGAGCACCAATGCGGCGAGACGTGTGGCGGTCATGAACTTCCTCCTGCTCGGAAAACCCGGCCGGAGTCGTCGTGGTTCCGGCTGTGTCTCCAAGTCAAGCCGTTGCCGCCGGGACTCTCCATGGTCGAGAAGCTCGACCACTTGAGCGAGCGTCTACGGTGGAGGTCTCACAGGTCCCGATCGGAAATGAGCCCACTCTGCATGGCCAGTCCAGCCAGCCGCACCCGCTTCTGGTTCTGCGGCAGATCCTCCACCCCGAACTTGGCGAACAAGGCGCGCAGATGGGTCTTGATGGCGTCGACGCTGAGGAACAGCTCTTCGGCGATCTGCTGATTGGATGCGGGAGTGGCGAAGCCCGCGCCGTGCTTGTACGGGCGGCACAGCGCGATCAGGACCGAGCGCTGCGTTTCGGTGAGCGACCGCGCGGTGGGCATCGAGCCGGTGGAGGTGCGGGTGATGTCGTCGGACACGCCGCCGAAGTCGTGAAAGGACACCCGCGAGGTACCGACCCGGATGACGTCGCCCGCCATCAGCCTGCGGCGGCCGACGAGCCGGTCCCCGTTGACGAACGTGCCGTTGCGGGAGAGGCCGTCGTCCACGATGGTCCAGTGCGCACCCAGGTACTCGACCGCCGCGTGCAGCCGGGAGACCTCCGCATCCCAACTCAGGGCGAGATCGGCATGCGGGGAGCGGCCGATGGTGACGCGACCGCGATCGGGCGTGAGCGTGAGCTCCTGCTGCCGACCTGCGTCATCGGTGAACCGCAAGAATGATCCGACGAATCCTGTCACTGCGCCGATACCTCACCTCTCCATACCGCCAGTGACCGTCGCACGGTTCCATGGTGCCCCGTTCGGGTACCACGAGCAAGATCGATCCACCCCGCCGCGACGGGCACCGCGTGATCAGGTTTCGTTGCTATATCGAAGCCCTATCACAAACAAGACCGCCGCCCCGGCGTCGCACGATTCGCCGGGACGGCGGCCGAAAAAGAACTATCCCTTCGCGGCCTTGTTGTACGCGTCGGTGATGTCGGCGGAGATGCGGCCCCGCGCGGACACCTTGTGTCCATTCCGACGCGCCCACTCCCGAATTGCGGCGCTTTGTTCCCGGTCGATGGAGACCCGGCTCTTAGGAGCGCCCGCAGCGGCCGCGGCGGCCTTGACCCGGCGCCGGCCGCTGACCCGGCGCGCATTCGAAACCCACTCTTCCAAACCGTCGCGCAGCTTCGCCGCATTTGCCGACGACAGGTCGATCTCGTACGACACACCGTCGATCGCAAACTCGATGGTCTCGTCCGCGATGGACTCACCGTCGACATCGTCGATCAGGCTAACGGTGACCTTCTTTGCCATGAGATGAACGTCCTCTCGAAATCGTGCGACCCGCATACTAGGCCGATTACCCGAGGCAAGAATACCTCGAATTCCGGAAATTCCAAGACGGAGTCGCTGCTTTGCAATCCAGTTGGTCACCTGGTGACCGGACGCACAATTGGGAACAGTATCGTTTCTCGGATTCCCAATCCCGTGAGCGCCATCAACAACCGATCGATTCCCATACCCGTTCCGGTCGTCGGCGGCATGCCGTGCTCCATCGCGGCGAGGAAGTCCTCGTCCAGCACCATAGCCTCGTCGTCACCCTGCGCGGCCAGCCGAGCCTGATCGAGGAAGCGCTCGCGCTGGATCACCGGGTCCACCAACTCCGAATAGCCCGTGGCCAACTCGAAGCCGCGCACATACAGATCCCACTTCTCCGTGACGCCTGCCGTACTGCGATGCTGCCTGGTCAACGGGGATGTCTCCACCGGGAAGTCCCGCACGAAAGTCGGCGCGTACAGCTTGTCGCCATACTGGTGTTCCCAGAGTTCCTCGACGAGTTTCCCGTGGCCGTAGCCCTTGCCCTCCGGAATTTCCAGACCGACCCGATCCGCGAGTGCGCGCAATTCGGCGACCGACGTTTCCGGGGTGACCCGCACACCCAGCGCGTCCGACAGCGAGGGGTACATCTCGACGGTGGCCCACTCACCGCGAAGATCGTATTCGGTGCCGTCGGCCAGGGTCACCACCTGCGTGCCGAACGCCTCCTGGGCCACCTCCTGCACCAATTCCCGGGTCATCACCGCCGAGTCGTCATAGGTGCCGTATGCCTGGTATGTCTCGAGCATCGCGAACTCGGGGGAATGCGTGGAGTCCGCGCCCTCGTTGCGGAAGTTCCGGTTGATCTCGAAGACCCGCTCCAAGCCGCCGACCACGCAGCGCTTCAGGAACAGCTCCGGCGCGATGCGCAGGTAGAGGTCCATATCGAGGGCATTGGAACGGGTGACGAACGGCCGGGCCGCCGCGCCGCCGTGCAGCGTCTGCAGCATCGGCGTCTCCACCTCGAGGAATCCCCTGCGCTCGAGCGCGTTGCGCAGCGCGCGCACCACCGCGATCCGGGTACGGGCCATTTCCCTGGCCTCGGGACGCACGATCAGGTCGACATAGCGCTGCCGGACCCGCGACTCCTCGTTCATCTCCTTGTGCGCCACCGGCAGCGGCCGCAGGGCCTTCGCCGCCATGGACCAGGAATCGGCCAGCACGCTCAGTTCGCCGGTCCGCGACGAGATGACCTCACCGTGCACGAAAACGAAGTCACCGAGGTCGACATCGGTCTTCCAGGCGCCGAGGGCGTCCGCGCCGACACCGTTCAGGCTGATCATCGCCTGCAACTTGGTGCCGTCGCCCTCCTGCAGTGTGGCGAAACACAACTTGCCCGTATTACGCAGGAATATGACGCGGCCCGCGACGCCCACCTCTTGTCCGGTGGCCGTGTCCGCGGCGAGGTCCGGATATGCGGCCCGAATTTCCGCGAGGGTGTGCGTGCGCGGCACGACGACGGGATAGGCTTCGCCGCCGGCCGCGAGTAGCCGCTCCCGCTTCTCCCGCCGAATCCGTATCTGCTCCGGGGCATCGTCGGCGTCGAGCGACACGGCGGGCCGCGAATCCGATGACGATGCGCTGGAGGATGCAGAGTTCGGGGTGCTCACATCGAACAACCCTAGCGTGCACCGGAAATCGTTTTGCGCGCCGCCCGGCCTCTGACTCGGAGTAACGAAACGGTATCGAAGCCTCATCCCATCCAGGACCGGCGCAGCGGCGCTCCAGAGACGCGAAATAGCCGGTGCGCATCAGGCGATGTCCGAAAACACCTGCGCGCCCGGCTATTTCAGGATGGAAGTGTTCGCGGGGATTTACAGCGACGCCAGCGCGTCGAGCTCCCGTGCGAAGTGCGGCGCCCCTACCGCGACGTTCAACAGTCCCGCCGCCTTCAATGCCTGGTATCCGCCCACCAGGTCGGTGGCCCGGTGCAGCCCGAGTTGCTGCAGCGCGGCGGCGGCCAGGCTGGAGGTATAGCCCTCGGAGCAGACGACGATCCATTCCACGTCGTGATCGGCGGCCAGCGCCAAGCGGGCGGAACTGGTGGGGTCCAGCCGCCATTCCAGTACGTTGCGCTCGATCACCAGAGCGCCGGGCAGGGTACCCTCGCGTCCGCGCTGGGCCTGGGGCCGGATATCCACCAGAATGGCGCCGCGATCGATGGCTTCCGGCAATTCGAAGGCGTAGATCCGGTCGAGCTGGGCCCGTGCGTTCTCCAGCATCTGATCGATGGTCAAACGGGTCATCACATATCACCTTCGGGCTGGTCGGTGAGGACGGTTCGGGTGCGCCGCAGGGTGCCGTGACCGGTCACCTCGTAATACGACATGGCGGTGAGAGGCGGGGAGTAGGCGTGCACGCTCAGCGTCGGGTCGAGTGGACCCGCGGATTCGACGGCGGCGGGCGCGCGCATCACGTCGTGCACCCAGCCGATCGGGAACGAGGCCTGGTCACCGGCGGCGAGCGTGCGGCAACGCAGTTCCGTTCCGTTCCATCGGTATTCGGAGAGCGCCCCGCTGAGCACGGTGAGCGCGCCGAGCGAACCGGCGTGGTCGTGCAGCTCCGTCGACTTACCCGGCGTCCAGCTGATCAACCAGACGTCGACCTCGTCGTCGGCGAGCAACCGAGCCGCCCAGCGCTCGTCTTCCGGCCACGTCCCACCCCCGGGAAGCAGGTGGTCGTAGCGTCCGGCGAGCACGTCCTCGGCGCCTTCGTCGGTCAACCGGAGCAAATCGGCCGGACGTAGCCGAGTGGGCAGCGCGGGCGCCACCGAGCGCTCGACCGGCGGAGTAGCCGAGAAAGCGGTACGCGCGGAGGAAGCGGAGGAAAGGGAAAGAACGGAAGAACGCATGAGCGAATCTCCAGGAGGAAGGTATCGGTCGAGGGCGGGTAATCAGCCTCGATCGGTCGAGGCAAGTCAGCCTCGACAACACTCCTGGGTGCTCACGACAAATGTCACGAGAGGGAGTTTAACAGCATGCGACACGGTGACGGCAACCATCCGGCCTGCGACGAATACAACACCGCGCAAATCAGACACTTCCCTTGCGCCGCTGGTTGCGTTCGTATACGAGCCGCAGACCGGTCAGCGTGAGGTGCGGATCGTGGTCCTCGATGGTTTCCGATTCCGGGACGATCAGCGGTGCGCTCGCGCCGGTGGCGACCACCGCGACATCGTCACCCGCGAACGCGTCGAACTCGTCCCGAATCCGATCGATCAGGCCGTCCACCAGCCCGGCGAAACCGAATACCGCGCCGGACTGCATGCATTCCATGCTGTTCTTTCCCAGCACCGAGCGTGGCCTGGTCAGCTCCGCCCGCCGCAGCGCGCTGCGTTCCACCAGCGCCTCGGTGGAGATCTCCACACCGGGCGCGATGATCCCGCCCAGGAACTCGCCCTTCTTCGACACCAGATCGACACAGATCGCCGTGCCGAAATCGACGACGATCGCGGGTGCGGAATACCGCTGATAGGCGGCCAGGCAATTGACGATGCGGTCCGCCCCGACTTCTTTCGGATTGTCCACCAGCAACGGAATCCCGGTGCGCACACCGGGTTCCACCAACACGTGCGGAACATGACCCCAGTACTGGCCGAGCATGCCGCGCAGTTCGCGCAGCACCGGCGGCACCGTCGAAAGCGCGGAGACGCCGATCACCTCATCCAGTTGCGCGCCGACCAACCCGCGCACCTGCATGGCGAATTCGTCGGCGGTCAGCAACGGATTGGTGTGCATCCGCCAGTGCCGCACGAGTTTCGAATGCGCTCCGGAACCGGAGAACAAACCGAGTTCGATACTGGTGTTGCGAACATCGATGGTCAGCAACATGTCCGGATCGCCGGCCCTCAGACGAACGACAGGGAGCGCGGCGAGGTGAGGCCCGAGCCCTCCGGCGCGTGAGCCGGGTCGGAGCCGAGCTCGACCGGGCGGTTGCGCTCGTCGACGAACACGACCTTGGGGTCGTATTCCGCGATTTCCTGCTCGTTCAGCTGGCCGTAGGCGATCAGGATGACGAGGTCGCCCGGGTGCACCAGGTGCGCCGCGGCGCCGTTGATCCCGATCACCCCGGAACCCCGCTCGCCGGCGATGACATAGGTCTCCAGGCGGGCGCCGTTGTCGATGTCCACGATGCAGACCTGCTCGCCTTCCAGCAGGTCGGCGGCGTCGAGCAGGTCCTGATCCACCGTGACCGAACCGACATAGTGCAGGTCGGCGTGCGTCACGGTGGCACGGTGGATCTTCGACTTCATCATGGTGCGCAGCATTGCGTCGCCCTTTCTAGTTGGCGGGAGGGAGCAGGGCGGGATCGGACACCGCCGTGACGGGCTGGGAGGAGTCCGCGACGGACCGCGACTCGGAGACGGTGGGATGACCGTCGATCGGAGCGCCGAGCGTGACGGCGATGTTGTCGATGAGCCGGGTCGCGCTGACAATGGCGGCGACCAGCAATCTGGCGTTGCCGGACGCCGGGGCGGGCCCCAGAGTGGCCGAGCGCAGCTCCAGATAGTCGACGTCCACGCCGGTCGCGGCGTCGAGAACCTGGCGGGCGGCCGCGAGTACCGCCTCGCCACCGCGTCCGCCCGCGTGCTTGCCCGCCGACAGAGCCGCGGACAGGGCGAGCGCCGACTCGCGCTGCACCGGGTCGAGGTAGCGGTTGCGCGAGGACAGCGCCAAGCCGTCGGGCTCACGCACGGTGACCACCGGCGTGATCCGGACGTCGAAATTCAGGTCGCGAACCATCTGCCGGATCAACGTGAGCTGCTGGTAGTCCTTCTCGCCGAAGAACGCCTCGGTCGGCCGCGTGATCTGCAGCAGTTTGGCGACCACGGTGAGCATGCCCGCGAAATGCGTCGGGCGGCTGGCGCCCTCCAGTTCCGCCCCGAGCGGACCGGGATGCACCGTGGTGCGCGGACCGTCCGGATACATGTCGGACACGCTCGGCGCGAACACCAGCTCCACGCCCTCCGCGCGCAGCAGTTCGACGTCGGCGTCCAGCGTTCGGGGGTACTTGTCCAAGTCTTCGTTCGCCCCGAACTGCAGGGGATTGACGAAAATCGACACGATGACGACCTGGTTGGTCCGCTTGGCCAGCCGCACGATCTCCAGATGACCCTCGTGCAGCGCGCCCATGGTCGGAACCAGCGCGACGGTGCGGCCGACACCGCGCAGGGCAGTGGACACCGCGCCGAGTACCGCGGGATCGTGGTGCACGGTCAGCGTGCCGGGCCGATACGCGCCGCGCAATTTCGGGTCGAACATCAGCGTCCTTCCAGCAGCTCGATGACGGCGGGAGCCGTGCCGGCCCGCTCCGCGGTGCGCAGCGACAGCGCGCGATAAGCCTCGGCCAGCCGGGTATCGACGGACTCGAGCGCGCGCAGGTGCACGGCCACCGCGTCCGCGTCACCGCGGGCCACCGGACCGGTCAGCGCGGACTGACCGCGGCGCAGGGCGTTGTCCAGCGCGGCCGAGGCCAGCGGGGCGAGCAGACGCTCGGCCAGACCGTTGGGCTGGTCGTCGACCAGTTGCTGGCCGATCAGGCCTGGGCCATCCAAGGCGGCGCGCAGGGCGGTCACCGCGTCGACGATCACCGTGACCAGGTGATTGCTGCCGTGCGCGAGCGCGGCGTGGTACAGCGCCCGGTTCTGCTCCGGGACGCGGACCGGCTCGCCGCCCATCTCGATCACCAGCGACTGCGCGATGGCGTAGCCGACCTCGTCGGCGGCGGTGATGCCGAAGCACGCGTTGCCGAGACGGGTCACGTCTTCGTCGTGGCCGGTGAAGGTCATGGCGGGGTGAATGGCCAGCGGAAGGGCGCCGACCTCGGCGAGGGGGGCCAGCACGCCGACGCCGTTGGCGCCGGAGGTGTGGGCCACGATGGTGCCGGGCCGGACGACTCCCGCACCGGCCAGGCCACGGGCCAGGCCCGCCAGTTCGGTGTCGGGCACGGCGAGCAGCAGCAGTTCGCTGCGGGCGGCCACCTGTTCGATCGGCAGGATCTCCGAGTCGGGCAGCCGGGTGCGGGCACGGCGCACCGAGGCATCGGAGATCGCACAGACGCCGAACACCACGTGTCCGGCCCGCTCCAGTGCGGCGCCCAATGCCGAACCCACGCGTCCCGCCGAGACGATTCCCACCGTCAGGCGTGCAGGGGCGGGGTCGTAGCCCGAAGTAGCGTTATCGGAATTCACGCTTCTCGAGGTCAACGTTGTCCTCTCGATGTCGTTCCAGTCCCGCCATGCGGGTACCGGACGGTACGCCAAGAGAATATCGGCAGGTGGCTCGCCGCCGCCACGGGGTGCCCACGTGATCTATGACGCAGTGCGGGCCGGGCCCGGCCCCGGGTCATCGACCTTCGCGCTCCTCGGACTGCAGGTTGGCCATGATCTCCGCTACCGACAGACGTCGCGATGGCGACTCGTCGTCGCTCTCGGCCCGGCGCCGCCTGCGCGCGCTGGGCGTGCCCACGGTGGGCGCGGAGGCCGGCCGTGTGACCGGTTCCGGGTCCGGCTGGGGCCGCACGGCGGGCTGGGTCGGGGGCTCGTCGACCTGCTCGTCCACGGTCTCGGTGAACGCGTCGGCCCAGCCGCGCGGCCGGGCGTAGCGCGCCCGCTCCGTGTCGGCCTGGTCGGCGGGGTCGTCGTCCGCGGAGACGACCGCGGTCTCAGCGGTGACCGGATCGTCGAAGGGGCTGGCGAAGACCGGCGGCTCGGGGTGATCGGGCTCGAAGATCGGCGTCATACTGCTGCGGGGTTGCTGGTCGGCGAACACCGACCACATCCCGGCATTCGCCGAGCTATTGTTCCCCGATTCGGCGCTGGAACTGGTCAGCTCCTGAATCCGGGTCGCGTCGGCCCGCAACGCCGGGCGGTCCATCGGCAGATCGCCGTCGAACAGTCGTTGCAGGCTCTGCCGCAGCACGGTGAGTTCCGCCCGCAAGGCCGCCATCTCGGCCGCGTCGGCGCCCACTTCCTGGCGCACCCGCGCCTCCACGCCGAGTTCGTACTCGCGCCGCGCGGTGACCTCACGCTCCAGCTGTAACTCGTAGACGGTCTGCAGATCGCGGACCTTCGCCTTGTCGATGGTCGCCTCTTTGCGGTACTTCGTCGCAGTAAGAGCGCCGATTGCGGCCGCCCACAGCGCCACAACCAGACCTACCCGTACGAACTCCACGCTGTTACTGAAGATCAGGAAAACGCTGGCAACCAGACCGAGCAGGATCAAGACGCCGACGAATAATTTTCCCGCGTCGTCCCGCCGTCGACGGGAAGTGCTGCTACGGGAGGGTGAAACCATGCCAGCCAGGGTAGCCAATAGGTGGTGCCGCGCCCAGATTCCGGTTTTGTGATTCCGTTCGTTCCACTAGCTATGTAGTTGCCGCATCGTCTGGGGGGTCCTCCGGAGCTCGGCAGCAGTACTCCAGCCAGAGGGCCGCAGCAACCAAAGCGAATCCCGCCAGCATCCCGACGATCGCGCCGGGGCTGTCGGCCGCCGCCGCGCGCAGAGTGCCGCGCTGCGGGAAGACCCAGCACAAGAAGCCGAGCCAGATGCCCGCCGCGATCGAACCGACCTGCACCGACGCCTTGGCCAACGCGACAGCGCGGGCCGCGGTGATCGGATGCAACTGGTGGCGCCCGTCGCCGATCTCGTGGTCGTTCACCCTGGCCCGGATGACAAAAGCTAGCACCGCCTCGATGGCGGCCACCGGGTACAGCGAAGCGCCCGCGAAAAGCGAGATCGGCGGGAAATTGTCATAGGCCACGCGGGTGGCGATCCACGCGACTATCGCGGCGATCAGCACGTTCGCCACGAGGTCGAGGACGCGAGTCGGCTTGAGTTTCACGACGGCGTGCCCGTCAGCGAGAATTCGGTGCGGCGCACGCCCGCGCGCTCGGCCGGATCGAGCCGGGCCAGCAGATCCGCCACTGCGCGCGGCGAGCCGTCGACCTCCAGCACCGCGTCCGGCGCCACGTCCAGCCACGGCACGAGCACGAAGGCGCGCCGGTGCGCCTGGGGGTGCGGCAGGAGCAGATCCGGGTCGGCGCTGCGGCACGCCACCGGCTCCCCGTCGCGCAGTTCGGCGCACCACACCACGTCCACATCGAGTGTGCGTGCGCCCCAGCGCACCTCGCGCACCCGTCCCGCGGCCTGCTCCAGTTCCTGGCCGCGACGCAGCCAGTCCGCGCAGCCGAAAGCTGGATCTTCCACCAGCACAGCGGCGTTGAGATAGTCCTCTTGCGCGACGCCACCCCAGGGCGCGGTGGCGTACACGGCGGAGACGGCAAGTACTCGATGCCCGAACCCGTCCAGGACACTACGCAAATGCGCGAGCCGGTCACCCAGATTCGACCCTATGGATAGGACGGCACGGGTCATCGGCGTGCCTCCGCGGCGCCCGGCCCGCACTGGAAAAGGGCCGCGCGGCAGTTCCGCTCGCTCATTCGGCGGGCTCCCCCCGGTGCCGCGAGGTGATCACCCGGACGTCGGCGAACGTGTGCGGGATCGGCGCGGACGGCTTGTGCAGCACTACCTCGACCGCGGTGATCCGCGGATCGGTCATCACGTCGTCGGCGATCTCCGAGGCCACGGTCTCGATGAGATTGCGCGGCGGGCCCTGAACTATCCGCACCGCGCGCTCGGCGAGCGCGCCGTAGTCCACGGTCGCCACCAAGTCGTCGGACGCCGCCGCCACGCCGAAATCCACCCACACGGTCAGGTCGACCGAGAACTCCTGACCGTCGCGACGCTCATGATCGAACACTCCGTGATGCCCGTAGGCACGCAGGCCGCGCAATTCGATCCGGTCCGCGCCGCGCCGGATCGCCGAATCGCGCGGCGGCGCATGTTCTTCGGCGTGGACCGGGGACCGGCTCATCGGTGAGCTCCTTGCGCACTGGATCGGATGGTGTCGTGCTGCGCGGCGCGCTGCCGTGCGGCATTCTGCCACGCGTCGGTGACCGCGATGGCGTCCAGCGACGCGCGCACGTCATGCACGCGCACTCCCCACGCGCCGTGGAGCGCGGCCAGCGCGGACACGGTCGCGGTGGCCGTCTCGCGGCCGTCCGGTGGACGTGGCCCCGTCTCGTCGGCGAGCAGCGAACCCAGGAAACGCTTGCGTGAGGCGCCGATCAGGATCGGCAACCCGTGCGCGACGAGTTCGGGCAGAGCGCCCAGCAGGGTCCAATTGTGCTCGGCGTTCTTCGCGAAGCCCAGGCCGGGATCGAGGACCAGCCGGGAGGGGTCGACGCCCGCGGCGACAGCCGAGTCCACCTGCGCGGTCAGCTCTGCGAGTACCTCGGCGACCACGTCGTCGTAGTGGTCGGCCGGTCCGGTGTGCCGGTAGTCCGCGCCCGCCCGCCAGTGCATGAGAATCCACGGGACCTGCGCGGAGGCGACCACGCGCACCATATCGGGGTCGGCGCGGCCACCGGAGACGTCGTTGACCACCGATACCCCGGCTTCGATCGCCGCGGCGGCCACGGCGGCGCGCATGGTGTCCACGCTGGTCGGCACCCCTGCCGCGACCAGTCCGCGGATGACCGGCGTCACCCGCGCGGCCTCGGTCGCCGCGTCGATGCGCACCGCGCCCGGCCTGGTCGACTCACCGCCGACATCGATGATGTCCGCGCCGGCGGCGTGTAGTCGCACGCCGTGCGCGACGGCCAGCTCGGGGTCGAGATATCGCCCGCCGTCGGAGAACGAATCGCTGGTGACGTTGACCACGCCCATCACCACGCAGGAGCGCCCCTCGCGTGCGCCGACGTTCTCGAGTCCGCTCGCCGGGGTCGATCGCCCGTCCGGGCGTGCGGCGGCCTCGGTGGCGGTGTCTTCCCCGGTCGCCGCGCGCCCCGCGCCCTTCAGCTCGGACACCGCGGCCCGCTCACTTCCGCAGGATCAGATCGAGCGCCTCGGCACGCGAGGCGGCGTTGGATTGCAGCAGTCCACGCACGGCGGAGGTGGTGGTGCTCGCGCCCGGCTTGCGGATACCGCGCATGGCCATGCACAAGTGCTCGGCCTCGACCACCACGATGGCGCCGCGCGGGTCCAGCTTGCGCATCACCGCGTCGGCGATCTGGCTGGTCAGTCGCTCCTGCACCTGTGGGCGCTTGGCGTACAGATCCACCAGCCGGGCGAGCTTGGACAGACCGGTGACCCGGCCGTGCGGGCCCGGGATGTAACCGACGTGGGCGACGCCGTGGAACGACACGAGGTGATGCTCGCAGGTGGAGTACATCGGGATGTCCCGAACCAGCACGAGTTCCTGATGGCCCTCGTCGAAGGTGGTGTTGAGCACCGAATCCGGTTCCACGTAGAGCCCGGCGAACGTCTCCCGGTAGGCGCGGGCGACGCGGGCGGGCGTCTCCCGCAGGCCGGGCCGATCCGGGTCTTCGCCGACGGCGAGCAGCAACTCCCGAACCGCCGCTTCGGCCCGCGCCTGATCGAACGATCTGCCGGTTTCCAGGGCGACGAGGCCGGGGTCGGTGATGCCGATGTCGACACCGTCGTACTCAGCGTCATCCGCTTCGGCGAGGGTGTAACCACCGCCATGCTCGTTGGCCGACAATCGAGGACACCTCCAAACTCCCGGGGCACCGGCAATTTCTCGGCACCCCCACGATGGTCGAGCCTAATCGTCACTCGTCAGTGACGACCGTTCGGTCCATCCCAATCGCCGTTGTCGCCCTCGCCGTTCGGGTTGGTCCGGCGCGGCTCGTCATAGCCGCCGTTGTCGCCGTACCCGTCCCGGTCGTAGCCGCCTTCCGGCGTGCCCTGCGGACCCCACTGCTGGTAGCCGGGCCGCGACTGCTGCTGGTCACCCCAGCCGGGCTGACCCTGCTGCTGCGGCTCGTCCCGCGGCGGCCAGCCGGGGGCCGACCATCCCGCCGGAGCGCCGTAGTCCGGCCGCGAACCGTGCGTGCCCTGGCGTGGATACGCCGGAGCGGGCGCCTGCGGCAGTGGGTAGCCGGGCGCGGCCGGGCGCGCGTACTGCGGCGCGCCGTAACCGCTCTCGTGCGGCGGGTAGCCGTTGGAGGTCTGCGGCTCGCGCTGCGCGGAGGCGGCCACCGGCTGCGCCACCGGTTCCGGCGGCCACGATTCGCCGCGCTCGGCGGCCAGCTCGCCCGGCGTCTTCACCGGAGGCTTGTCCGAGGGGACGCGGTCGCCGAAATCGTTGAACGCGGTGATCCGCGGGCGCTTCTCCACCGAGGCGAGGATCTGCTCGAGATCCTTGCGGTGCAAGGTCTCCCGTTCCAGCAGCGCGGTGGCCAGGTCGTCGAGCACGTCGCGGTACTCGTTCAGGATGGCCCACGCCTCGGTGTGCGCGGCCTCGATCAGGTTGCGCACCTCCTCGTCGATCGCGCCGGCCACCTCGTGCGAGTAGTCCGAACCCATGCCCATCGAGCGTCCGAGGAACGGGTCGCCCTGCTCCTGCCCGTAGCGGACCGCGCCCAACCGGGCGCTCATGCCGTACTCGGTGACCATCGCGCGCGCGATCTTGGTCGCCTGATCGATATCGGAGGACGCGCCGGTGGTCGGCTCGTGGAACACCAGCTCCTCGGCCGCACGGCCACCCATAGCCATGACCAGGCGGGCGATCATCTCCGAGCGGGTCATCAAACCCTTGTCGTCCTCGGGCACCGTCATGGCGTGGCCGCCGGTGCGGCCGCGCGCCAGGATGGTGACCTTGTACACCGGCTCGATGTCGGGCATCGCCCAGGCGGCCAGCGTGTGACCGCCCTCGTGATAGGCGGTGATCTTCTTCTCGTGCTCGCTGATGATCCTGCTCTTGCGGCGCGGGCCGCCGATGACGCGATCGACCGATTCCTCCAGCGATTCCCCGGTGATCATCGCGCCGTTCTCGCGGGCGGTGAGCAGGGCGGCCTCGTTGATCACGTTGGCCAGGTCGGCGCCGGACATGCCGACGGTGCGCTTGGCCAGGCCGTCCAGGTCGGCGTCCGGCGAGATCGGCTTGCCCTGGGAGTGCACCCGCAGGATCGCGCGGCGACCGGCGAGGTCCGGATTGCCGACCGGGATCTGACGGTCGAAGCGGCCCGGACGCAGCAGCGCCGGGTCGAGGATGTCGGGACGGTTGGTCGCGGCGATCAGGATGATGCCGGTGCGGTCGCCGAAGCCGTCCATCTCGACCAGCAGCTGGTTGAGGGTCTGTTCGCGTTCGTCGTGACCGCCGCCGAGGCCCGCGCCGCGCTGGCGGCCGACCGCGTCGATCTCGTCGACGAAGATGATGCAGGGGCTGTTCTGCTTGGCCTGCTCGAACAGGTCGCGCACGCGGGAGGCGCCGACACCGACGAACATCTCCACGAAGTCCGAACCGGAGATGGTGAAGAACGGCACACCGGCCTCACCCGCGACGGCACGAGCCAGCAACGTCTTACCGGTGCCGGGCGGGCCGTAGAGCAGGACGCCCTTGGGGATCTTGGCGCCGAGAGCCTGGTAGCGCACCGGATTCTGCAGGAAGTCCTTGATCTCGTAGAGCTCCTCGACCGCTTCGTCGGCTCCGGCCACGTCGGCGAACGTGGTCTTGGGCATGTCCTTGGACAGCTGCTTGGCCTTCGATTTGCCGAAGCCCATCATGCCGCCGCGGCCACCGCCCTGCATGCGGGCCATCACGAAGATGAACAGGCCGAGCAGGATGACCATGGGCAGCACGAACAGCAGGATCTGGGTGAACCAGCTCTCCTGCTTGACCACGGTGTTGTAGGGCGCGCCGGAATTCTTCACGGCGTCGAAGATCTGAGCGGAGGTCTCGCTGCCGCCCGGATACTTCGCGATGATCTTGTTCTGCCCGCTGGTGGCGTCGTTGCCGTCTTTCAGTTCGATGCGCAGCTGCTGCTCGCGATCATCGATCTGCACGTTCTCGACGTTGCTCTTGTTCTCGAGCTGGCTGAGGGCAACCGAGGTATCGACGCTCTTCCAGCCCCGCGTGTCGTTGCCGAAGTAGCTGAACGCATAGATCACGAGCAAAATGCCCGAGACTATGGCCAGGGTGCGAAACACTGTCTTGCGGTTCATAGAGCGTCGGCCGGGGCGGCCAGTCCTTTCCGGTGTCTCCGGTTCTTGCCTAGCGATGCGTCTGGCGCGTCCGGTTCCGCGGGGGTTCGGATGCGGACATGCCACGTTACCGCGTACGGTCTACTCGATACATCGCGCAGTTCGGCTGCAGGTGCAGTTAATGAGGTAAACGGCCGGGGATCGACGGTGGTTCCCGATGTCCCCGGCCCGGCTTCCTCCAAGTGGCAACAATCATGGCATGTTCGGCCTATCGTGAGCGACGACACAACATGGCGGCGCGAGCGACGGGCACGTAAGCGGTAGCTCGCAAACCACGAAGAGCCCCGGAGCGCCGCAGACCAGACACGAGCGCAGGGGGTATGGACATAGTCGAGTTACGCACACCTACAGCGATACTGCGCCACGGCCGCGGCAGGTTGATCGTCCTGCGGCCCGGGTCCGACGGCGAGCGCGTACTGGATGTTCCGGTCTCGGACCTGCTCAAGGTCCGGCTGAACCGGCGCGCGGACGACGCCGTCGTCATCGAGATCTATCTGCGTTACCCCACGCCCGTGCTCACCGGCGTGCCCGCGGACCGCACCCCGCTGCCGGTCCTGATCGCCGAGCACGACGTACCGGCGGCGACCGAGATCATCGACCGGATCAACGCGCACATCCTGGCCACCCAGCGCATCGATATCGCGGCGCCGGATCTGCAGCCACCCGCCCCCACCTGGGGCCGCGGCGGTCCCACTCGCGCGGACGTCGATCGGGCGACGCGCAGGATGTCCCCGCGCCGCGAGGCGAAGCAGGCGATAGCGGCTCTGCATCGTTACGTGACGCCGGAAGAGTACGTTCTGGAAACCGCGATCGCGGTCGCGCATCCGCCCGCGGGGACCGGCTCCGGCCTGCTCGCCGCGACGACGGCGCGACTGCTGTTCATCTCGATCGGCGACGACCGGTACGCGCACGAACTCCCGATTCCCGTGGTCTTGTGGGCGCGCACCACGGATACGCCCACCGCCGGGCGCGGCGAGATCGGTCCCGGGCGCGGCGCGACAGGCATCGAGGTGCACGACGGCAGCCGGACGCTGCACTTCTCCGGCGACGACCACGCCGACACCGAACGGGTCACCTGCGCGGTCAACTTCGCGGTGCGCCGGGAATCCGCCGACGGCGCCGCGGGCTTCGCCGACCCTGGTGTGGCCCAGCTGTATTCGGAGTGGGAACTGCTGGTCGAGCGGCACTCCCTCGGCATGGTGGACGACGCGCAGTTCCAGCGCTACGGCCGCGGCATCCTGCGCTCACTCCCCGACGGGAACTGAGTTCAGCGCGACCCGCCGCCACGGGCTGGTCGGGCGCAGCCACAGCCGCAGCAACTCCTTGCGGCGGTCGACGCCGCCGTTCTTCAGTTCCGCCAAGTCCTCGCAGGCCTGCCAGTAGGTCCAGCCGGTGAGGTAGGCGTCGCCGAACTGACGCCAGTTGCGGTACTTGCTCTGGGCCAGCGGCAGGGCGCGCGCCAGATAGCTCCAAGCCACCTCGGCATCGAGGTACCCGGCGGTGTAGGCCATCCTGGCCACCGCGACCACCCTGGCCAGATCCCAGGCATGGATGTCACTGGGCAGCGGCCGGGCCAGATGGTCGGTGAATCCGATCTTGATCGCCTGCGACCAGATGTCGTAGTCACGAACCAGCGCCTCGGGGTTGTCCATCCCGCGGAACGCGCCGACCTGCCGAAGGAACGCCCGATGCCGGTCGGCCCGCTCACCGAAACGGTCGCGCTCACTGGCGTTGATGGACGCCGTCACCAGCGGGTGCACCAGCGCGTAGAGCGGGGCGTGCATGCCACCCAGCAACTGCTCCATCGATGCTTGCGCCTCGGTACCGTCGGTGATGCCCCACGCTCCGGTGAGGGTGTCTATGGCCAGCTCACGTCGGTCACCGAGGGGATGCGCGCGCTCGGGGCCGAGCAGCAGCGCGTCATGGAAGGCGTCCCAGCGCGCCGAGTAGAAGGCGCCGAGGGCCAGCGCTCGCAGTTCGTCGTCGGAGATCGCGGCGCCGGACCAATGGTCTTGCTCCCGTTCGTCCAGCTCCGCGTACGGAAACGTGGTCAAGGTGGGTACACCGCGCGAGGACATGCCCCGATTGTTCCCCATCGGTCCCGGCGAACGCGCCGTATTCATCGATGGCGGCGAATGTTCGATGACTTCTTACCCTGACGCAGGTCGTGATCTGGGGCTAGTGTGCTCGCATGTGTAGAAACATCACCGTCCTGCGTGGTCTGGAACCTGCCGCAACCGAGCAGGAGATCTATGCCGCCGCACTGCAGTACGTGCGCAAGGTCGGTGGCGTGTCCGGCCTGAGCTCGACCACCAAATCGGCCGTCGACAAGGCCGTCGCGGCCATCGCCGAGGCGACCACCACCTTGCTCGCCGAGTTACCCGACCGCAGGGTGGCGCCGCCCACCGAGCCACCGCTGCGCCGCATCGCCGCCCGCGAAGCCGTGGCGGGCGAGTAGCCGGGCATTCAGGGCAGGGCGTCCACGCCGTAGACAGCGACGCACACCAGCGCGATCTCCAGCGGCAAGCCACGCTCTTCGATCGGATATCCCAGGAGTTGTTCGATCCGCTGCACCCGGTAGCGGACCGTGTTCTTGTGCACACCCAGCACTTTTGCCGTCGCCTCCGGGCTGCGGTGACTGCGCAGATAGGCGTGCAGCGTCTCGCGCAATCGCGCGGCGTTCGCATCCCGACCCGCCAGCGCGCCCAGTTCGCGCTCGACCAATCCGCGCATGGCCGCTTCGTCCGCGCCGGCGAGATAAGCGATCTCCACCGCTCGATACCCGGTGACCCGTCGGCCGCCGACGGGTGCGCGCTCGGCGACCTGCCGCGCGGCCACCGCCTCGTGATGACTCCGGCGGAAGCCCGCGATCCCCCCGGCCGGCACACCGAACGCGACCCGCACCGGGGCTTGGACGTGCGCCGCTGCCAGCCGCTCCACTTGTCCCGGCGCCGCGATCTCGGCGCCGCGTTCCGCCTCGTCCCAACCCGACCACGCCCACATCGCGCTGGCGCCGGAGGCAACGGTGAGCACGCGCGCGCTGCCGAGCGCCGCGGCCAGCCGCGCCGCGACCCGATCCAGCAGTCCGGTCGCCTCCGCCTCCGCACCGGTGGGTTCTCCGGTCGGCTCGTCGGTCCACAGCACGAAGGCCAGATGTTGCTGGGAGAGCCGGTAGCCCAGCCGCATCGATGCCTGCTCGATGTCGACGTCGTCCCCGTCCAGCAGGGCGCGCACGGTCTCGGCGCGTCGGTTGAGCGCCGCGCGCAGGACCTGCTCGCGCTCCTCCATGTAGGTGTCGGTGAGCAATTCGACCGAGGTGTTCATCCACTTGGTGGCCCGCTCGAACAGCCGCAGCAGCACCACGCGCTCGAGTGCGGGCGTCGCCTGCCGCTGCTCGACGACCTCGGTCATGTAGTCCAGCACCGCCTCCATGCCCACGTGATAGACCCGCAGCAGCAACCGCAGCTCGAATCCGCGCCTGGCCACGCTGCGTGCGAAGGCGTGCGCCTCCTCCGGCAGCGAGAATTCGAAGGTGTCGCTGGTCAGGCGACTGAGCACGATCCTCGCGTGCGCGCGGGTGCTGGCCGCGAGGTCACGGCGCATATCGCGATCGGCGAGTTCGGGGATGCGCGCGATGATCACGTCGTCGAGCCGGCCGACGATCTGCTCGAGGGTGTCCGCGCGCATCGTCTCGTAGACGTACTCGGCGAGCCAGTCGCGCACTTCGTCGGGAGCGGGGCTCGGCCGGGCGGCGCCCGGAGATGGCCGAACGTTCATCGCCACCTCCTTCGGCTCGGCGGATGCCCGTCACTGATTGTTCCGAGGGAACAAATTCGCCCGTCCTACTTGACCGAATGGGCCAAGAAAGTCTGTTCGGATTGTGTCACGATCATAGTTCAGTGGCCTGCCTCACAGCAGTCAGCAGACCGCGGTTCAACACGACGTCAGTGGGAGAACAGCAGTGACCAACACCGAACCAGCGCCCGCGAACGAGAAAGCGCGGGCAGACAAAACGACCGCGCGGATGGACGGCCCCGCCGTCATCGAGGTGCGCAATCCCGGCACCGGTCAGGTCGTCGGCACGGTGCCGGACGAGACCGCCGACGCGGTCGCCGCCAAGGTTCGTGAACTGCGGCTGTACCAGCCGGAGTGGGAGGCGATCGGTCCCGAAGGTCGCAAAGTCTGGCTGCTGAAGTTCCAGGACTGGTTGATCGACAATACCGACCGGCTGGCCACCGTGCTGCAGTCGGAAACCGCCAAACCTCGGGTGGACGCCCTGATCGACCCGGGGTTCGCGACCGATCTGATCGGCTACTACGCGCGCCGCGCGGCCAAGTTCCTGGCCGACGACCACCCGTCGCCGCACAGTCCGCTGGCTCGGGTCAAGCGACTGACCACGGTGTACCGGCCCTATCCGGTGGTCGGCGTCATCACGCCGTGGAACTTCCCGCTGGCCATGCCCGTGATGGACGTGTTCCCCGCGCTCGCCGCCGGGGCGGCCGTCATCCTCAAGCCGTCCGAGGTGACTCCGCTGTCCGCGCTCGAACTGGCGAAGGGCTGGGCCGAGATCGGCGCGCCGCCGGTCTTCTCCGTGGTCACCGGCGCGGGCGCGACCGGAGCGGCCGTGGTCGGCAACGCCGACTACATCCAGTTCACCGGCTCCACGGCCACCGGCCGCAAGATCGCCGCCGCGTGTGTGGAGCGGATGGTGCCCTACAGCCTCGAACTGGGTGGCAAGGACCCGGCCATCGTCCTGGCCGACGCCGACCTCGACCGGGCCGCGCACGGCATCGCCTTCGGCGGCATGTTCAACTCCGGCCAGGTCTGCATCTCGGTGGAGCGGGTATATGTCGAGGCGCCCGTGTACGACGAGTTCGTCGCCAAGTTGACCGCCAACGTCAAGGCGCTGCGCCAAGGGCTGGACGGGCGCGACTCGAAGTACGACGTCGGGGCGCTGGCCAACGAGAACCAAGTGGCCATCGTGCAGCGCCACGTCGAGGAAGCCGTCGCGGCCGGCGCCAAGGTGCTCACCGGCGGCAAGCGGGCCGGGTTCGGCACCGCCTTCGAGCCGACCGTCCTCGTCGACGTCGACCACACCATGTCCTGCGTCACCGAGGAGACCTTCGGCCCGACGTTGCCGGTGATGAAGGTGGCCGACGAGTCCGAGACGGTTCGACTGGCCAACGACTCCATCTACGGCCTGTCGGCCTCGGTGTGGACCGGCGACAAGGAGCGCGGGGAGCGGATCGCCCGGCAACTGAACGCGGGCGCGGTCAACATCAACGACGTCTTCGCCAACCTGTTCAGTTACGCGTTGCCGATGGGCGGCTGGGGCCTCTCCGGTGTCGGCGCCCGCTGGGGCGGAGCCAACGGTGTGCGCAAGTACTGCCGTCAGCAGGCGATCACCACGCCGATTCTGCCGACCCAGCAGAAGGAACTGTTCTGGTACCCGTATTCGATGCCGAAGCTGCTGTTCGCACTCGGCGCCATGCGCGCGGCGGGCGCGCGCGGCCTGCGTCGTCTCGACGTTCCGGCCCTGCTGAAGCTCAGAGGAGGCGACAAGTGACCGAAGCGAAGCAGATTCGCGGCAAGGTCGTCGTCATCACCGGTGGCGCCCGCGGCATCGGGCTCGCAACCGCGACCGCGCTGCAAGCCCTCGGCGCGCGGATCGCGATCGGCGACATCGACGAAACCACGGTCAAGGAGTCGGGGACGGCGCGTGATTTCGAGCTCTACGGCAGGCTCGACGTGACCGACCAGGATTCGTTCGACGGCTTCCTCGACGAGGTGGAACGCACCCTCGGCCCGATCGATGTGCTGATCAACAACGCGGGCATCATGCCGACCGGCAAGCTGGTCGACGAGCCGGACCCGCTGACCCGGCGCATCTTGGACATCAACGTCTACGGCGTGATCCTGGGGTGCAAACTGGCATTGCGCCGGATGCTGCCGCGCGGCAGCGGCCACATCATCAACATCGCCTCGCTGGCCGGCGAGACCCACATCCCCGGGCTGGCCACCTACAACGCCAGCAAACACGCGGTGCTCGGGTTCACCGACACGCTGCGGGAGGAGTACCGCGGCACCGGCGTGCGCTTCTCCTCGGTGCTGCCCACGTTGACCAACACCGAGCTGGGCTCCGGTGTCACCGCGCCCAAGCTGCTGCGCCCCGCCGAGCCGGAGGAGATCGCCGACGCCGTCGCCGAGCTGATCGTCAGGCCGAAGTCGAAGGTGCGGGTGACCGCGGTGGCCGGCTTCATCTCACAGTTCGTCGGCTTGCTGCCGGAAAAGCTCGGCGACGGTATCGGTCGGGCGCTCGGGTCCGGGCGGGCTTTCCTCGACGACGTCGACGCCGAGAAGCGCAAAGCGTACGAGGAGCGCGCCCGCGGGGTGTGAACTCGGCGCCGAGCCAGGGCGCCGCGGCCGGGATTCCTTTCGGCCGCGGCGCGCTTCGCCGTGCGGCCGCTCCGGCTACGTGACGAACAACTTGTGAGGAAAATCACGCGAGCTGTCGCTTACACCGCGTAGCCGGTCAGCGGCAAATTTTCAGCCCGCAGGCGGCAATCGCGGCGGCGTCCACTATCCGCTACCCGCACTCCCGACCGGCCCTCATCCATGCTGGTCAACCGCCCAATTGCGGGGATGCGGCCGGAAACGCTCGATGCATGCCGGAAATTCGCCAACCGCCTAGTGCGGAGCACCACCGGAAGCAATATGCTGTCTCTAACAAACCTGCCGACTGTTTCGGCGCCAGTATCCGAACTTTTCGGCCTGATAAGGCTGGAAATTCCGGACCGATTCTGATAGCAAGGGGCTATGGACCCGCACTTGCGCGATCTGCGGTATTTCGTCGCCGTCGCTGAGGAACTTCACTTCACCAACGCCGCTCAGCGGCTGCACATCGCTCAACCCACCCTGTCGCGTCAGATCCGTCAGCTGGAACGCCAGCTCGACGTGGTCCTGTTCGACCGCAACCAGCGCAGTGTCGCGCTGACCGTCGCGGGCAAGGAGCTGCTCGAAGGCGCCCGCAAGATCCTGGAGCTGTGGGAGGTCACCAACGTCTCGCTGCAGGAGGCGGGCGAGGTGCTGCGCGTCGGCATCCAGTCCGCTCTCGGCCGCGGCCTGCTCAGCGACCTGGAGAGCGCGAGCGGACACCGCCTCGCGCTGCACGCGGCCTCGTGGACCGATCCCTCCAGCGGGCTCGCCGGCCGTCAGGCCGACCTCGCGCTCGTCTGGTTGCCGCTGCCCGACCAGAGCCGCTACCGGTGGCAGGTGCTGCGCACCGAGCCGCGTTGGGTGCTGCTCCCGGAGAACCACCCGCTGGCCGTCTCGGAGACCATCGAGTTCACCGATCTGCTCGACGAGCCCTTCGTCGCCCTGCCCACCGAGGCAGGTGCGGTGCGCGACTTCTGGCTCGGCAACGACGGACGCGGCGGCCGTCCGCCGAAGATCGGCGCGGAGGCCGCGACCGCCGAGGACAAGCTGGAAGCCGTGAGTCTCGGCCTGGGCGTGTGCCTGCTCGCCGAGAACAACGTGCCGATGTACCGCTGGCCCGGCCTGACCGCGCGCCCCGTGGCGGGACTCGCGCCGTGCGAGCTCGCCGTGGCATGGCGGGCCGACGACAACCGGCCGACCATCCTCGAGTTCGCCGGGCGGGCCGTGGAGGGCGGGTTCGCCGCGCAGCAGTCGCCGGTCAGCGTCTGAATCGGCCCGGCGGGGCCGCGGGCGCGGTGCGCCGCCACGGGTGGCGTGCCTCCAACTGCGCGGACAGTCGCAGCAGAGTGGATTCGCTGCCCGGCGGTCCCGCGAGCTGGGCGGCCACCGGTGTGCCCGACCGAGGGTGCATGCCCATAGGGACGGAGGCAGCGGGCCAGCCCACCAGATTCCACATCGGGGTGAAGGGTGCGAACCGCGCGCCGGCGAGCAGAGTGGCCGGTCGATTGCGGAAGTGCCAGGCCCGCGCCGTGGGTGGCGGGGCGGCGAGCGTGGGAGTGATCACCACGTCGTAACGCTCGAAGAACTCCAGTAGCCGCGCCTCGACCCGGTCGATCTGGGCGGGGCGCGCGAGCCGCAGTCGATGCACTGTCCGGCCGAGGGCCAGTCGACGGCGGGCTCTACGCGATAGCCGGTCGGGCTCGGGTAGTTCGGGGGCATCGCGTGCGCCGAGGGCCAGCCAGCGTAGGGATGCCGCGAACAGAGCGTTCCCATACGGTAGCGCGGTCGGTTCGACCAGATGGCCCGCCGCCGCGGCCACCGAAGCCGCTCTGCGGGCCGCCGCCGTCCAGTGCCGGTCGACACGCATCAGGCCAGAGGGTGGATCCACGGCCAGACCGATGCGTAGTCGGGCGGGTGGATCCACGTCGGCTAGGTCGGGCCGCGCCGCCAGCACCGACAGCGCCAGCGCGGCGTCGTCAACACTCGTCGCGAGCACACCGCTTTCGACCAAGCCGGACCAGGCGCCCGCACCGGGGACCGTGTACTGCCCCGGCTTGATCCCGAAGATTCCGCAGCATGCGGCGGCGACCCGCACCGACCCCAAGCCGTCGCAGCCGTGCGCCACCGGAACCAGCCCGGCCGCGATCGCGGCGGCGGCCGCACTTCCCGCGTTGCGTGTGGGGTTCCATGGATTGCGGACGACGCGCTCGCCGTCCGCGCTGGTCACCCACCGGCCCAGTTCGGGCGCCGCGACGAGCCCCAGGACCACCGCGCCCGCGGCGCGCAGCCTGGCCACCACCGGATGATCCGCGGCGGCTGCCGTACCCCATGGCACCGGCTCGCCCGCGATCGCGACGCCGTGTTCGACCGCGACCGGAACACCGGCCAGCGGCAGCACGTCGAGGTCGTCGCGCTCCATCAGGCCGACCGACTCGGCCATAGCCTGCTCGGCGCGAAGGACGCTGAACGCGTCGACATCCCGCTCCGCGGCCGAGATCCGCGTCCCGGCGTCCGCGGCCACCTGGCCGGGGTGCAACAGTCCGTCTCGCACGCACGCCGCGATGGTGGCTGCCGGGCCGCGTTCGAGGCCGTACTCGGGTTCTGCGATGCGCTCCGGTCGCCCGTCGGCAGCGGCCCCGAGTAATCGCGCGAACGCCGTTTCGGTGGTCTTCGCATTCGGAATGGTTGTTTGCGGTGCGGCGTTTCTCGCCGACATCGAGCCGTTCGCCACTACCGCGGCCTCGTCAGACATGTGCTGGTCATCCCCCGTCGCGTCGTTGTCGAAATCGGGTGATCCACTGTCGAGCCGCAAGTTATCATTTCGGATACGGCGCGGGGGATGATGGTGTTGGGTGTGGCGGGAAATTTTCGGCGCATCCGACCAACCACCGTTGCGGATTCCGCGGCGTCCGCCGAGCCACTAGGTCCGAGCATGAGTGCGAACTCTGAGAGAAGTTCCGAGCGCGACACAGGTGTTTCCACCCGTGCGAGGAGTGGCGACCTGTCGCGTGCCGAATCCGACGCGGTATCGGCATTCTCCGCGGCCTGGGAATCCACCCGGCGCCCACCGCCGATCGCCGAATACCTGCCCGACGCCGCCACCTTGCGCCGCGCCGCATTGCTGGAGCTGATCCGCGTCGACTTGCGTCATCGCTGGCTGCGCCGTTCCCGCGCGGGCACGGCGCCGGAACCCGCCGCGCGCCTGCGCTTGGCCGATTACTGCGCAGAATTTCCCGAACTCACATCCGATGATTTTCCTGCCGGTCTGGTGTACGAGGAGTTCGTCATCCGCCGCCAGAGCGGGGAGCGGGTCGATCCGCGCGAATGCCTGCGCGAATATCCGCGACAGGCCGAGGAACTGCGCGAGTTGTTGAACGCCGACGAGATCGACCAGAGCACCCACCGCGCGACCCCGGACGATTCCACCCGGACCGTCGTGGCGCGCCCCCAGGGCCTCCTCGCCGACACCGCGTTGAACCGAACCGCCGAGTCCGATCGTGATTCGGAGATGACCAGAACGACCGCAGCGGATCCGACCGGAACGGCCACCGCCGTGCCTACGACGATCGGCACCGGACCGGGCAGATACAACGCGCTCGACCGCATCGAGGTCGGGCAACGGATCGATGATTTCGATCTGCTGACCGGTTTGGGCAGTGGCGCGTTCGCCCGTGTCTTCCTCGCGCGCCAGCGCTCGCTGCAACGGCTGGTGGCGGTCAAGATCTCCGCCGACCACGGCACCGAGCCGCAGACCCTGGCCCAGCTCGACCACGACTACATCGTGCGAGTGTTCGACCAGCGCCTACTCGACGACGCCGAGGGCGCCGCGCGCCGGCTGCGGCTGCTCTACATGCAGTTCCTTCCCGGTGGCACGCTGCTCGGCCTGCTGCGCCGGGTGCGTGCCACCCCACCCGCCGAGCGCAGCGGCCGGCTCCTGCTCGACGCCGTGGACGCGGCGATGGAGGAGAAGGGCGAGATTCGGCCGACCGACTCCAGCGTGCGCGCCGAGATCACGACACTGAGCTGGCCGGAGACGGTGGCCTGGCTGGGCCGCAGGCTGGCCGAGGCGCTGGAATACGCGTCCTCGCACGGAGTGCTGCACCGCGATGTCAAACCGGCCAACGTCCTGCTCACCGCCGAGGGCGTGCCGAAACTGGCCGACTTCAACATCAGCTTCAGCCGCAACGTGGAGGGCACCAGTCCAGTGGCCTACTTCGGCGGCTCGCTGGCCTACATGTCGCCGGAACAACTGGAGGCCTGTCATCCCGGTTTCGGCCGTAGCGCCGCCGACCTGGACACTCGCGCCGACATCTATTCGCTCGGGGTGGTGCTGTGGGAGCTGCTCACCGGCGCCAAGCCGTTCGACGACAGCACGGCGGGCGTGGGCGGCCAAGGCGACGACACCACCTTGGAAGCCATGCTGGAGCGGCGCAGCGCCGGTGTGGACACGGCCGCGCTGGAGGCGGTCCCGCCCGACTGCCCCGCCGCGTTGCGCCGTGTGCTGCTGACCTGCCTGGCGCCGGAGCGGGCCGACCGCTGGTCCAGCGGCACCATTCTGGCCAGGCAGCTGGAGATGTGCCTCGACGAGCGCGCACGCGAACTGGTCGATCCCGCGCCGAACAGCTGGCGGCGGCGGCTGCGCCCGTACATAGTGCCGGTCGCGCTGGTGGCGGTGGCACTGCCGAATGTGCTCGCCTCGCTGTACAACATCCAGCACAACGAAAACCTGATCATCAGCCGCATGACCGAGGATGCCCAGCGGACCTTCCTCGTCATCACCGGCACCGTGAACGCGATCTTCTTCCCGGCTGGTATCGCGCTGGTGCTGTACATGGCCAGATACGTGCTCACGGTGCCCCGCGGTCTGCGCAAAGGACGACGATACGACCCGGAGACCCTACAGCGCGCCAGAAAGGACGCGCTACTGATGGGCGATCGTGCCGTGGCCGTGGCATTCTCGCTGTGGGTACTGGCCGGGTTGATCTTCCCGCTCGCATTACAGGTCTCGACCGGAGACATTTCGACACCAGCCATGGTGCACTTCTTCTCTTCCCTGGTGGTGTGCGGTGCGATCGCGGTCGCCTATCCCTTCTTCCTGCTGACCTTCTACATGGTCCGGTGCATCTATCCGCTGTTCCTCCGGCACGGCGACATCAGCCCCGAGGACGCGGTGTGGTTGCGTGGCCTGGACCGGCGCTGCAACCGCTACCTCGCGGTGGCCGCCTCGGTGCCGCTGCTCGCGGTGGCCGGAGTCACTTTCCTGCCCCCGCCCGACATCCCGTCGGTGATCTTCGCGGTCCGGCTGCTGTGTGTGGGCGGCATAATCGCGTTCGTGGGCACCTACTTGCTGTTCCGTGCGCTGGAAGCGGATCTGCATGCGCTGGAGCGGGTCGTCGATCCCGAATCCGCCGCGATGGGAGCCCCCGCGGGCCAGCCTGTACGAGTGTCGACGGCCACAGTGGAGACCAGCACGTGACCTCCTCGCGCACCGATGCCGTCGCCCGGTTCGCCACCGACTGGCAGCGCAGCCTCCACAACGATCGGTTGCCGCCCCGAATCTCCGACTATGTGCCCGACGGCGCGCGGGTGCGCTTGGCCGTACTCGTCGACCTGATCCGGGTGGATCTATGGCGGCGCTGGGAGCGCGAAGGGCTCGGTAAACGGATCGCGGAATACCGATCGGAATTCCCCGAGGTGGAAGACAGCCCCGAGCTGGTCGATCTGGTGTGCGAGGAATTCCGCGCACGCCGGGAACGCGGACCGCTGCCGCCGGAGGACTTCCTCGCCGAGTATCCGGACCTCGCCGACTCGATCCGCGAACGTCTCGCCGTCCTCGCCGCCGACGCCGACCTCAGCGCGGCCGAGTCTCGTGCAGCCGCCGCGGCGCTGGCCGACCTCGCGCCCGGTCTGCGGATAGATGACTTCGACCTGCTCACCGACTTGGGCGCGGGCCTGCTCGGCCGCGTCTTCCTGGCCAGGCAACGTTCGATGCAGCGGCTGGTCGCCGTCCGGTTCTCGGCGGGACGCGCGGGCGCGCCGCACACGATGGCCCAGCTCGACCACTCCCATATCGTGCGCGTCTTCGACCAGCGGGTGCTCAGCGCCGACGCCGCGCGCACCCTGACCGTCGCGGGTCCGCTCGCGAACGGCGGCCGCACCACCACGGCCGCTGAACCGAACGCGACCATCGCGGTGCGTGACCTCGACGCCACGGTTTCCGAGCCGTTCGATCCCGACGCCACGGTCGCGGTCATGCCGGCCCGCCCGACCGCGAGCCACACCGGCGACGATCCGGCAGTCGCCGAGCCCGGTGCTCCGGGCATGGGACGAGCCGACGTAGCCGTCGGCCGACGATCCACCGCGGACGACGCGACGGTCGCCGCCGGAACGAGCGCCGCCGCGGGTAGCAGCAGTGACGACACCACCGTCAGTGCGCCTCGCACGCGTCCTGCGCGCCGCGACGGCACGCCGATCCCCGAGCACGAGGCCGGGCAATCCGCCGGATCGGCCGACGGCACCGTGGTCCTCGCCTATCCGGACGCGACGCAGGCCGAATCGACCGACCCGGACGCCACGCTCCCGGCCCCGCCGGACCAGGCCGACGCCGCGCCCGGCCCACAACTGGCCCCGGACTCCCGCTTGCCCGCACTCCCACGCCTGGTCTACATGCAGTACCTCCCCGGCGGCACCGCGGTCGGGCTGCTCGAGCAACGCCGTCTCGGCCCGGTGACCGACGGCGGCACCCTGCTGCTGCGGGCGGTGGACACCGCCATGGAGGACAAAGGCGAGATCCGTCCGGCGGATTCGAGCGTGCGCACCGAGATCGCGCGGCTCACCTGGCCGGAAACCGTGGCGTGGGTGGGCAGGCGGCTGGCCGACGCGCTGGATTACGCCGAGCACCACGGCGTGCTGCACCACGACATCAAACCGGCGAACGTCCTGTTCACCGCGGAGGGCATCCCGAAGCTCGCGGATTTCGCTCTCGGCGAGGCGGCGCCGCGCACACCCGCTCCGCACCATCCCGGCGCGACCGACGCACTGGTCTATCGCTCCCCGGAGCAGCTGGCCCATTATCTCGATCCCGATGCGCCCGCCCCGGGTAACGGCAGCGACATCTACTCCCTCGGCGTGCTGCTGTGGGAAATGCTGACGGGGGCAACCCCGTTCGACGATCCGCCGCCCACCGACGACGTCCCTGAGACTTACGCGCGGATGCTCGCGGTGCGCCGTGGCGGCGTCTCGGCGGCGGCCCTGTCACTCCTGCCCGAAGACACTCCGGCCACGCTGCGCCGCGTGCTGCTGGACTGCTTACACGCGGAGCCCCAGCGGCGCTGGCGCAGCGGCGCGGAGCTCGCGGGACAACTCGACCTGTGCCTCGACACCCGCGCGCGCGACCTGGTCGATCCCCCGCCCGACAGCCTCGCCCACCGAGCCCGCGGCTGGCTGCTCCCGGTAGCGGCGCTGTGCGCCGGCGTGCCGAACGTGCTGGCCAGCTTCTACAACATCCAGCTGAACCAGACTCTGATCATCGACCGGATGTCGGTCGCCGACCAGGAGAAGTTCGCGGCGGTCGTATTGATCAACAATCTCATCGCGTTTCCGGTCGCCGCGCTGCTTTTGCTGTTCATCACCCGGCGGCCGCTCGCCATCGCCTACCGGCTCGGCCACGGCCGGGGATACTCCGCGCGCATGCTCGCGAAAGCGCGTCGCGACACCCTGCTGATGGGCGATTGGGCAGTGTGGATCCCCTTCGGTTTCTGGCTGATCGCCGGCATCATCTGGCCGCTGGGAGTGGCCTTCTCCGGTGTAAGCCTGCCGAGCGGGACCTTCTTGCATTTCTTCGCGGCGCAGGTGGTGTGCGCGGCGATAGCCCTGGCCTATCCGTTCTTTCCGATCATGGTCTACTCGGTGCGCTCGATCTATCCACAACTGCTCCTGCGCGGTGGCATCGGCCCTGACGACGAACGCCAGCTGCGCGCGCTGGCAAAGCGCGGCAATTTCTACCTCGGTGTGGCGGCGTCGGTTCCCCTGCTGGGAGTGGCGACCGCGACCTTCGTCGACCCCGCCGACCTGCAGCTGGTGATCGTTCCGGTGCGCGTGCTCAGCGTGGGTGGCATCCTGGCATTCGTGCTGACCTATCGGCTGTTCCGGCTCCTCGAAGCAGATCTGCTCGCTTTGGCCAGGGCGATTCCGCAGCGGGCGCGATGACCACACCGCGGCCGCTGGGGCGGCTGGTGAGCCTGTCGCACGTCCACGATCCGGTCACCACTCCGCTGTATCCGGACGATCCGGAATTCCGCACCGACATCGTGGCCACGATCGCGAACGACGGCTATCACCTGCGCTACATCCAGCAAGGCGAACACACCGGAACACATTGGGGCGCACCGATCCATTTCCGTGCCGACGGGCTGGCCGCGGACGAACTCGAACTGGACGATCTGCTGCTGCCCGCGGTGAAGATCGATGTGCGGCAGCGCTGCGCGGACGATCGCGACTACACGATCACGGTCGGCGATGTGAAGCAATGGGAGGCCGAGCACGGCCGGATTCCGGACGGCGCCGCGGTGGTCGCCTGGACCGGCTGGGACGCCAAGTGGGGTACGCCCGAGTTCATCGGCACGGGCGAATCAGCCGGTCGGCAACCGGGTTTCGCGGTGGAGACGGTGGAATGGCTGTTGCGCACCGGCAGGCTCGGCCGCCGCGGCGCGCTCGGCATCGACACGTTCGGCCCCGACGTGGGAACCGACGAGACGTACGCGGTGTCCAAACTGCTCTACGGCGAGCACCGGATCAGCTTGGAATGCTTGGCGAACCTGACCGCGCTGCCCGCGACCGGGGCGTGGGTGCTGGTGGGCGGACCGATATACCGCGGTGGTTCCGGCTCTCCCGCAACCATTTTCGGTATCCTGGGCGGCTGACGCCTCAGCCGCCGTATACCTTCGGGTCCAGGGTGCCGATGTAGGGCAGGTCGCGGTAACGCTCCGCGTAGTCGAGGCCGTAGCCCACGACGAATTCGTTCGGGATGTCGAAGCCGACGTGCGCGACTTCCACGGGTGTGCGTAGCGCGTCGGGCTTGCGTAGGAGGGTGACCACCTCGAGCGAGGCCGGGTTTCGGGTGGACAGGTTCCGCTTGAGCCACGACAGCGTCAGCCCGGAGTCGATGATGTCCTCGACGATCAGGACGTTGCGGCCGGCGATGTCCTTGTCCAAGTCCTTCATGATGCGCACGACGCCGGAGGAGGAGGTCGACGACCCGTAGGACGAGACGGCCATGAACTCCATCTGGGTCGGGATCGGCAGGGCCTTGGCCAGGTCGGTCATGAAGAAGATCGCGCCCTTGAGCACGCCCACCAGCAGCAGGTCCCCCTCGGGAGCGCCGGGGGGATACCGTTTGGCGATGAGTTCGGCCAGCTCCTGGGTCTTGGCGGCGATCTGTTCCTCGGTGATCAGCACCGACGCGATGTCGTCCCCGTACACGTCAGCTGGTGTCCCTTCCGTGGTGGTGAGCCCGTTGGGCCGGTTCGGTCTGCTTCATCGGTCCGATGTCTTCCGCGCCCAGCCGCAGTGTCAGCCTGCCATGTTCGCGCCCGGCGACCAACCTGCTACCCGGCCTTCCTCCGCCGACCGCGACGCCGCCCTGCCCACGCCACGCTGTCACCAGGTCGTCGACCGCCTGTAAGTGCTTCGTGGTCAGGGCTTTCGCCCCGTTGGCCAGCAACCATGACCGAATGGCCCGTTTGCGCAGGGCCGCGGGCGCAGTGGCGAGGGTCTCGATCACCAGCGTCTGCCCATCACTGGCGGTGTGCCGCAGTTCGGCGGCGAGCGCGTCCAGCACCGCGCCGTCCTCCCGCAACTGCTCGGCCGTCCGCGCGAGCGCCGGGGCGACCCCGCCGCCGAGAATTCGCTCCAACAGCGGCAACGCCTCGGTGCGCAGCCGGACCCTGGTGAACTCCGGCGAGAGGTTGTGCGGGTCCTCGTGCGGCGTCACGCCCAGGTCGGCGCACACTCGCCGGGTGATCTCCCGGCGCACTCCGAGCAGCGGCCGCCCCCAAGGCTCGCTACAGGGCGCCATCCCTTGGATCGAGCGCCCACCCGAGCCGCGCGCGAGCCCGAGCAGCACGGTTTCGGCCTGGTCGTCGAGCGTGTGCCCGAGCAGCACCGGCAGGCCCCCGCGCGCGGATTCCAGCGCCGCGTAGCGGGCTTGGCGCGCGGCGGCTTCCACCCCACCCTCGGTGCCGACCTGGACCGCGAGCACACGCGCGGACCGGCAGCCCAGAGCGAGCGCCTGAGCCGCCGCCTCGGCGGCGACGGCCCCGGAACCGGGTTGCAGCCGGTGATCGACCACCAGCGCGTCGACCGCATGCGTCTCGACCACCGCGGCCGCCGTGAGGGCAAGCGAATCCGCGCCGCCGGACAGCGCCACCGAGACTGCTTGCTCCTCGGTGTCGCGCGGCCCGAATCCGGTCAGCCAGTCCCGGACGGCTCTGCGGACGGCGAGCACGGCGGCGGTCTCCGGGAGGCGCCGAACGGTGCCGGGCTCAGGCGGACGCCCGACGCCGGATGACCCGGCCTCCGGCCCGGAACGCCCGTGTGTCCCTCTCGGCGCACGCCCCATGGGCGCAGCCTACCGACCGGACTCGCGCACCGCCGCACCGCCGGGCCCGAAGGCGGCGCGCTCGCTCAGGCCAGCACGCGCTCGATCCAGCGCTGCGGATGCTCGATCTCGTCGGGGCGGGGCAGCGTGTCGGCATCGGTCCACACGGTGTTGAACCGCGTCATCCCGACGGTACCGACCACCTCGTCCACGAACTTCTTGCCGCGCACATACTGCGCGACCTTCGCGTCCACCCCGAGCAGGGCGCGCAGGATGCGTTGCACCGGGTTGGTCGGACGCCTGCGCCGCTGGTCGAACGCGGTGCGGATCTGCTCGACCGACGGGACGACGGCGGGGCCGACCGCGTACATGACGTGATCGGCGTGGCCCTCCAGCAGAGTGCCGAGCATGAGCAGGCGATCCAGCGCCTCACGCTGCGGCGGCGCCTGGGTGGCGCGCAGCAGACCGATCACGCCGCGTGCGGCCGGGTCGTCGGAGGCGGTGCCGCGACGGCGGTCACGCACCTCGTCGACCAGACGCGACAGCATATCGCCGAGCGGCTCGTCACCGACCTCGCCGAGCACCTCGACGTTGGCGCGCATGTAGTCGCCGAGCCAGGGCGCGGAGGAGAACTGCACGCGGTGGGTCACCTCGTGCAGGCAGACCCAGAGCCGGAAATCGCTCGGTGACACCCCGAGCGCGCGCTCGACCGCGACAATGTTCGGCGCGACCAGCAGCAGGGTGCCGTCCGATCCCGTGAACGGGTCGTATTGGCCGAGGATGGCGGTGGACAGGAAGGCGAGCATCGCCCCCGCCTGCACACCGGCGGGTTTGCCCGCCAGCAGCTTGCGTTCGGCCCGCGTTTCACCGGTTCCGGTGAGCTGGGCCATCGAGTCGGCGGCGGCGGAAATCCATCCCGGCCGGTCGACGATCCTGGCCGCGGGCACCGGCCGGTCGTCCAGCAACCCGGTGACCTCACGCACGGGCCCCTCGGCTCGCACCGAGGCATCGGCGAGTTCGGTGACCACCTGCCGGGCCGAGTAGCGCGAGGTACGCGGACCCGCGGGTACCAGCGCGGAGCCGGTTCTCGCGGCCAAGGGCCAATCGACCACGCCGGACAGACCCGAACGGGCCTTGCCTCGGCCGACCGCGCCCGCGGAGCCGGACTCGGCTGTGTCGGAACCTTGCTGGGTCATACTCAACCACCCGTCACGAGCATCCACAGTTTCGCAGCGTGCCTGCGATCGCGTCCAACGCGGGCCTGCTCACCTCCGGCGGTCGATCGTTCGACATCAAAGCGAAGGTCAGCACCCGCCCATCGGCGTCCAGCACATACCCGACCAACGCGCTGGACACCGACAGAGTTCCGGTCTTGGCCCGCACCCAGCCCGCGGCCTGCCGGTCCCGGGTGACGTAGCGGCTGGTCAGCGAGCCCGTGGCGCCCGCAACCGGCAGGTGGTCGAGCATCGGCGCCAAGGTGGCCGCGATCCGGTCGTTCTCCGGCTTGGCCTTGGTACCGGCCGGTTGCACCGCCGTGGCGCCGGTGGGCTTGGCCGCGGTCGCCACGACCCGGTCGAGCAACCGCGCGGGAATCCGGTCGTCGACCGAAAGCCCACTACTGTCGTGCATATCCAGGCCGGACAGATCGAAACCGGCCTTGCTCAGCGCCGCGCGCACCGCGGCGACGCCACCGTCGAAGGAAGCCGGGCCACCGGTGGCCGCGGCGATCTCCCGCCCGATCGCCTCGGCGAGCACGTTGTCGGAATAGACCATCGTGTCGCGCAGCCGGTCGCGCAGCGGCGCCGACTGCACAGAAGCGACCTCGGTCGCGCCTACGGGGGCGACGCCCGCCCGCACTCGCGCCGGGTCGAGCCCCAGATCGGCGGCGAGTCGCCGTCCGGCGTCCAGGGCGGGCGTCGGGGTGCGGGGCGAGTACTCCACAAGGGGCTGCAAGCGGCCGCCGTCGATCATCACCGGCTCGATAGGGGCGATGGAGCCCTCGGGGATGTCGATCGGGTCCCAGCCCTTCGCCATGGTCGGGCCGGTGTAAGCGGAGGTGTCGACGATGATCGTGTCCACCGGGCGGCCCGCGGACTTGATCTGGGCGACCAGGTCGGACAGACGCGGTCCGTTCGGGTAGTAGCCCTTGCCGTCCGGTTGCGCGGTGAGCGTCGGATCGCCGCCGCCGACCAGCACCAGTTCGTTCGGCGCGGAACCGGCGACCACCTTCGTGGTCACCCGATGCTCGGCGGGCAGCGTGAGCAAGGCGGCCGCGGTGGTGAGGATCTTCGCGGTGGACGACGGGATCATCGGGCGGTTCGCATCGCCGCTCCACAGCACCATCGCGCTGTCGGCGTCGGTCACCTGGCCCGCGAACGCGCCGAGGTCCGGGTTGCCGATGACCGGCGCGAGCGCGGCCGCGACGCCCGCCGGACTCGGTGCGGAACCGGTGGGCCGGGCCGCGCCGACCTGTGGCGACGGTTCGACCGGAGCGGGCGGGGCGGCGATGGTCAACCCGCCGTGCCGGAACTCGTCGGTCCACGGCCGCACCGCGAGCAGTGCCACGACGGCGACGGCGAGCAGCACGACCAGCGTGGCCGAGATCCAGATCCATCTGTTGCGACGCCGCCGGGCGGCCAGCCCACCGATGTTCTCGTTGCCACCAAACACGTCGCCGCCGCTCTCCTGACCGATTCCCGCAGCAGCCGCCTGCCGCACCCATATCCCCGGGGACCACACTATCCTCGTTGCGCAACCGTTCCCCTGAACAACCTGGCGAGTCGGCGCACTCCGCAGCGGCCGAGTCGGCAGTCGCCGAAAAGAAGCCGAGTCGCCGGGCTCGGCACCGATGCACGAAGGAGATGGCGTGGAGTTCGACGTCACCATCGAGATTCCCAAGGGTTCTCGGAACAAGTACGAGGTCGATCACGAGACCGGCCGAGTCCGGCTCGACCGGTTCCTGTACACGTCCATGGTCTATCCCGCCGACTACGGCTACATCGAGAACACCCTCGGTGAAGACGGTGACCCGCTGGACGCGCTGGTCCTGCTGCCCGACTCGGTGTTCCCCGGCGTGATCGTGGAGGCCCGTCCGGTCGCGATGTACAAGATGACCGACGAGGCCGGCGGCGACGACAAGGTTCTGTGCGTACCGGCGGGCGACCCGCGCTGGGACCACATCCAGGATCTGAAGGACGTCCCGGAGTTCGAGCTGGCCGCGATCAAGCACTTCTTCGAGCGCTACAAGGACCTGGAGCCCGGCAAGTACGTCAAGGGCTCGGAGTGGGTCGGGCGCGCCGAGGCCGAGGCCGAGGTCGAGGCGTCCATCCAGCGCCTGAAGGACCAGGGCGGACACTGAAAGCCGCTACGGCACAAGCGAAGCGGGGAGTCCGGTAGGCCCGGACTCCCCGCTTCGCTCTGCGGGCCGCATCGAAGGCCCGAGAGGGTGAAAAGGGACACCCGGATACCGGATGCCCCTTCTCGGTGACAGGTGGCTCAGTAGGAGATGTAAAGGTCCCAGCCGTCGTAGGTCTCGATGCACTCCCAGTAGTAGCCGCCGGTGCTCGGCGAGATACCGTCCGCCCGGCAGGCTTCGAAGGTCGCGTAGGTACCGATGTAGGTGCCGTTGTAGGCGACGTCCTGGTAAACCGGCGCGGCCGAGGCCGAAGCGGCCGTCGACACCCCGGCGACGGCAGCGGTGGCCAGCAGACCAGCGGCGAGGAAGGACTTGATACGCATTTCTTGTGCTCCTGAATGCGAGGCGAAATCTTTGACGTCCCAAACGATATGGACGTTCGGCGCCGCACACAGCCACCCCTAGGGTGAGGGCAGGGCAACCCTGAGGCGAATCACCTTGCCCACCCTTCCTCCCCACCCTTGGTGCACGGCGCGCCCGACCCGCCGTCGGGCGCCGTGGGCATCACCGACCGCGGAACTCGGGCGGGCGCTTCTCGAAGACGGCCTTGATCGCCTCGGTGAGGTCCTCCGAGGGCAGGAACGCGGCATTCCACGCGGAGACGTAGCGCAGGCCCGCTGCGACCTCGTCCTTACGCCGCTGATCCAGCACGTCTTTGACACCCTGCACCACCAGCGGCGGGTTCGCGGCGATCTCGCGCGCGGTGGCGTGCGCGGCGTCCAACACCGACTCCTGGTCCGGGAAGACGTCGTTGACCAGGCCGATCTTCTCCGCGCGCGCGGCGTCGATGTCCTTGGCGGTGTAGGCGAGCTCACGCAGGTGTCCCTCGCCGATGATGCCGGGCAGCCGGTGCAGCGAGCCGATGTCCGCGACGATCGCGACCTTGGCCTCTCGCAGGCTGAATTTGGCGTCCGCGCTGGCATAGCGGATGTCGACCGCCGCGATCAGGTCCAGCCCGCCGCCGATGCACCAGCCGGACACGGCGGCGATCACCGGCTTGCGGCAGTCCGCCACCGCCGTGACCGAGGCCTGCATCTTGCGCAGTTCGGTCAGGAAGTCGGTGCGCGGCGCGGCCAGCGCCCGTTCGGCCAGCAGCGGACCGAACGTGCCGCTCATCGCGGGCAGGTCGAGGCCGTAAGAGAAATGCTTTCCCGAGCCGGTCAGCACGATCGCGCGCACCTCGGAATCGGCGTCGAGCGCTTGGAAGACCTCCGGCAACTCGCGCCAGAAGTCGGGGCCCATCGCATTGCCCTTGCCGGGGCCGGTCAGCGTCACCTGCGCGACGTGATCCTTGGTTTCGACGGTGAAAGCCTGCCAATCTGTCATTTGTACAGCGTATCGAGACTCGTCGCGGCCGGTATTCCGACCCGGGAAACGTCCCGGCGTGCGCGACTCGCAAAGGAAGTCGCGCGAGTGTAAAGGCTGTGCGAATTCGCAGTGATCTACTGGTTCCCGGTTCGGAGAAAAGCGGATCATGAGCAGGTCAGCAAACCTCATTCATCGGGTTCGGAGGACACTGTGCTGATGCATCGCGGAATCGGCCTCGACCGATTCAACCAAATGCCCCGCGGTCGCGCGGTTCACGCGCTGTATGAATGCTGTTGCAACGTGACGTGGGCGGCGACACTCGCCGACGCTCGCCCGTACCGGGACCGCGAGGCACTGCTGAGCAAGGCCGATGCCGAACTGCTCGCGTTGTCCCCGCGGGATGTCGACCGCGCCTTCGAAGCGGTTGCGCACGAAGCGGTCTCCTCGCGCGACGTGACCGAACTCGCGCGGATCACCGGCGAACGCATCGCCGGAATGCTCGGTCCCAGCGAGGGATACCCGGAATACTGAGCGGGCGGCGCGACTCGCCCGGCGTACGGTCCGCAATCGCTCTACCCTGGTGAGATGCGCAGGTCGTCATTGCCCCCGGTCGCCTGCCGGGTCGCGGACACCCTCATCTCACGGGGCCATCACGGTCTCATCGTCGCCCAGCCGGAACCGACGCACACCGCCGCGGATGCCGCGCGCGCACTCGGCGTCGATGTCGGGGCGATCACAAAATCACTGGTATTCCTGCTCGACGACGACCCGGTGCTGCTACTGGTTTCGGGCGCGCACCAGGTCGACTTGGCGAAGACCGGTGCGCGCCTGGAAGGGACACTGACCCGCGCCCCCGCCGATATGGTGCGCGAAGTGACCGGTCAGCCCATCGGCGGCGTCGCGCCGGTCGGCCACCCGACCAACCTTCCCACCTGGGTGGACAACGCGCTGGCCGCCCATCGAGAGATATGGGCCGCGGGCGGGCACCCGAACACCATTTTCCGCACGTCGTTCCCACAGTTGCTGCGGATCACCGCGGGTCTTCCGATCGACGTGGACTGACTCGGGCCCGGGCCGCGGAAATCATGCCGAAGGCCACACACCCCGCGCGGTTCGGGCGTCCGGGCGTAGTTTCGTCATGTGACCGACGCACCACGGCCGGAGACGGGACTACAGATTCCCGATGATCTGAGCGGCATCACCGCGGAGCAGTATCGCGCGTCCATGCGCCACTATCCGGCGGGCGTCACCGTCGTGACGCTGAACTCGCCGCAGGGGCCGGTCGGCTTCACCGCGACCTCCTTCGCCTCGCTGTCGCTGGATCCGCCGCTGGTCTCGTTCAACATCGCGCACACCTCCTCCAGCCTGTCCGCCATGCTGGACGCCGAGTCCGTCGTCATCCATTTCCTCGGCGAACACCAGCAGCACCTGGCCCACCGGTTCTCCCGCGCCGCCGAGGAGCGCTTCACCGACCGCGCACTGTGGACCACGTTGGACACCGGCGAACCGGTTCTGCACGGCACCCCCATCTGGCTGCGCGCCACCGTGCACCAGTTGATCCCCATCGGCGACCACACCTTCGTCGTCGGCTTGGTCACCCGCGTCCACGACAACACCGACGAAAAGCCCGCCGCCTCGCCACTGCTGTACTACAACGGCCGCTACTACCGCCCCACCGCCCTGGGCGACTGACCGTAGATTCCGACTACGCCACCCGGCCTCACGCCCCGTCCAAGGTGGCGAAGTCGACGTCCACGGGGAAAGGGCCGGTCAGCCGGAGCACGTACTCGGACACTGGTGAGACGACTTCGACCACCAGCAGTACGTCCGCCGTCGTCAACTTGCGATCGCCATTGATACACCGGTGCAACGCCACGTCCGGGCGGCGAAAAGAGAAACCAGGGCTTCCCGGGCGGCTGCGCACGTAATGCATTTCGAAGTCGGTCACTACTCCGGTGCACGGCTCGTCCGGGGCGGCCTGCTCCAACGCGTTGGCCAGTCGCCGCGCCACATTGTTGTGCTCGAAGGTCCCACTGCGGCAGATGATCACATGGCCGTCGACCACCTCGATCTGCCGCTGGATGTCTTCGGGAAGCGCCGCGTAGCCCTCCTCTGTGATGAGGAGGGCCCCCGGATCGGTGGCCCAGACGGGCAGCGTGCTCATAAGTTCGCCTCAGCTCGGATTCGAATACGGCGATAGTATCCGGCGGCGCTGCCCTGATCGGGCGTACGCGGACTCAGCCGACCAAGCAGGGGGCAGCGCCGGCGGGAGCCGTGGAGGTGAAGGGGCGGGTTTCGGGGGTGGGATTCCACAGGCCGTTGGTGACGGTGTAGTCCCAGCTGGGGCCGGTGCGCACCAGGGTGTCCACGGCCTCGACGAGACGGTCGGCGTCGGCGGAGGTGGTGCCGAGGCCGATGCTGGCGCGCAGGGCGCCGGCCAGCCCGAGGCGGGTGAGCAGCGGATGGGCGCAGAAACGTCCGTCACGCACGCCGATGCCGTGCTCGGCGGAGAGATAGGCGGCCACGTGGCCGGGGGCGAAGTCGGCGAGTGTGAAGGCGACGATGCCGACGGAGTCGGGACTGTCGGTCCAGATGCGCAACAGCTGGACGCCGGGGATCGCGGCCAAGCCGTCGCGGAGGCGGTCGGCGAGCCGATGCTCGTGCGCGGCAAGGGTTTCGGCGTCGATGGCACCGAGCGTGTCACAGGCGGCGGCCAGCGCGGCGGCGCCGAGCACGTTCGGCGAACCGGCTTCGTGCCGCTGCGGAGCAGGCGCCCACTCGGCCCCGTCGGTACGCACCTCGCGCACCGCCCCACCACCGGCCAGGTACGGCTGGGCCGCGTCGAGCCAATCCCGCTTGCCCACCAGCACACCCGCACCGAACGGCGCGTACAGCTTGTGTCCGGAGAACGCCAGATAGTCGATGCCGGTGTCGCGCAGGCTGATCCGCCGATGTGGCGCCAACTGCGCCGCGTCCACCAGGATGCGGGCGCCGCACTGGTGGGCGATGGTGGCCAGACGCTCCAGCGGAAGCACCTCACCGGTCACGTTCGAGGCGCCGGTCACCGCGAGCAAAGCCGCGGGCCTGCTGCACAGTTCGGCGACCAGCTTGCCGATCGTCTCCTCGACCGTGCCCGCCGCCTGCACGACGCGCCTTCCATTCCTGGTCCACGGCAGGAGGTTGGCGTGGTGCTCGATGTCGAGCACCACCGTGTCGCCGGGGACACAGGACGCGAGCAGGTTGAGCGAGTCCGTGGTGTTGCGGGTGAAGACGACCACCTGGTCGTCGGCGGTGTCGAGGAACCGACAGACCGACCCGCGAGCGGCCTCGTAGCACTCGGTGGAGATCCGGGAGGCGTAGCCCGCACCGCGGTGCACGCTCGCGTAGAACGGAAGCAGCTGCTGCACACGCTCGCTGACCTGCGTCAAAGCGGGCGCACTCGCCGCGTAGTCGAAGTTGGCGTAGGTCGCCGTTCCGCCTTGCACCAACGGCACGCGCAGTTGGTCACCGGAGACCTGGGCGAGTGCGGCACAGGCGTTGTCGAGGGCAGTAGTCATCACGTGAATCCCGTCGGCTAAGGGACCCGCGATCAGATGAGTCGTCGAGTCCGCGCTTGCCGCGCCCGGTCGGGCGGCGGCCGGGTCGTCACCCGGAGCACCCCACCGCGGAGGAGGGTTGCCGGCCAGCAAGCCGGGGCTTTGCACTGGCACTCATGACCTGACCCGAGAGTGGCAGAAGCGCCCCGGCACTGTCAACCACATCCGACCCGAGTCCCCCACGAGCACCGCGTGGACCTAACCACCATGTGGGAGCCATTACAAGCACCCCCACGAAGACACGCGAGCCGCGCCTGCCTCGCGAAATCGTGGACCCCTCGGCGACAGACGACTGCCACCGCGCCCGGTGCCGCGATCCGCGACTCGACGTTCGGCACCGCCGTGCGGGAGGCAACCGACCGCTTCGATGAGCGGAATCACACCCTCGGTTCAGCGATCTCGTGGCGAATGCACGAGACTGACCCGCCGACCAGCTGTTGCCCTGCGGAAAGCCGTAAATAGCGGGCTCACCTGCAACAACACCCGCAGCACCGGCCGCTCCCGCGCGCCGTCCGGTGAACAACAAACGACGACAACCCCGGGTACCGTGGACAACTGGCCAGCATGGCGTTTGCCCTTTGGTAACCCAGCTATGACACAACAACAGGAAAGTGTGAGGCAGGTCGATGGGAGGTGCACAGAGCACCATGCTCGAGACAGAGGTCGACGCGCCGGCGCGTCCGTTGTCGCGCGGCGATCACGCGCCGGCGGCCAGGACGCTGGTCGACATCCTCACCGCGACGGCGCTCGCGCACCCCGATGCCCCCGCCATCGATGACGGCCGAGTCGTGCTGTCCTACCTGGAGCTGGTCGTCGAGATCGAGAAGACCATGGCTCGCCTCGCCACGGCGGGCGTGCGGCCGGGCGACCGGGTCGGCGTGCGCATGCCCTCGGGCACCCGCGAGCTCTACGTCACCATTCTCGCCATCCTGTACTCCGGCGCCGCCTACGTGCCGGTCGACGCCGACGACCCGGACGAGCGCGCCCAACTGGTCTTCGGGGAGGCGCAGGTCACCGCGATCGTGACCGCGCAAGGCATCGAGACCACCGCCGCGGGCATCCGCGCGGCGGAGCGACAGCGCGAGGAGACCTGGTCGACGCTGCCCGGCCCCGGCGACGACGCCTGGATCATCTTCACCTCCGGTTCCACCGGAACCCCGAAAGGCGTGGCGGTCACTCATCGCAACGCCGCCGCCTTCGTCGACGCCGAAGCGGACCTGTTCCTCCGCGACGCTCCGATCGGTCCCGGTGACCGGGTACTCGCGGGTCTGTCGGTCGCGTTCGACGCCTCCTGCGAGGAGATGTGGCTGGCCTGGCGCAACGGCGCCTGCCTGGTGCCCGCCCCACGCGATCTGGTGCGCACCGGAGCCGATCTCGGTCCCTGGCTGGTGCGGCGGGAGATCAGCGTGGTCTCGACCGTACCGACCCTGGCGGCGACCTGGCCGGTCGAGGCGCTGGAGGCGGTGCGCCTGCTCATCTTCGGCGGCGAGGCCGTGCCACCGGAACTCGCCGAACGCCTTGCGGGCAACGGTGATTCGGCTCGCGAGGTATGGAACACCTACGGCCCCACGGAAGCGACGGTCGTCGCGTGCGCCGCGCGCTTGGACGGCCGGTGGCCGATCCGGATCGGACTGCCGCTCAACGGCTGGGATCTGGTCGTGGTGGATCCAGCGGGCAATCCGGTGGCCGAGGGCGAATCCGGTGAATTGGTGATCGGCGGAGTCGGTCTCGCGCGCTACCTCGACCCGGTCAAGGACGCCGAGAAGTACGCCCCGCTGAACTCCGTCGGCTGGGAGCGCGCCTACCGCAGCGGCGATCTGGTCCGCAACGACAGCGCTGGGCTGATCTTCCTCGGCCGCGCCGATGATCAGATCAAGCTGGGCGGTCGGCGCATCGAACTCGGCGAGATAGACAACGCTCTCCAGCACCTCCCGGGCGTCACGGGCGCCGCGGCGGCCATCCGAACCACGAAGGCGGGCAACAAGCTCCTGGTCGGCTATGTGACCGGGCCGGGGGCGGACTTCGATGCCAAGGCCGCGCGAGCCGCCCTCGCCGGACAACTCCCGGCGCCGCTGGTGCCCAGGCTCGCGGTGGTCGACGAGCTGCCCACCCGCACCTCCGGCAAGGTCGACCGGGACGCGCTGCCCTGGCCGCTGCCCAATGCCGCCGAGGACGACGACGACAACGACCTGACCGGCACCGCCCAGTGGGTTGCGGGGCTGTGGGATTCCATCCTCGGCGCGGAGGTCGGCGATCTCGACGCGGACTTCTTCGATCTGGGCGGCGGCTCGCTCGCGGCGGCGCAACTGGTCACCGCGCTGCGCGAACGGTATCCGCAGATCACGGTCGCCGATGTCTACGACCATCCCCGCCTCGGCGCGCTCGCCGACCTGCTGGAGCAGACCACGCCCGCGGTGGCGGTCGCCGAGCGGACGGTGCGACCGACGCCACCGATGGCGCAAGCGGCGCAGGTGCTCGCCACCATCCCCCTCACCACCCTCACCGGGCTGCAGTGGCTCACCTGGCTGGCGATCGTCGGCAACATCGCGGCCTGGTCCGGCTCGCTGCCCTGGCTGCCCCAGCTGTCCTGGTGGTGGACGCTGGTCGCGTTCGCGCTGTTCATCTCCCCACCCGGCCGCATGGCCATCTGCGTGGCAGGCGCGCGCCTGCTGCTGCGTGGCATCCGCCCCGGCCGTTATCCGCGCGGCGGATCGGTGCACCTGCGCTTGTGGGCGGCCGTCCGCCTCTCCGCGGCCAGCGGCGCCGAGAACCTCTCCGGTGCGCCGTGGATGGTGCCGTTCGCTCGCGCGCTGGGTGCGAAGATCGGCAAGGGCGTCGACCTGCACAGTCTCCCGCCGGTGACCGGCATGCTCGAACTCGGCGACGGTTGCAGCGTGGAACCGGAGGTCGACCTGTCCGGTTACTGGATCGACGGCGACGTGGTGCATCTCGGTCCGATCGCCATCGGCCCCGGCGCGGTGGTCGGCTCGCGCTCGATCTTGTTGCCGGGCACGAAGATCGGCAGGAACGCCGAGGTGGCGCCCGGCTCCGCGGTATCGGGCAAGGTGAAGGCCGACCAGGAGTGGGCCGGTTCGCCTGCGGTGAAGGTCGGCAAGGCCCAGCACCGCTGGCCGTCGCACCGGCCCGACCGAGCCCGGCACTGGGTCGGCGTCTTCGGCATCACCTCGATGGCCTTGGCCGCCATGCCGATTCTCGGTATCGGCGCGGGTGGCGTGTTCATCGCGTGGTTCGTTCGCGACACCCGCACGCTCGCCGACGGCGTCGCGCGGGCGTTCACCGTCCTGCCCCTCGCGACCCTGCTCAGCCTGGGCGTGTACGCCGCGGCGACCATCGTCGCGGTCCGGCTGCTGAGCATCGGTCTCACCGAGGGCTACCACCCGGTGCGCAGCCGCGTCGGCTGGCAGGCCTGGGCCACCGAGCGGCTGCTGGATTCCGCGCGCACCTTCCTGTTCCCGCTGTACGCCGGCCTGCTCACGCCGCTGTGGCTGCGCTCGCTCGGGGCGAAGGTGGGCAAGAGCGTCGAGGCGTCCACGGTACTGCTGCTGCCCAAGTTCACCACCGTCGCCGACGGGGCGTTCCTGGCGGACGACACCATGATCGCCGGGTACGAACTCGGCGGCGGCTGGCTGCGCATCGGTGAGGCGAAGGTCGGCAAGCGCGCTTTCCTCGGCAACTCCGGGATGACCGCGCCCGGCCGCCGGGTGCCGAAGAACGGCCTGGTCGCGGTGCTGTCGGCGGCGCCGTCCAAGGCGAAGGCCGGCTCGTCCTGGCTGGGCAGCCCGCCGGTGCGGCTGCGCCGCGCCGCGGAGAGCGCCGACACCGCGCGGACCTTCGACCCGCCGTTACGCCTGCGCGTCGCCAGGGGCCTCGTCGAAACCTGCCGCTTGTTCCCTGTCCTGGTGACCTTCGCGATCGGCCTCGGCGTGCTGTTCACCCTGGCCTGGCTCGCGCGAACTTTCGGCCACCTCACCGCCGGACTGCTCAGCGGGCTGGTGCTGCTGGCGGCGGGCGCCGTCGCCGGAGCGAGCGCGGTGGCCGCCAAATGGTTGCTGGTGGGACGAATCCGCAGCGAGGAGCATCCGCTGTGGAGCTCGTTCGTCTGGCGTAACGAGGTCTCCGACACGTTCGTGGAAACGGTTGCCGCACCGTGGTTCGCGCGCGCGGCGACCGGGACGCCCGTCCTGAACCTCTGGCTTCGCGGCCTCGGCGCCCGCATCGGCCGCGGGGTATGGTGCGAGTCCTACTGGCTACCGGAGGCGGATCTGGTGACTCTCGGCGACGGCGCGACCGTGGAACGCGGCTGTGTGGTGCAGACCCACCTGTTCCACGACCGGATCATGGCCATGGACACCGTCACCCTCGGTGCGGGCGCCACCCTCGGACCGCACTGCGTGGCGTTGCCCGCCTCCGCGATCGGCGACGGCGCGACCGTCGGCCCGGCCTCTCTGGTCATGCGCGGTGACGCGGTGCCCGCCTCGACGCGCTGGTGGGGCAACCCGATCGCGCCCTGGTTCACGGGCGACCCCGGGGCGAGCTGATGGCGGGCAAGTTCTACGAAGCCCCCATCGACGAGTACCTACCGCAGAACGGCAACCGGGGGTATCGGGTGTCCCGATACGAACTCGATCTGGCCTACCGGGTGGCCGCCAACCGGCTCACCGCGCGCGCCGCGATCACCGCGGTGACCACCGAGGCGCGGCCCCGGTTCGCCCTCGATCTCGCTCAGGGGCTGAGCGTCTCGAAGGTGTTCGTCAACGGGGTCAAGGCCGCGAAATTCGCCCACCAGCACGGCAAACTGGTGGTCACGCCGCAACAGCGGATCCCCGCGGGCGGCGTGCTCGCGCTGGTGGTGCAGTACGGCGGCACCCCGAGACCGGTGCGCGGGCCGTGGGGCGAAGTCGGCTGGGAGGAGCTCACCGAAGGCGCGCTCGTGGCCAGCCAGCCCAACGGCGCCGCGTCCTGGTTCCCGTGCGACGACCACCCGAGTTCCAAAGCGACCTACCGGATCTCGATCACCACCGATTCGCCGTACTACGCGGTGGCGAACGGGACTTTGCTGCGCAAGCAGACCAAGTCCAGTCAGACCACGTGGGTGTACGAGCAGCCCGAACCGATGTCGAGCTACTTGGCCACCGTCCAGATCGGTCACTATCGCAAGCACCGCATCGGCTCCTCGCACTCCCCGGTACCGATGCAGGCCGTCCTCCCGCCGCGACTGCGCACCGCTTTCGACTACGATTTCGCGCGTCAGCCGATGATGCTGGAAGTCTTCAGCGAGAAATTCGGCCCGTACCCGTTCGAGGACTACACCGTGGTCGTCACCGACGACGAGCTGGAGATTCCGATCGAGGCGCAGGGCATCTCGATCTTCGGAGCCAACCACTGCGACGGCCGCCGCGGCGCCGAACGGCTGGTCGCGCACGAACTGGCCCACCAGTGGTTCGGCAACAGCCTGACCATCCGGCAGTGGCGTGACATCTGGCTGCACGAGGGCTTCGCCTGTTACGCGGAATGGATCTGGTCGGAGGCCGCGGGCGGGCCAACCGCCGATCAGCTGGCCCGCGCGGCACGGCACAATCTTTCCCGCGAGCCGCAGGACATCGTCATCGGCGATCCGGGACCGCAGCGCATGTTCGACGATCGCGTCTACAAACGGGGCGCGCTCACCCTGCACGCCCTGCGCTTGGAACTGGGCGACTCGACGTTCTTCGACTTACTGCGCGAGTGGACCATTCGCTACCGCCACTCGTCGGTGACCACCGAGGAATTCACCGATCTGGCGGGGCACTACAGCCTGGTGCCGCTGCGTCCCCTGTGGGAAAGCTGGTTGCTCGCCGAGCGGCTGCCGCAGTTACCGCCCTATGGCGGCGCGTCGACGGCCTGATCAGAACACGAGATAACGTGTGGCGAGTTCTTCGACGAGCGGATCGTCCTCCGAGACGTTGGCCAGCGCGTCCAGATCGGTTTCCACGGCGATCTGGCGGGGGTCGTCGTGCTCGGTGTCCCGCGGATCTTCGACGAGCTGGCGCAGCAACTTCTGCCGCACCCGGGTCTTCAGCGAATCGTTCATACCTCGGGGTGCCCGCATACCGGCTTGTTACACCGGTGTGAACAGGGTTCCCCACGGCGTATTGCGCACCACGGTGTAGATCGCGAGCAATGCGAAGAAGGTCCACATGGTGGTCTTGCTGATCGAGGGCAGCCGCATCTTCTGGCCACGCCAAGCCCGGACGGTCCAGTCCGTCACCCACACAGCGAACGCGAGAATCAGCGGAATCGCGAGCAAGTTGCTGTGCAGGGCGTCGAGGACCTGCCCGTCGGTGAGATTGTGCACGGCGCGCATCCCCCCGCAACCCGGGCAGTACCAGCCGGTCAGCGCGTATACCGGGCAGGTGCCGTAGGAGCCTTCGACGTGGGGATCACGCAGGTGCAGCAGCACGCCGACACCCACTCCGACGCCCGCCACGAGCAGGGGAACAGCCGCCCCGCGCCACCCGGTCCTCGGCTCGGTTCCCGGGTCCGCCGCGGGGCCGGAGGAAGTATGCGCGATGTCCACGAACTCAACCGTAACCGGGCGGTGAGCGGGGACGCCACAGCAGCGCGGCGCTACTTCGACTGCGCGAACCGCAGCACGTTGCCGGACGGGTCGGCCAACTCGAACCCCGGCCCGCCCGGCCCGAAACGCTCGGTTCATCGCGGGCGATGTTTTGGGTAGGAATGATCTTTAGCCCGACCGAATCCGGGGTACACCCTGGTACAAGCCAGGACATCCCGTCATACAGCGCTAGCACTAGCAAGCACTCTGCTTGCACTGTACGGTGACGGTGGACACAAAGGAGTGCTCGATGCTGGTGAAGTCGATGAGGACGCTGGCGGACGCGTACGACGGTGCGCTGACCGCCGACTACCGTGCCGGACTGCGGTCCCGCACCTTCCGGACGGCGTCGTTGAACGCCCCCACCGCCCGCCACGCGGTTATCCCGGTCACCACCAAGGACGGCGCTCGCCTGCGCGTACACGCCTACGGTCCGGCCGAGGGCGATGTCATCGTCCTCATCCACGGCTGGAGTTGCAGCATCGAGTACTGGAACCCGCAGATCAACGCGTTCGCCGACCGGTACCGCGTGGTCTGCTACGACCAGCGCGGCCACGGCGCCAGTGAGCTCGGCAAGGCCGCCCCCAGCAAAGAATCGCTGGCCGACGATCTGTCGGCCATTCTGGACGCCACCCTCCGGCCAGGGCAGCGCGCCGTGCTGGTCGGCCACAGCATGGGCGGAATAACCATTCAGGCCTGGGCCGCTCGCCATCCGGAACAGGTCCGTAAGCAGGCCGCCGCCGCCGTCCTGTTGAACAGCTCCTCGGGCAACATCCGCTACGACACCGACTTGCTTCCGCTGCTGAACAAGCCGCTCACCCTGGCGGATCGGCCGATCACCGTGCTCGGGGCCACCGTGCGGATGCCGATGATCGTCGCGGAGACTCTGCTCACCGCGCCGGTCCCGTTGCCGGGGGGTTGGCCGGCCAGCGCGCTGCTCAAGGCGCGCGTGATGACCCCGCACGCGACCGCGGATCAGGTGGAATTCGCGCTGGGCATCGTGCGGTCGTGCCGACCGCTCACCCGCGGCAGGCACGCCGCCGCGCTCGCCGACATGGATCTCGCCGAAGCCGCCGCGTCCCTCACCGTGCCCACCACGGTGATCGCCGGCGCGCACGACCGCTTGCTGCCCGAACGCATGTCGCGCCGCATCGCCGACGCGCTCGCCGAGACCGGCCACCTGGCCGCGTACCACGTGTGGCCCACCGGCCACCTGGGCAATATCGAAGCCGCCGACCGCTTCAACGCGGAATTGGCGGCCATCGCCGAGCGCGCCCACCTGCGCTCCGCAGTCGCCGGCTGACCCCGGAGACCGTTCTCCTGGGCCGGTCAACGGCGCCCGGTCCAGGACAACGGTCCGCAACGCCGCCGCCACCGGGAGATTCCAGCGCTTTCAGTTCGAATAACACTCCATCAACCCGCCTGCCGTTAACATGCAGCCAGTCCCTGTCGACACAGCAGACAGACAGTTCGGTTCCGGCGAAGGGAGCATCGGTGAAAGTCCGGCACGGCCTAGCAGTCCTGGCTCTGGCCATCGGCGCAGTCGCGGTGACCACCCCGGCGGCCTCCGCCCTCCCCCGTGGCGTCCCAGCGGCACGAACGCTCTGCGGCGGCGGCGGTGCCGGTATCGGCATGATCACGGCCCACTACGACCCCGACCGCAACTCCTCCGGTACTCCCACGCTCTGGATCCGTCCGGAGTTCGTCTTCACGCCCGACCGGCCCGGCGGCGCCTGCGGCGTAGAGGTCACGGTGTCGTGGCAGAACTCCGACACCGGCGTGCTGGGCACCCTTCCCACGTTCTGGGTCGCCGACGACACACCGACCAAAGAGAATGTCGCCGGTGCGTGGGTGCCGCTCGGCCTCCCCTCCGGCCTCGGCCGGGTGGAAGTACTGATCGCGACCAACTTGCCACACGTTCCGGGAAAGGGAGTGTTCGTCGTCACGTAGCAGGGACGGCAGCCGTAGCTCGACGCTTTCGCCCGATGGGCATGTGCCGGACGGCGTACGAGCGGAGAGCGGAAACCGGTGCGGGAATGAAAGCGCGGCGCCAGCCGTAGAACGACATATGAAACTCGACGACGAGGCTCGCGCACTCATCGGGCCCGGTGCCGACGCCACGCTGGTCACGATCAATCCGGACGGCAGCCCACAGGTATCGGTCGTCTGGGTGGCATTGCAGTCGACACCGGACGGCGACGAGCTCGTCACCGCCCACTTGGGCGTCTACCAGAAAATCCGCAACGTCCGCCGTGACCCGCGCGTCGCGGTGACCATCCTCTCCCCGGAACGGGGCGAGGTGATGCGCCCGTATCTGTCGATCATCGGCACCGCGCGCGTCGTGGAGGGCGGCGCACCGGAGTTGCTGAAAGAACTCGCCAAGACCTTGGCCAGTCCGAACGTCACATTTCCGCCCGCGGACGCCCCGCCCGGTTACCTCACCCGTATTCGGATCGAGAAAGTTGGCGGCATCGGTCCCTGGGCTTCCTGAGCTGCGTTCCCGCCGAATCGCTCCGGCCGAGTCCGACCTCAGCCGGAGCGGCGACGCGCCTTCAGTCTACGAACCCATTGCGCGATAGCCGCCACCGCCGAGAACATCGCCGTCGCGCCTGCCAACAGCGCGTCACCGGTGAGCTTCGCGGTCGAGAACTCGACCTTTCGCAGCCCTGGTAGCGGGTATTGCCCGTTGCCCGAAGCCCATCGGATCACGAAGCCGGCCTGCGTCCCGAGGTCGGTGGGAGGGCCGGACCCGATCATGGAGCGCAGTTCCGGCCCCTTTCCGTTGAGATAGACCAGGGTGAAAGCGACGAAAAGCGCCACCGCCACCGCGGAACCCGTCGTCAAACGAGCCAGCGTTTCGGTGCGGGCCCAGAGATTCGCCAACGCGGCGAGCACGGTGAGGAAGATCGCGATGGTGGCGAGAATCGCCCACTTGCCACTGAGATTGGAGTGGGCGGGCGGCTTCTGCGACCAAAGACCCACGAGCGTAGTGCTGATATGGGTTTGGCCGAAGGCATTGCTCCAGATCGTGCCGTCGGGTCCGCCTGTGGTCAGCCACGGCTTGAACAACAGGGTGAAGGTGATGAGGCAGCCCACCGCGGCCAACAGATAACCCGAGTTGTCTCGGAGCAGAGTGACGAGCGGTCGGACCCGCGCCCGCAGTTTCTCCGCGTCGACCCGCCGCTTTCGGCCGCCACCCGTCGCGCGAAGCGGTGAGCCTGCCTGCCGGTTCTGATTCTTGCGTGCCCCCCACGGAGTCGGCTGCACCATATCCGTCATTCCCTGCTCAGTGAATCGATACATGATGAACCGTCAGATATCGGCTCGTTGGATTCTGAAGGTTTACCGATCGTTGCCGGTTCCTGATGGCCCTTCATGTCGGGGGCTTGCGCGCTGTCGCCGCTCACCTCGTCGGGGGCTACGCCGAGAGCCGTTTTCGATGGTTGAGCTATCGACAGTGGATCTGCGATGTCCTCCAAGGACCGGCCTTCGGCGTTCACTCCGAAGAACCAGGCGACCACGCCACCGAAGATCATGAATCCGGCGCCGATGAGGTAACCGACCGTGAGCGGAAACCGGTCGGGACTCGGGTTCTCGGCGCCGCCCACCAGGTGGCCGAAGAGGAACGGGGCGATGACCCCACCCACGCCCTGCGAGATGGCGAAGAAGAACGAGATGGCTTGACCACGCAGTTCCAGCGGGAAGATCTCGCTGACCGTGAGATAAGCGGAGGACGCCCCCGCCGAAGCGAAGAAGAAGATGACACACCAGAAGATGGTCTGCGTGGTTGCGTCGAGAATACCCGCGTTGAACGCCCAAGCGGAGATGAAGAGCAGAAAACCGGACCCCACATAGGTCGCGCAGATCATCTTTCTGCGGCCGATGCTGTCGAAGAGCGGGCCGAGCACCAGAGGGCCGATAAGATTGCCGACCGCGAAGGGGAAGAAATAATAACCCGTGTGGTGGGCCGGCACATTGTAGAAGTTGATCAGCACCAATCCGACGGTAAAGAAGATCGCGTTGTACAGAAACGCCTGTGTGGCCATCATCGTGAAGCCGAGGAAGGAACGGGAAGGATATTTTCCGAAGAAGATCCGACCCATCTGCACATAGGAGAGCCGACCCGCGTCCACGACGTCCAAGGCTTTGCTCTCGTCGACCGGAGGAAGTTCGATTCCTCGACTCCGAACCTGCGCTTCGATCTCGTCGACGGTCCGCTCGGCTTCCTCGGCCCGTCCATGAGTGAGCAGCCAGCGCGGGCTCTCCGGGATGTGCCTGCGCAGGAAGATGATGATCAGCCCGAGGACGGGCCCGATGAAGAAACCGATGCGCCATCCCCAGCCGGTCGGGATGAAACGTTCGTTGAACAGGACCAGGCTGGCCGCCGCTCCCAGAGCCGCGCCGCCCCAATAGGTGCCGTTGATCGCGATGTCGACCCGGCCGCGATACTTGGACGGCATGATCTCGTCGATCGCCGAATTGATCGCCGTGTATTCTCCACCGATTCCCATACCCGCGATGAACCGGAAGAAGTACAGCGACCACGCATTCCACGAGAACCCGGCCAATCCACTGCCGAGGAGATAGATGGCCAAGGTCAGGATGAACAGTTTCTTGCGGCCGAGCCGGTCGGTGAGGCGGCCGAACACGAGTGCGCCGACGACTTGACCGGCCAGGTACCACGACGCCATCGCGCCGACCTGACCGGAGGTCAGATGCAGCGCATCCGCGTCCTGTAGCGGTCCGCCCATGCTGCTGACGATCTGGATTTCGATCCCGTCCAGAATCCAGGAGACGCCCAGACCGACGACGATGAGCCAGTGAAACCTGGTCCACGGAAGCCGGTCCATACGGGCGGGAACCAGACTTCGAACTACCTTGGTTTGCGTTTCTAACATTTGATGATCACCTCGACTCGAGAATTAGCCAGTCCGTCCATGCCCCTGCGTGAGGGTGGCGGGATCAGTCGATATTCACCGCCTCTTCTCGACATCGGCGAGATCTCGGCTCGGACGGGCCTGGCAGCACGCGAAGCCGATGGGTGCGACTCGTCTTGCACGAGCTCATGCCCCGGGCCGGCCTGGCCCGTGCAGGGCGCACAAACTCCCCCCTTCGGCGTCCGGAGCGCGGCGCCGGGCGACGGTGGGCATCCGGGCGCGGAGGCATTGCGCGTGTGCGTCTCCCCATCTGGACTGACGTCCCTCCTCACCGCCCTGAGCGGAACATGGTTACGCCCGGGTTACGCGAATATTGGTTCGCTATGAATTGTGCCACTATTCGACGGCTCATTAAACACATGTGGCCGTTCCCATTTCGGCGAAGTGGCGTTCCAGCAGGTGACGGCTCGGTGACACGGCCGCGCGGATCTACTTGTGCCCCACAAGGAGCCCCCGATCTCGCGGCGGCGCGGTATCCCAGCGCGGGATCAGCGCGTCGTGCTCTGCGAAGGGGGTAGCGCGTGGATTGCGAGAACGGCGGTATCGTCCTCCACTCCGGATCCGAAGGAGTGCAGCAGTTCTCGGATGGCTGCGACGCCACCGGAAGCCGTGACAGGCGCGAGGCCCTGAGCGAAATCGACGAGGGCTTGGTCGCCGTAGCGACCACCGTGGGCCTCCGTACGAGCTTCGGTGAGTCCGTCGGTATAGAGGAGCAAGGTGTCTCCGGCTTCCAGGCGTGCGCTCCTGGTGACGATCTGAGCGTGCGGGATCGCCCCGATGAGCTGACCACCGCGGGTATGCAATTCCTCCACGGCGCCGTGGGAATGCAAGAGCAGGGCCGGCGGGTGCCCGCCACTGGCCAAGGTGATCTCGCAACCCCCGCCATCGGGAGTGGGTTCGATCAGTCCGAAGATGATCGTGCAGAACCGAGGGTTGTGTCCGTGGTAGCGCTCGGTGAGCGCGGTGTTGAGCGTGTCCAGTACTTCGGCCGGATCGCGGGTGTAGGCGGTGGCCGTGCGCAGGGTGTATCGGGCCAGGGATGTGAGGGCAGCGGCGGGAGCGCCTTTGCCGCAGACATCGCCCAGGAACATTCCCCAGATGTCCGTGGAGATGGGGAACAGATCGTAGAAGTCGCCGCCGACCTCGTCGGCCGAGGCGATGTGGTAGTACGCGGCGACCTCGAGACCGGGGACCTGCGGCAGTTCAGGTGGTAGCAGTGTGGTCTGCAAAGTGGCGTTCAGACGCTGGAGGCGCTCGCGCTCCTGCTCGGCCTCGCGCCGTGCCCGCAGCAGTTCGGTCTCGTACGCGCGGCGCTCGCGGGCATCGAAGACGGTGGTACGAATCAGCAGCGGCTGTCCGTGGCTGCCGGTCTTGACGATGGAGGTCACCAGCACGGGTAGTCGTCGCCCATCGGCGGCCTTCATCTCCAGGGCGATGCCGCGGACTTCGCCTTGCATCCGAAGCAGGGGAGCGAAATGCGTCTCGTGGTAGAGGCGACCTCCCGCGGTGAGCAGGTCGGAGAACTGTTTACGGCCGACCAGTTCCTCGCGCCGATAGCCCAGCCAGCCGAGCAGTGTGGCATTCACTTTGGCGAGGCGGCCGTCCAGCGTGGTGGACAGGTATCCGCAGGGCGCGTGTTCGTACAGGTCCTCGACGCTGTCCTCGAGCAACGCGGCGAACGCCGCGTCGTCATCGTGTCCGGCTTCGAGGTCTCCGCGATTCCTGCCACAGTCTCGGCCGCCCGCCGCGCTGGTCATCCGGTCTCGCGGGCGAAGGCGGCGATGGCGGCGGCGGTCTCCGCCGGTGAACTGAGCTGAGGGCAGTGGCCGGTCGCCGTCAGGGTGACCAGTCGGCTGCCTGCGATTTGTTCGTGCACGAAGGAGCCGACCTCGAGCGGGGCGATGGCGTCGTCGGAGCACTGCAGAACCAAGGTGGGTACGGTCACCGCGGAGAGGTCGGCCCGATTGTCCGACAGGAACGTCACACGGGCGAAGACGCGCGCGATCTCCGGATCGGTGCGGCAGAAACTGTTGGTGAGTTCCTCGGCCAATTCCGGACGTTCCGGGTTGCCCATGATGACGGGCGCCATCGCACCCGACCAGCCCAGATAGTTCGAATCGAGCGCCTCCAGGAGTTCCTCGATGTCGTCGGCGCTGAAACCACCCCGGTACCCGGTGGCCGGATCGTCGATAAAGCACGGCGAGGGAGCCAGCAATACGAGTCCGGCGAACGCCGCGGGCTCGCGTGCGGCGGCGAGCACGCCCATCGTCGCACTCACCGAATGCCCGACGAAGACCACCGGCCCCAGCGCCAGGTCGCGAATAACCGCGAGCACATCCTCGACGTAGCCGTCCATACTGGAGTATCGCCGCGCGCTCCACGCCGACAGATCCGAGCGGCCCGCGCCGACATGATCGAACACCACGACGGTGAAATCACGCTCCAGGGTCGGTACGACCAGCCGCCACATGTTCTGGTCGCACCCGAAGCCATGAGCGAGTACGACCACCGGCGCGCCGGTCTTGCCGCTCACAGTCACATGATTCCTGGCCAATACCTCCATATACACACCCTCGCAGAAAATTTGTCCGGATGCTCACCCATCGGCCGGTTCTGCCTGTCCCGGACGGTAGGGCGACTCGGAGTGCGCGGCCCGGTACGGGGCTGGTCACCGCATCCGCGTCGATTCAAGGGTGCGGGCGGCGTGCGGCAGGATTGCACTCACCATGACCGACAACGAGGTTTCCTCACCTACCAGCCGACGGTGGCACATCGGGCGGCTGGCGCTGTTCGCCGTGGTCCTGTTCGGCATGTTCTATCTCGTCGCCGTCGCACGGGTGATCGACCTCGCCGAGGTGCGCGGCATGATCGCGGCGACGGGGCCGGCGGCGCCGTTGGTCTACGTGGCGGCATCGGCTGTACTCGGCGCGATCTTCGTCCCGGGCCCGTTGCTGGCCGGTGCGAGCGGCCTGCTGTTCGGGCCGCTGACCGGGACGTTCGTGACGCTGGGCGCGGCGGTGGGCACCGCGACCATCACCAACCTCCTCGGACGGCGGGCGGGCCGCGATAGTGCGCGCGAGTTGCTCGGCAGCGAGCGCGCCGATCGCATCGACGCACGGATCGAACGGCGTGGCCTGTGGGCCGTCGTCGGCCAGCGCTTCGTCCCCGGCATCTCGGATGCGCTGGCGTCATACGTTTTCGGCACGTTCGGAGTCCCGTTGTGGCAGATGATCGTCGGCTCGTTCATCGGATCCGCACCACGCGCATTCGTCTATACCGCGCTCGGCGCGTCGATAGGTGAGCTTTCGGCGCCTCTCGCCTACACCGCGATCGCCGTGTGGTGCGTCACCGCCATCATCGGAGCCTTTGCCGCGCATCGCGGATACCGGAACTGGCGTGGCCATGGTGCACGCCCAGAGCTCGAAGCGGCGCCGGATCGTGGCCCGGAATCCGGCGAATGAATTGGCTTTGCGTCACCCCACGATTGTGTATCCACATTTCGCGAATCTTCAACATGACTAGGATGCGGGAGTGCTGTCCGAGGAGGAATTGCTCCAGGTATTTCAGGCGTTGTCGAACCCGTCGCGACGCCAGATCTTGGTCTGGTTGAAAGATCCGATGAGCTTTCCCGGCCAAGAGCCGGAGGATGTCGAGATCGGTGTGTGCGTCAGCGACATCCAGCGACGTATCGGTTTGAGCCCGTCGACCACCTCGCAGTATCTGACCCTGCTGCGCCAGGCGGGTCTCGTGACCGCCACACGTCGTGGCAAGTGGACCTACTACCGCCGGGACGAGGACCGGATCGCCCTCCTGCTGCGCACCCTCGGCGAAGTGTTCTAGGCAACGGCTCGACCTGTGATTGAAGATCCCACGATCCGGGTAGGCCCGGATCGAACACTTGTTCTGTCCAACGGGAGGAGCGGTGATGGTGCAGCCGAAGCCGGAGAAGGATCCGGACCAGTGGACCACCGGCGACGAGCCGATGACCGGCCCGCAGGAGTCCTATCTGCATACCCTGGCCCAGGAGGCGGGCGAGGAGGTGCCGAAGGGGCTGACCAAGGCGGAGGCATCGCAGCTGATCGATGAACTCCAGCAGCGCACCGGCCGCGGCGCCTGACCGGCCCCGGCTGGGCAGCTCGCTGACAGACCCTTTGCGGACCCATCAACCGGAGCTCTTCGAACCCACAGAATGGTCATTCATGGGCGCCGACGGCAGCGGCTGGGTCGATTTCGGTCAGCGAGGTGTAGGCGACGATGTTGGATCGGTAGCTTCGGGTCTCGTGGTCGAACTCACCGCCGCAGGTGACCAACTGCAATGCGCTGTGGCCATGCGATCCATACACTTCTTGGGCCGGGAACTCCGTCTTCGGGTACGTCTCGACCTTGGTGACGGCGAAACGTGCTGTCCGTCCGTCACTCGAACTCACCTCGACCTCAGCGCCTGCTTCCAAAGATCGAAGCCGGTGGAACACAGCCGGACCGTCGAAGGAATCGGCGTGACCCAGGATCACCGCCGAACCCGGCTGGCCGGGTGATGGCCCAAACTTGCACCACCCTGGCTTCTGGAAATCGACGGGTACCTCGACGGTTCGTCGGGATTGTTGTCCTAGCGTGCGCCAACACCGCGAAGGACGTCGCGGTCCCCAATCCAACCGGGGGCTGCGCGGCCGACGCGACTCCGCCCCAAATCGCCAGTGTGGCGACGGTCCCCGCAGCCGTTACCACCAATAGCCAACGACGTACCGGACCGGACCTCCACGCACATAATGCATCAGTGATGCACGAAACAACCCCTCACATCGAACATCCCGGCTGACTGAATAAACCCCTGAAATACCGTGGTGACAACAATCACATACCACTCCTTCGCGGCCTGCTCGCGCCGTATGCGCGGAAACGCGCTCGCGCGGTACTGAGGGGGCGGGAACGCAGCAATGCGTTCCCGCTATCCGAAGATCTCCGGGACGGCACGTTCGACCCAGATTCCTGAACCGAGGCAACAGATCGATGGGCCACCCGAATACCGAACAACCGGGTGCTGCCGACTCAGTTCGTGTGCGGGTGGTTCTTGTGCGGGCGCCTGATGGAGTCGCCACCTTTTGTCTCGTGCAACCGGCCGAACCGGCTGGCGAGCAGATGCGCCATGCTCTCGGCCGCGCCCCGGCAGGCGTCATCGATCGTCGCGGCGTTGTGGGTCACCGCGACCGGCTGCTGACCGGTTGGACGAGCCTGCAGCACGCATCGCTTGTCGTCCGGTCCGCCTTTGCCCGCGTTCTGGTCACTGAGGTGGGCTTCCACGCTTATGATCTGGTCGCTGAAGCGCTCGAGCGTCGAGGCGATCTCCTCCTCGACGTGCCGGATCAGCTTTTCGCCGCTGTCGATGTTGCTGTCGGTGTTGACCTGAATCTGCATGTGCGCATCCATTCCGGTAGGTGGCAACTGTTACTCGGACGGAACCGGATGATGTTCGTCATCGACTCCGCCGCCGAAGCTCGCATCGTCTATACCCCGTTATTCACCGTAATCCCCGATGATCATCGGACTGAGCGGTCTGGGTGCCCCACTGTTGACAAATGACCTGACTCCTGTGCTTTCAAGGAGGTCCGACCGACCCGCGTCGGCTGCGCGCGCGGACCGGACTCCTCCGCAGGGTCGTGCATCAACGCTCGTGTCGTGGATACGGCAGCCGACGTGCCGTTTCTCGTGCAGCGCGACGCATGCCCTCAGCGACGTGCGGTAGGAGTCGACCCGCACCGCTCACCCCCGACAGCGACGCCCTCGACCCGCTCGTGTTGTGAAACGATCATCGACTACCTGCGCGGCCGCCGAGATCCGCATCGGCGCCGACCGCCGCGCCGAGATACTTCTCACCGACAAGCGTCCACCGATCGAGCAACTCGTCCTTGTCAAGCCCCTCATCACGCGGCAAACTATACCGCCACCACCAGAGCTACCAAGCAGTTACGGCTCATGTGTAGGATGACGCGATTCTTACCGGCACCTGGTTTCGATCGTGAATCCGGGCAGCAGTCGGTCGTGTATCGCGACATCAGTTGGTGGAGTGGGGTTTTTGTGCGCGCGAATTTCGCCACTGTTGTTGCGGCAGGGCCTCGCGCGAACCTCGCGCCGACCATCGAGCAGGGAACCGTACGATGGACCACACATCGCCCACGCTGTGCTCGGCAGGGTATTCCGCACCCACGTCGGCATATTCGTAAGGGTCAGCGTCGTCGACAACGAAGACCCTCATAACCGGATTCGGTGACCCGGCACCTGTGAATGTTCGTGGTCACCGCGTCGTTGTCCGGTTTCGATGCATAGCCCGAACTGGTGATGGTTGGCAGCTAATTCGTTGCATTTCACCCGAGGTGCAAACTCGCCGTGGTCGTTCCACAGGGGCACCCGCACAGTGGACACGTCACCCCAGCTCAAACGGGGCGCCTGCACGTTGATACCGGAGCAGCGCCACGCGCCCTCGTCCACATGGAACGAAAGCTCCGCGAGTCCGTAGCCCCGCAGCATGAGGTCCCGTGCCCTGTCCTCGAGATAGTCCAAACCTCGTGCTTCCCACGCAGCAGGATTTGTGTCCGATCCGGCCCCGGCACTTCGCCACGCGTGGCGAAGTGGACATAGAAATCGAGGTCAGGCATCGACCTCCCTCTCTTGTCATACTGCCCGGCCGCAGACGCCCATCACCGGCTCCTACAGACCCGCCCACGCCTGAACCAACCCACCGGTGACCTTCCCAGCAGGACAGGCCGATCCGACACACCAACTCAGGTGATGTCTGTTTTCGTGGCCATCGGGGCCATACGCCCGGTGCCTGGAGCCGTGATCAACCGGCACCAGAATTTCGCCCGCACACGGCAGCACCCGAAGTAGACGACGGTGCCTGTCGAATCCGGGTGGCAAGGTCACGCCTGATGTCCAGCTTTCCAATAGCTAACGGCGGCAGACGAAAACGGACAAGACCGGACGAAAACGGACTGGGAATGCATTGCCAAAGTACCTCAACTGGAGGACTACCGGTATTAGCGGCCCAACAACGATCAGACCTCTGCTGCTGCGTGAGAGCCCTTTTCACGTTTTCTGAATAGAAGGTAAGAAAATGGCACCTGTCATCACCTCGCTGAATCCGTCTTTCGGCCCTCCAGCGGGTCTCAATTCTGTAATCATCAACGGCTCCGGATTCGCCAATGTCGGCCCATTGACTGTCCGGTTCGGCACGAAGGCAACGACATTCGCCATCAACTCCGATACCCAGATCACGGCCATCGCCCCGCCCGGAACCGGCACGGTGGACGTCACCGTACAGGCACTGCTGGACGGCACGAGCAACCCGATGCCCTACACCTATGGTGGCGGGCTTCCTACTTTGACCAGTATCAATCCGGCTTCGGGATCCGCAGCAGGTGGTACGACGGTCGTGCTGACCGGGACGAACTTCACCGGCGCGACCGCAGTGAGTTTCGGTGGGACACCGGCAACCTCGTTCACGGTCAACTCGCCGACACAGATCACGGCCGTGGCACCTGCCCATGCAGCGGGGACAGTGGCGGTCACCGTCACCACCCCCGGCGGCACCACCAACGGGGTCCCGTTCACCTATGTCGCGGTGCCCACCCTCATCGGCATCACTCCGAACTCGGGGCCGCCCAGCGGTGGGACAGTGGTCGTGCTCACCGGGACAGGCTTGACCGGAGCCACCGCAGTGAGTTTCGGGGGAACACCGGCGACCTTGTTCGCCGTCAACTCCGACAACCAGATCACCGTCCTCACCCCAGCCCATGCAGCCGGAACAGTGGCGGTCACCGTCACCACCCCCGGCGGCACCACCAACGGCGTCCCGTTCACCTACGGTTCGGGTCTGGCGCCGGTCAATTTGGGGACAGCCTCGTCGTTCGCGGTGCTGGGTGCCACGACAGTGACCAACACCGGAGCCACGGCCATCACCGGTGACCTGGGTGTCAGCCCGGGCACCGCAGTGACCGGATTTCCCCCGGGAACGGTGACCGGCGGAGCGATCCATGCCGGGGACGCGGTCGCGGCGCAGGCACGCACCGATCTGCAGGCTGCCTACACCGACGCGGCGGGCCGCACGCCCACCGCTTTCGTGGTCGCCGATCTGGCGGGACAAACCCTGACCTCCGGGGTTTACAAGGCAGTTGGCGGGATCGGCCTCAACGGCACCGTCACCCTCGACGGGCAAGGCAATCCGAACGCGGTGTTCATCTTCCAGGCCGGGACGACACTGATCAGCGGGGCGAACAGCACCGTGAACCTCATCAACGGTGCCACCGCAGACAACGTGTTCTGGCAAGTCGGTAGCTCGGCCACACTGGGCGCCAACACCAACTTCGCCGGCAACATCCTGACCTTCACCTCGGACACGGTGACAACCGGCGCCACCGTGAACGGGAGCGTCTTGGCCCTCAACGGCGCGGTCACCCTGGACACCAACACCATCACGGCAGCCTGAGCCCCGACCCATCGAAAGGATCCCCGACTCCTGTCCGCGCGCCGACGGCGCGCGGACAGGCGCGTAGGCCCTTTGGCGTCACCGCCCGCGGCGAGCCGGTTGTCTACGGTTGTGCCTGTCGTGTTCGGCTGAGGGCTTCGAGCAAATCGGGGTCGGTGACGGCGAGATCTGTCAAGATCAAATGATGGTCGGTACGGGTGGGGACGACAAGGCTCTCGACAGTAGCGAATTCGCGGGTGGAGTACACCTGATCGGGTGAGCCGTCCCACCCGGGAACGGTTTTGGTGCCGGGTGGCAGGGCGGCGCTGAGGCCCATGTCGTCGAAGTGGTCCTTGTACACCACTTCGGGGCGTGCGGTGTTGATGTCGCCGCCGATCACTGTGGGGCCTTTGATCATTGATCGCAGTGTCTCGGCGATCTGTGTGGCGTGCTGTGCGCCTCCGCTGGTTTCGTAGTCGTGTCCGAGGACGCCCAATGGTATGGGGAACGCATTGACGACGGTGATGCCGGAGACTGTCGCGCCTTGGACGTACCGCGGCAGCGGATCGACCGGCTCGCCGAACAGGGTCAGGGGCAGGTCCGGATCCGGATCCGGGATCCGCCGGGCCCATGTTTGCTCGAACGGTAATTTGCTCATGATCGCCATGGACAAGTCTTGGTCGGCGGACATGTGCGATCTGGAGATGACGGTTTCGTGGATGTGCGGGTAACCGAGCGATTTGGCCAGCTCGCGTAGATCCGATCTGGCCCGGCCCACCGACATCTCGTTGAAGGCCCGACTGACCTGCCCCTCCTGGAAGAGCAGGACATCGGGTGGAGGGTGCACACTGTTGAGCACCTTGGCGAAGTAGTCGACGTCGCGCGGGTTGTAGTCCCACATGCCGTGGGACTTGATGGTTTGCAGCCCGGCAACATTCCAGGTCCCGGTACGCAGAGGCCGCCGAGGATTGGTGGCGCTGCTGCTGCCGAAGCCCCGTGCGGCGGCCAGTTCGGGCAGATCCCGCCCCTGGATCGATTCGACCTCGGGCGTAGCTGGGTCGTCCACGGCACGTTTCAACCCCGTGGCGAGCGACTCGTCGGTGGCGATATCTGTTCGCACCACAGACCGCAAACCGTCCGCACCGCTGGAGGGCAGACGCGCCGCTGATGTCGCGGCGTTCGGTATGTGGTCGTTCCTCAGCATGTCGCGCAAGGCTTGCCACGCCCTGCTGATCTTGCTCACACCACAACCTGGTCGATCATGTCACCTATTCGGTAAGGCGGAGTGGTGTGTCACTGTGGCTCATGGCGTTTCGTTGGAGGGTGCGGTAGACCGCGGACCGGGCGATATCGAGCGATTCGGCCGTGTGATGTCGCGGGTTGGAGTTCATATCGCGGCAGGAGAGCTTGGTGTATGGGGTGCGTGGTGGCGACGTACGCCACCCGGCCCGATGACGGCCGTGGCATCGGAGTATACCCCGGATCCACACTCTGGGAAGCGTTTCCACCCTGACCGTCGGGAACTGACACGAAGTGGGGCGTTACCGGCGGGGCTCATCCCTGCAGACGCGGCAAGCACTTCCACACCTTCACCATTTCAACGTCGGTCGAATCGTGGATCTGGCACAAATCTCGTGACTCGGTAGGCCGTGTTACCCAGTCGCTCAGCAGGATTCGTTTCCGGAGTAGGTCTGGTTTCGCCCGTCCGAACATCTGGCGTTCGATCATCTTTGATGCGGTTGACGTGCCCTTCGACCGGACCGCCGCTCCAGGGCAGTGACAAACCGGCGGTGACTGCATCAGGGGAAACAAGACCCTGAGCGGTTCAAGATCAGAGCACCGGCGACGCGATCGATCATCCAGCGCCGTTGGCAATCCAGGTCGGGTCAATTACGCAAACCGTGCCAGATCCGTATTCTCAGCCGGACGCGACAGGAACTTCCCTGCGTTGGTGACTGGTTAGCCTGAGTGGATGCTTGACGTGGCAAGTTCATCCCCTCGGCCGACGGTGATCGTCGGTTCGTCGACTGATCGGATCATGCCGCGTTGACCAGTTGCGACCTTTGCCTGTACCGGTCGGTGACGCCGGGGCTGCCCGGGCCTCGTGCGGGTTTCGAGCAGCAGATGCTGGCGGGAATCGAGCGGCTCGAAGACAGCGACGGCTCGGACCATCGGATGCTGCGGCGCACGCTGCGCGCTACGGCCGCCGTCAGCCTCTCGGAGGTCGAATGGATACGCCGGATGCGGTCTACCGGATCCGTCCTGCAACCCCGGATCAGTGTCGTCGACGGTTTTGTCGCGGGCTACATCGCCCAATGGCGTGATCCCCACAGCGCACGCCTGGGTCCTGCGATCACCGATCTCGAGGTCGGCGCAGGCCTGAGCTTGCCCGATCTGCGGAACGGATGGGAGGACGACGCGCACGCGGTGGCCGACGCACAAACCGAATGGAAAGTTCCGCGTTCGGTTGCGCCGTCGGCCAGAGAAACGGTCGTGTCGGTCGACACCGCCTTCTGGGCACACGCCCTCGCTGATGTTCGCAGTTTCAACGAAACGCTGGCACGTGTTCGGAGTACCGATCGCGCGGCATGGCGGTGGGCCGGGTCTCCGGAGCGCTGGCGATCTGGTCATGGCGGATCGAACCGGACGCGAGAGGACCATTCGCCGTCGCCGCGCACGAAGTCGGGCTGTCGGCACTCGCGGCCGGGAGCCGCATGCGACCGCCCAGCTTCGGATCGCACGTGCCGGACCTGGGACAAGCAGCGTTCGTCCTCGCGCATCTGTGCAGGGAGGTTCGCGATCCGCCCACCGAATCCGCTCTGGTCGGCGAACTGATCACCAGTATCGCTGCGATTATCAAGGCTCATCGCAAACGCGGGGAAATAGTGCGAGCCTCGGGCATCTACGCCACCGCGGTGGGTCCGCTCAAGTGGGTACAACACGACATCCGCCCCACTCTCCCGACGATCTCGGTGATCGGCTGTCGACTCCGACGCGCATCAGCGTCCGAGCCGAGTTAGCCCCGCACCGGGGGTGCCGCAGGATTCGTCATCTAGACCTGGGTATGGATGCTTGGACCGGGCCGAACGACGTGGTGACGCCGGGGCTGCGGACGTCGACGCCTTGCGCCGTCGAGCCGGCAGGCGAGGTGGGCTGGACACGGTTATCTCGGGCATGTCCATGACGCGCCGGGCGTGATTGTGGTCGTCGGGTTCGGGGGTCCATCGTCGCCGTCCGTACCTTCCGGCTGTTCGAGTGCGCAGGAGGCGGGTGTGCGGGTGCGGCAGGTGTCGGCACCAGGTGGTGAGCCGGAGTCCTGGACGGTGCTGGATTACGGTTCGCGGTCATCGAGCCGGTTGAGGAGTTTCTGGCGCCTTTGACCGCGATCGGACGGTCACCGGGGCACTGCTCCATCTCGGTTGTCACGCATCTCACTCAACGTGGTTGCGGCTTCGGGGTAGGCCCGGTCGCGTGCGGCCTCCGCTGCCGCGATCCGCGCCGCGGCAACGGTCTCGACCTGTTCGAGGCGAGCACGGGCTTGCCGTGCCAGCGCGTCAGCTTCCTCGGCAGCAGCCGGGGCTCGCTCCTCGCGGGCGACGGCTTGTTCGAGCCGTCGTGTGAGTGTGCGGTTTGGGGTAGAGGATCCAGGCGGCGTCGGTGTCCTGGGTGACGGCGTCGATCGGGGCGCGTTCGCCGAAGAACGGGGTGATGTCGTTGCGGATGAACGCGCGGTACTTGCGGCGGCCGTCCTCCTGCACGCCGGTCATCCGTCGACGCACCGGTGCAGCCAGGCGGTGAGGTGAATCACATCGGAGCCGGAGTCGCGGGTGGCTTCGAGGACCTTCAGCGCTTCCTCGATGCCGACCTTGTCTATGAGTGCGGCCCACCCTGAGCCTCGGCGAACTCGTCGAAGGTTTCCGAGAACTGACGGCGCTTGCCGCCGGTGTCGCGGTTGTAGAAGTAGACCTGCCAGGCGACGCTACCGTCGCTACGGGGACGCGGGGGAGTGGAGGCCTCGGTAAACCTTCCGGTTGTTGGAAGATATGTCGCCTCGAGATGCGTTGATGACACCGATTCCGTTCCCGGGTACCGGAACCGCCGTTTACCTAGCGTTCACTTTGAGCCGCCTGGGGGAATCGAACCCCCGACCTTTTCATTACGAGTGAAGCGCTCTACCGACTGAGCTAAGGCGGCGTGCCTTGCGGCCAAGCGAGTCTATCGTCTTGCGGCCCGATCGCGAAAACGCGTGGTCACGGTCACTGTGCGCGGGCGGCGATGAGGGCGGCGGCCATGGCGGCGAGGGCGAAACGGGGTTTGACGTTCTGGTCGAGGGCTTCGCGGCAAGCGAGGACGGCCTCGATGGACTTCAGCAGGCCCTCGGGGCGCACCCGCTCGGCCAGATCGTGGATCTCGTCGGACAGGTCCGGGTGGGTGAGCGCGACGCCGGATCCGAGCCGGGTGGCGCCGAATCGGACGGCCAGTGCGTCCCGGTAGACGCCCGCCACATCGATCAGGGCGCGATCGAGCGCGTCACGGCCGGTGCGGGTCGCTCGCGACTTCTGCCGCCGCTCCAAGTCCTTGAGCACGCCCGCGGAGCCCCGGGTGGCACTCGCCGCGCCCTTGCCGGTGCCGCCGGCGCCCATCGCGGTCGCCAATTCCTCGCGCTCGCGTTCGTCGCGGGTCGCGCTCATCTGCTTGGCCTCGTCGTCGGCCGCGCGCACCAACTCGTCGGCGGCGGCGTAGGCCGCGCCGGGCTTGCCGACTGCGGTGACCAAAGCCAGGGCACGCTTGCGGCGGGCTCGCGCCTCCTCGTCGGTGGCCAGCCTGCGGGCGCGGCCGACGTGCCCGCCGCTGATGGCGGCGGCCCAATGCGCGGTCTTCTCGTCGAGATCGTCGCGTTCCCGCAGCACCCGCGCGATGGCGGGCACCGACGGCGTCACCAGGTGCACATGACGGCAGCGGGAACGCAGCGTGATGGAGATGTCCTCCGGATCCACCGAGGGCGCGCAGAGCAGGAACACCGTCCGGTCCGGCGGCTCCTCGACGACCTTGAGCAGCACATTGCCCGCAGCCTCGGTCAATCGGTCGGCATCCTCGATGACCACCACCTGCCAGCGCCCCGTGCTCGGCCTGCGCGAGGCGACCTGCACGATCTCGCGCATCTCCTTGGTGCTGATGCTCAGCCCCTCCGGCACGACCCGGCGAACGTCGCCATGCGTGCCCGCCATGGTCGTGGTGCAGGCGTGACACCTGCCGCACCCGGGTGTCCCCGGGTCGGTGCACTGCAACGCCGCCGCGAAGCAGAGCGCAGCGACGGATCTGCCGGACCCCGGCGGGCCGGTGAACAACCACGAATGCGTCATAGCGCCCTCGACCACGCCCCCGCGCGCCGCGACGGCGGCAGCCGTCAACTCGGACTCGACCGCCTCCTGGCCGACCAACCGATCGAAGACTCCCGCCACGCCGTCCACCCTATCCGCCCCGACCGACAGTTCACCGCGATCCTGGCAGGCCCCGGCCACACCGAGCAGCGCAGAAAGCGCGCTCGTACGGCGGTGCGGGTGACATTCGGCAGACTCCTGACTAGGAGACGCGCTGTGATGTGCTGTTCGCCCCGTCCAACGCCTCACGGATGATGTCGGCGTGCCCGGAGTGGTGCGCGATCTCCCGCAGGATGTGCAACACCGTGTAGCGCACCGACTGCCAGGTTCGCTCCGGCGCCCACGGCGCCGTCGGATAGGGGATCGAGGTGTCGAGGCTGTCCACCGAGCGAATCAGTTGGGCCGTCGCCGCGGCGACCTCGTCCCAGGTGGCCAGCAGTCCGGCCACGGTCTCCTCGGGCGCCATGACGTACTCGCCGCCGAACTTCGAGACGTCCAGTTCCGCGTTCTCATCGCGCTGCACGATCACCGTGGTCCAGTGGCTTTCGCAGCTGACCAAGTGGTGCAGCAGGCCGCCGAGGGTCAGTTCGCTCACCGTGGTTCGCCGCCGCGCCTGCTCGTCATCGATGCCACGCAGGGTGATGCGGAAGAGCGCACGCTGGTCGGCGAGCATTGCGATCAGATCTTCGCGCTCCGGTTCGATACTCATGGCGCTCAGGCTACGGCCGATGCGACGAACCGAGAATTCACGACTTCCCGACGCCGGTCTTCTTGGTCGCCGCCTTCGACGCCGCGCTCTTCTTGGCCACCGTCTTCGTGGTGGTCGCCTTCTTGGCTGCCGTCTTCGTAGCAGTCGCCTTCTTGGCCGCTGTCTTCTTCGCGGGCGCCTTCTTCGCGGCGGTCTTCTTGGCCGTCTTCTTCACCGGTCCGCGCGCCCGCCGGTCGGCGAGCAATTCCATGGCCCGTTCGGGAGTGATCGATTCGATCTCGTCGCCCTTGCGCAGCGTCGCGTTGGTCTCACCGTCGGTGACGTACGGGCCGAAGCGGCCGTCCTTGATCACCATCGGCTTGCCGCTGGCCGAGTCGGTGCCGAGCTCACGCAGCGGGGCCGCGCTCGAGGCTTGGCGTCCACGGCGCTTGGGCTCCGCGTAGATCTTCAGCGCCTCCTCCAGCGTCACAGTGAAGATCTGGTCCTCGGTGTTGAGCGAACGCGAGTCGGTGCCCTTCTTCAGGTACGGCCCGTAACGTCCGTTCTGCGCGGTGATCTCCTCACCGTTGGCCGGGTCGGTGCCGACCACCCGCGGCAGCGACAGCAGCTGGAGCGCTTCATCGAGCGTGATGGTGGCCAAGTCCATGGACTTGAACAGCGAGCCGGTGCGCGGCTTGGGCGCCGCGGCCTTCTTCGCGGTCTTCTTGGCCGGTTCCTGTCCCTCCTCGACCTGCGGTTCGGGCAGGATCTCTGTGACGTACGGCCCGAAACGCCCTTCTTTGGCGACGATCTCGTGCCCCGACTCGGGATCGATGCCCAGCGACCGGCCTTCCTGCGGCGTCGCGAACAGCTTCTCGGCGACCTCCGGCGTCAGCTCGTCGGGCGGGAGATCGTCCGGCAGATTGGCGCGCTGCGATATCGAATTGCCCTCGGGGTCATCGGGATCGGCGACCATCCGCTCCAGGTACGGGCCGTACTTGCCGACCCGGACGACGACATCGCGTCCGGCGGAATCGCTGAACAGCTTGATGGAGTTGATCTCTCGCGCGTCGATGTCGTCGAGCCGCTCCCCCACCATCTTCTTCAGACCGCCGGATCGCGCGACCGAGCCTTCCACGCCGTGATCGCCGCCGAAGTAGAAGCTGGACAACCAGTTTCCGCGCTGCTCCCGTCCTCCCGCGATGGCGTCGAGGTCGTCCTCCATGGCGGCGGTGAAGTCGAAATCGACCAGCCTGCCGAAATGTTCCTCCAGAAGCCCGATCACGGCGAACGCGACCCAGGACGGCACCAGCGCGCTGCCGCGTTTGTAGACGTAGCCGCGGTCGAGGATCGTCTTGATGATCGACGAATACGTCGACGGACGGCCGATGCCGAGCTCTTCGAGCGTCTTGATCAGCGACGCCTCGGTGTAGCGCGCGGGCGGATTCGTGCTGTGTCCATCGGGGTTCAGCTCGACCGCGGTGACCGCCTGGCCTTGCTCGAGCGCAGGCAGCCGGGACTCGGCGTCGTCGGACTGACCGCCCGCCTCCTCGTCGACGCTCTCCACATAGGCCTTCAGGAAGCCGGGGAAGGTGATGGTGCGGCCCGAAGCGGAGAACACGCACTCCTCGCCGGTGCCCGCGACGCCGGTGATGCGCAGCGTCAGCGTGGTGCCCCTGGCGTCGGCCATCTGGGAGGCGACGGTGCGCTGCCAGATGAGCTCGTAGAGGCGGAACTCGTCGTTGTCCAACCGCGCGTGCAGTTGACCCGGCGTGGCGAAAGTGTCGCCTGCCGGACGGATGGCCTCGTGTGCCTCCTGCGCGTTCTTCACCTTGCGGTTGTATTGCCGCGCGGTCGGGTGCACGTTCTCCGAGCCGTAGAGCTGAGTCGCCTGCGCGCGCGCCGCGGCGATGGCCGACTCCGACAGCGTCGTCGAGTCGGTACGCATGTAGGTGATGTAGCCGTTCTCGTACAGTCGCTGCGCGACCCGCATGGTCCGCTCGGAGGTGAAGCGGAGCTTGCGACCGGCCTCCTGCTGCAGCGTCGAGGTCATGAACGGCGGATACGGCTTGCGGGTGTAGGGCTTGGCCTCCGCCGAGGAGACCACCAGGTCGGCGCCGTCCAGCGCCTCGGCCAGCCGCCGCGCGTAGCCCTCGTCCAGCACGACGACGCCGTTGCTCGCTTTGAGCTGCCCGTCCGATCCGAAATCACGCCCGGTGGCAACCCGAGCGCCGTCGACGGCGACCAGCCGCGCGCCGAACGTCCTCGGGTTGGCGGCGTCGCTCGCTTCGCCGTTACCGGCGTCCAGCTTGGCGGCGATGTCCCAGTACTCGGCCGAGCGGAACGACATCCGTTCGCGCTCGCGCTGCACGATCACCCGGGTGGCCACCGACTGCACTCGGCCCGCCGACAGCCGCGGCATGACCTTCTTCCACAGCACCGGGCTGACCTCGTAGCCGTAGAGCCGGTCCAGGATGCGGCGGGTCTCCTGCGCGTCGACCAGATCGTTGTCGAGGTCGCGGGTGTCCGAGGCGGCGGCCTGGATCGCGGGTTCGGTGATCTCGTGGAACACCATCCGCCGGACCGGCACCTTGGGCTTGAGCGTTTCCAGCAGGTGCCAGGCGATCGCCTCGCCCTCGCGGTCGGGGTCGGTGGCCAGATAGAGCTCGTCGGCGTCCTTCAACAGACTCTTGAGCTCGGTGACCTTGGCCTTCTTGTCCGGGCTGACGACGTAGATGGGTTCGAAGTCGTTGTCCACATCCACGCCGAGACGCGCCCAGGACTGGCCTTTGTACTTGGCCGGTACGTCGGCCGCGCCTCGCGGCAGATCCCGGATATGCCCGACCGACGCCTCGACCGTGTAGTTACGACCGAGGTACGGCGCGATCTTGCGGGCCTTGGTCGGGGACTCGACGATCACGAGACGACGCAGGGGACGGCCCTGGTCGGCTGCACCGCGGTCTCGTGTTGCCACCGGCGAATACACCTTTCCTTATCGACCCGCGCTGCGTTGTTTCCGCTGTGCGCGGCTGGGGTAAGCGGCTGCGACGGCTGTACATCGCCACCAGACACGTTTATACCGTGACGCCGCGTGTGGTCGAGTTGCTTGCGACTCGAACCACTGAGCGTACGCGCGTCAGTTCGAATCAGTATGCCTTGTCTGTTCGCCGCACTCTCGCCGCGTCGTGCTCGGCGGGCTGTTCCGCCAGTTCGCGCGGGCAGTGCTCACCCCAGATATAGCTCGTCCCCCACCCCGTTACCGGTGGTGAGGGACGAGCTGTGAATCTCGCGCCGCTCAGCTGAGCGCACGCACTCCGGTGGCCTGCGGGCCCTTGGTGCCCTGGCCGACCTCGAACTCGACCTTCTGGTTCTCCTCGAGGGTGCGGAAGCCCGAACCCTGGATCTCGGAGTAGTGGACGAAGACGTCAGCGGAGCCGTCCTCCGGCGCGATGAAGCCGAACCCCTTCTCCGCGTTGAACCACTTCACAGTTCCCTGTGCCATTCTGTTCCTTCTCTTTTCTTACCGGAACGGCGGACAACTGGGTTCGTCCACCGGGTCCGTTGTGACCGCTGTACTGTTGGTTCCCCCTGCAGGAAAGCACCAAGCACACCGTTCGCAACATCGATCCTGCTGACGGTTTGGACTTTGGATCCGTCCCTCGAACACAGAAGCTTGCGACCAGGAACCAGTGAACCATGTCTTCGGGCAATTCAACAGTCGAGTTACCGACAATTTGCAAAAAAGTTGATCTTGCGAATGTGCAGGTGAGGGAGACAATGGCGGAATCCGGACTTGGGGTTCGTTTGCCTGCTGATAACCGAGTCGACATACAGCAAAGGAGCTGTGACCCAGGTCGCTATTGGGTATCGAAATGGCAGGTGGACGTTCCCGGACGCACACGTTTCACACTTCCGGAGCGTGTTGCGGGGTTCTCATCGTGAATCCGGCGGACTCGGCGCCGCGTGCGCGGCTGCGAACCGGACTCGGCTACGGGGCATCGTTGCTGAATCGTGTCCTAGCCGGGGTCCCGGATGACGACCCCCGGCTGACCCATGTGGTCGAGCTGCCCGCCCGGGCCGCCGATCACGCCGGTTGGCCCGCTTGGGCATCGCCGGATGTGATTGCGGCATTACGCGACACGGGCGTCGACGCGCCGTGGCGCCATCAGGCGGAGACGGCGGATGCGGCGTTTCGAGGCCTGCATGTGGTCGTGAGCACCGGGACAGCCTCCGGCAAATCGCTCGGCTACCAGCTCCCGGTACTGACGGCGCTGCAAGCGAATTCGAAGGCCACCGCGCTGTATCTGTCGCCGACCAAGGCGCTCGGCGCCGATCAGCTGCGCGCCGTCGGCGCCCTGACTCACGAAGGCCCGTTGCGCGACATCCATCCGGCCACCTACGACGGCGACACGCCTGCCGAGATCCGGCAGTGGGTCCGCGCGAACGCGCGATGGATTTTCACCAACCCGGACATGCTCCACCTGGGCATATTGCGCTCACACCAGCGCTGGGCACGCGTGCTGCGCAGGCTGCGTTACGTGGTGGTCGACGAATGCCACGCCTATCGGGGTGTTTTCGGCTCACACGTCGCGCTGGTGCTGCGCAGGCTGCGGCGGATCGCCGCGCGGTACGGCGCCGATCCCGTGTTCGTGCTCTGCTCGGCGACCTCGGCCGAACCGGCGGCGGCCGCCGAGCGTCTGATCGGCGCGCCGGTCATCGCGGTCACCCGGGACGGATCGCCGCGGGGGCCGCGGACCGTCGCCCTCTGGGAACCGCCTCTGCTCACCGCGGTGACCGGCGAGAACGGCGCACCGGTGCGCAGGGCGGCCACCGCGGAAGCAGCGCGGATCATGGCCGATCTGGTGGCCGAAGGCGCGCGCACCTTGACCTTCGTCCGCTCGCGCCGGGCCGCCGAGCTGACCGCCATGGACGCCAAAAGACTGTTGACCGAGGTCGATCCGGACTTGGCCGCGCGCGTGGCGTCCTACCGGGCGGGATATCTCGCGGAAGATCGGCGCGACTTGGAAGCGGCCCTGTCGGACGGATCGCTGCTGGGCGCGGCGACGACCAACGCGTTGGAGCTCGGCGTCGACATCGCGGGACTGGATGCCGTGGTCATCTCCGGTTTCCCCGGAACGGTCGCGTCGTTCTGGCAGCAGGCCGGGCGGGCCGGTCGACGCACACAGGGGTCGCTGGTCCTGCTCGTGGCGCGGGACGACCCGTTGGACACCTACCTGGTCCATCACCCCGACGCATTGCTGGACAAGCCGGTCGAGGCCACCATCACAGATCCGCGCAACCCCTACGTACTGGGTCCGCAACTCCTGTGCGCCGCGCTGGAACTGCCGCTCACCGACGTGGAGGTGGACGAACTCGGCGCGCGCCAAGTGCTGGCGGAGCTGGCCGCGAAGGGGCTGATCAGACGGCGCGGCACCGATGACCGCGCGCGCTGGTACGTGACCGCCGAGACGCAGCCGCACGACGCGGTGGACGTCCGGGGCGGGATCGGCGCTCCGGTGGCCATCGTGGACGGCGAGACCGGCAGGCTGCTGGGTACCGCCGACGCGGCGCGGGCACGGGCGACGCTGCACCAAGGCGCCGTTCACCTGCATCAGGGCGAGACCTACGTGGTCGACGAGCTGGATCTCGACGACGGCGTGGCCTTCGTGCACGCCGCCGAGCCGGGGTGGACCACCAACGCACGTCAGGTGACAACGATCGCCGTCGACGTGGTGACCGAGCACCGCGCTCACGGTCACGTGACGGTGAGCCTGGCCGGGGTGCGGGTCACCAGCCAGGTGATCGGTTATCTGCGCACGCTGCTCACCGGGGAAGTGCTCGACCTGGTCGAACTCGACCTCCCGCCGCAGACACTGCCCACCAGGGCGGTCATGTACACGGTGACACCGGAGTTGTTGGCGCTGGCCGGGATCGAACCGCAGGACGTTCCCGGAGCGCTGCACGCGGCCGAACACGCGGCGATCGGACTGTTGCCCCTGGTGGCGACCTGCGACCGCTGGGATATCGGCGGCGTGTCCACCGCCGAGCATCCGGACACCGGGCTGCCGACCGTCTTCGTCTACGACGGCCAAGCCGGCGGAGCCGGTTTCGCCGAACGCGGGTTCGCCCGGCTACGACAGTGGCTTTCGGCGACCTTGGCGGCCATCGAGTCGTGCGGCTGCGCGGCAGGCTGTCCGTCCTGCGTGCAATCGCCCAAGTGCGGCAATGGGAACCACCCGCTGCACAAGGCCGCAGCGGGACGCCTGCTCACGGCCGTACTCGCCGAACTGTCCGCTGGTGAAGACGCTGCGCATCATTCGTGACGGGCCCGAGCCGGACATGTGACCAATTGTCGACCTTGCCAGCGAGCACGCTGGGAAGGTTGGGACATCTCCCAGTGGAATGACACCGCTTCACCTCTGCCGAATAAAAAGGAATACATTCATGTTAACTAGATCATTGCCACCGCCTCCATTGCGGACATGCGCATTCATTCGTTTTCCATATCCGGACTCGCGCGGGGAATTGCACCGAGGCCTTTTTTAACCGGCCAGTAGAATTACCGTTTCCCGCTACCGGAAGCGACGCGCGGGCGACTGTGTATCGAACTCTCTCACTCTTCGACTGGTCCGGCCCGCGCGCTCGCTCGAACGTCGCGACCCCCATACAGACCTATAGGTACATTCCTTTCGACAGTCACCATGGCGTCCCAATCCGCTACGTCGCACTCGCGGATTCGCGTGCCCATCCGGCGTGCCACCGCTGTCGCCTCGCCGCATGCGACGTCGACGCCTCCGACCAAAGCGCCTGCCGCGGCCAGCGCCGCCATATCCGCTGCTGCCTGCGCCCGATGCCGCGCCACCACCACGGCACCGACCTGGGCGATCAAGAGCGTCACCCCGATCAGCGCCACGAGCGCCAGGCACGCGAACACCGTGGCCAACCCCTCGTCAGCGGACATGCGGCGCCCGGCCCCAGAGGACGTGCGCTGTCTCCGCTCGAGCCGGGCGCTGCCCGCGACCTGCTCAGGTCCGGTTCCTCGGGCCATTCACGTCACCCCCGCTGTCATCCCGGACTCGTCTTCCCTGGTCGGGGCGTGTGCCGACACACTTCTTCCACTCCGAACAGCCACCCTCGGATCGGACTGCCCAGGGCGCATGGCGTGGTCGGCCACGTCGACGTGCAGCCTCCGCGCTCCACTCGCTCCTTCCGGCAGTACCGCGCCGACGAACCCGCCCCGACGTGATGGGCCGACGGACGTGAGGGAACGGACTGCCAGGACCACCTTCACTTCGCGAGCCCCGGTTCGAGGTTTGCGACCGCTTCGGCACGGAGCGTGAGCAGAGGCAGAAGCGGAGTTCGGGCGGATACCACGGCTATGGCACGAGCGCCGTCGGTGCGCAGGGCGATGTCGGCCGATGGTGGGGCGATGCGCTCCGCCGCCGGGAGGGCGTTCGCATGATCGCCGCGCGCCGCGAGGCGGGCCGCCTCACGGGCGGCGTCGACACAGCGGACCTGTGTCGACGCCGCCAGCAAAGCACCGAGACACAGCACGAGGGTCGCGACGACCGCCGTCAGTGCAATCGCGGCCTCGATCGTCACCGCTCCCCGGTCGTCGCGCAGTCTCGGCGAGGCGCGACGCTGTCGTGCCGCGGCGACAGCTACACCGATGTGTTGAGCGCCCGGTCGATGATCTTCGTCAACGCGTTGACGATGCTGTCGCCTGTCACCACGCCGTAGAGCACGGCGCCGAAGGCCGCCGCCGCGATCGTGCCGATCGCGTACTCCGCCGTACTCATGCCGTCCTCCGCGACGACTGCCCGTAGCACCCGCGTCCGCAGGCCCATATATACAGCCCTTGGTATCCGGCCCACGGATCTCCTGACCCCCTCGATACGCACCCGATTCCTCCTTTCCGACCCGTGCGGCCCGTCCGCACGAGCACGCTTCTTCCGGGGCAGTGCGCGGCGCGAGTGCCACGTACCGCCGTCTCGAATCCCCCGCGCCGCCGATCAGGACGCCCGGATCAGGCGAACGCGCACCTCGCGCATCACCCGCAGGCACCGACGCCGTGCCCGGCGAAGCCACGGTGCGCCGCGTGGCTACAGAAGCCCGCCGTCGAGCACTCGGCCTGCCAAGCCGATGACCACCGGCACTATGCCCAGACAGACGAAGGCCGGGAGGAAGCACAGACCCAGAGGGCCGGCGATCAGGACGCCTGCGCGCTCCGCCTTCGCGGCCGCCGTGTCCTCGGCAGCCGACCTGCGCTGTTCGGCCAACTCCGTGACCGCGGCGGACAGTGACGATCCGGACCGCGCCGAACGGCGAGCCATCCGGGCCAGTGACTCGATCTCCTCGGCACCGGGTCGCCCGCGCGCATCCCGTGCGACCTGTTCCCAGGCCGTGGCGGCGTCGGCGCCCAGCGCGAGCAGGTCCGCCGCCCGGCGCAGTGCCGCCCCGAGCGGCTCCGGCGCCTCCGACGCCACAGTCCGCGCCGCCCCGGCCATGGGAAGCCCGGCGCGCAGGCAGGCGGCCAGCAGCTCCAGGACCGACGCCACAGCCAATGGATCGGTCTCCTGGTTCGTTCGGCGCGACGACTCGGCCGGTCCCTGGTGTGCTCGGCGGAGAGTACACCACCGTCGGTTCACGGCCACCCGTCCCGGCATGAGAGTCAGCGCAGCCGCCACCAGCAGCAACGGCAGTGCGGTCCCGGTTGTGATCACCATCAGCGGCCTTCCTCTCCAATGCTGTTGCAGAAGGTCCCTTCGCAGGACGTTCTGTCGGGCCGTGCGCGGCGGTGCCACCCGTGGATGCGGCGAGAACCACCCCTCGAACCGAAGCGCATGGTTGCCGTAGCCCAATCGGCCGACCCGGACCGGCAAGGGAAAACGCCTTCATATCAGCGCCTTTCGGGTGATCACATCGGTCCACAGCAGGCCCGTGCAGGCCAGGCCCGCGCCGAGCGGCAGCAGCACCGTCCCCACGGACGAGGCGAACAGGACGTCCAGCGGCGACGCACCCATCATCTGGCCGAGTGCGATGCCGAGAAACGGCAGGCAGGCCAGCACCGCCGCGGTGGCGCGTGGGCCGGCCAGCGCAGCCGTGGTACGGCCGTGAAAGCGAATGCGCCCCATGAGATCCGCGCGAGCGGCCGACAGCAACTCGGCCAGTGCCAGACCATGCTGCTCGGCCATCCACCAGGCGCCCGCGACGCGGGAAAGTTCGGCGGCGACAGAGGAAACCGGTCGGCGCAAGCCCTCCGCCGCCGAGCCACCGAGCCGGCTGCGCGCGGCCGCGACGGCGAACGTGCGCGCCGACTCGCCCTGCACCTCCCGTGCGGCGGCCTCTGCGGCGGCGCTCGGATGCGCCCCCACGCGCAATTCGGCGATCACGGCTTCCAAGGCTTCGAGCAAGTGCCCACGCTCGACGTTCCTGCGCCGGTCTCGCGCCGCCCGGCGGGCTCGCAACCCCACCGTTCCGGCGACCATGCCGGCCGCGACGGAAGGACCTGGCCCGAGGAGGACGAACGCGACCACGACGCCTGCGATCGCACCGGCGCGAAACCAGAGTCGCCGTTGCGGCATTCGATACGCGACGTGCGCGGTGAACAGCTGCCCGAACCGGCGCCGGGACCGTGGCGCCGGAATCACGACCAGCGCCAGCGCGAGGCACACCACCGCCCCGCTCATCGGTCGAGCCGCTCGGCGAGCAGGTTGGACAAGTCCGCGGCGGCCGGGGCCGAACCCGTCTCGTGCCAGGCGGGCGTGATCCGCACCCGTCCCTCTCCGGTGCGGTGCACGAAACCGATCTCGCGCAGGCCACGCGAGCCGTCGGATCGGCGGTGCACGTGCAGGACGACCTGCACCGCGGCGGAGAGTTGGCTGTGCAAGGCCGCTCGGTCCATGCCCCCCAGGGCGGCGAGGGCTTCCAGACGGGCGGGGACCTCGTGCGACGAGTTGGCGTGTACGGTCCCCGCTCCTCCGTCGTGACCGGTGTTCAACGCGGTCAGCAGGTCGACCACCTCGGCTCCCCTGACCTCGCCGACCACGATCCGGTCCGGCCGCATGCGCAAGGCTTGGCGGACCAGATCGCGCACGGTGACCTCGCCGACACCCTCCACGTTCGCGGTCCTGGCGACCAGGCGGACCACATGTGGGTGCGGCGGCGCCAGCTCCGCCGCGTCCTCGACGCAGATGATCCGCTCGGACGGGTCCACGGTGGCGAGTAACCCGGACAACAGCGTCGTCTTCCCGGCTCCGGTGCCGCCGACCACCAGGAACGCCAGCCTGGCCCGAATGATGCGCTCCAGGAGAAGTTTCGCGCCGGAGGGTATCGAGCCCGCCGCGGCGAGCGCGGCGAGCCCCTGGGTGGCCGGACGCAGCACGCGCAGCGACAGGCAGGTGCCGCCGTGCGCGACCGGCGCGAGGACCGCGTGCAAACGAACGCCGAACGAATGTCCGAGCGCCGCACCGGGTCCGGTCAGCCGGCCGTCCACCCACGGTTGCGCGTCGTCGAGTCGTCGCCCCGCCGACAGCGCCAGGCGCTGTGCCAGCCGCCGGACCGCCGCCTCGTCGGAGAAGGTGATGGAGGTCTTCTCCAAACCGTGGCCTCGATCGATCCACACCGCGTCCGGGGCCGTCACCAACACGTCCGCGACGTGGGGATCGTGCAGCAGCGGTTCGAGGACACCCGCGCCGGTCAACTCGGTCTGCAACAACCGCAGGGCACGCAGCAGGTCTGTGTCACCGAGCACCCCGCCTGCCTCGGCGCGGATCGCGGCGGCGACCTGCGCCGGATCCGGATCGCCGGTCTCGGTGGCCAGTCGCTCCCGCACCCGATCCAGCAGCTCGCTGGTCAGTATCGCGCTCATCGCCGCCTCCTCACCGCCGGTGCCCGGGTGGAGCGCTGAGCACGCCGAGCACGGCATCGGCGGCATCGCGCAGGGGCCCGCGCCTGCGGACCGAGACCCCGCCGCGCTCCAGACGGTGCGCCAGACCGGTCTGGGCGCGGACGGCGGCGAGCAGCGGGAGGTCGAGCACCTCGGCGACCTCGGCTCCACGGAGGCCACCGGGCGCAGGTCCCCGAACGATCAACCCCTGGTTCGGGTTTCGCCGCGCGATGTGCGCGGACACCGCTTCGGCGGCGGCGACCGCCCGCAGGCGCGCCGGGACGACCAGCACTACGAGATCCGCCGAGTCGAGCATCTGGTCGGCATGCGGCCCGCGCTCACCGGAAATGTCGCAAACTACGAAATCGCCTGCGGCACGGCCCGCTTCGATAACCGCGCGGATTCCGGCCGAGCCGAGCTCGCGTGGCAATCGTCCCGCACCGCAGCGCCCGCAGGACAACACGGCCAACCCGGGCGCGGCGATGGGCAGGGCGCCGTGCAGCGCGGCCGCCGACACGCGCCCGTCCTCGACCACCAGGTCGGGCCAGCGCAAACCCGCTGTGTTCTCGATACCGAGCAGCAGGTCGAGGCCACCGGCGAAGGGTGCGCCATCGATCAGCAAGGTTTCGCGCCGGAATCCCTCCGCGGCGGCGCGCAGCCCGACCGCGACGGCGAGGGTGGATGCCCCGGCCCCGCCGCCCGCCCCCGCGACGGCGACAACCACGCCGTCGCCCGCACGCTGCTCGCCGTACTCAGCAAACATCTCGATAAGCCCCACGGCAGCACCGGGCAGGGCGATAGCCCGCTGCGCGCCGACCGAGGCGGCGGCCTGCCAGTCGAGCAAACCTGGCTCACCATCGGTTACCAACACCACGCCGGTCCGGCGCAGGTAGCCGGCGGCTGCCGCCTCCCGCGCAGAGGCGGTATCCAGGATCACCAGCGGAGCGCCCGTCCAGGCGTGCCTGCCGACGGGTTGTGTCCGCTCGTCGAGAGCCCGTTCGGCGGCCGCCGCGATACGCCGGACTTCGTCACGGAGGCGGTCGTCATCGATGAGCACGAGGGCGGGCGGTGGCGCGCTCGGCTCCGATGCTTCGAGGTTCATGCAGGTCAGCGTCGCTGAATGCGGGTAGGGAGAGAAGGCGCAGTATGCCGAATGTGGATAACCCGCGGGCTGTGGACAACTATCCGCCTGCGCGGCCTACCGAAGCGTCCCCGAAATAGAGGACGGCCCCAGCCGGGGGGGGAGGAGGCTGGGGCCGTCGGGGTTCAGCCCCGGGGGGTCGGGCTGAACGCGCCTGGACCATGTCCAGGTGCCAGCAATACTACACCCAAGCCCCGCCCACAACGCAAGTCCGCCGTTGGACATCTTTGCGGCCGTCACAGCCCCGGCGTCTGCGGGGCAAACTTCATCGATGCGCCGACGGCAGCGGCCCCGCCGCCCGGAACACCGCGTGCCCAATGGACGCGGCCGAAGTCCTTCCGCCGCCCACATCGGCCCGAACGAAGGCAAGGCAGCCACTCGACAGGCGTGACGGGGTCCGTGCACAACATGCCGAGGCCGCTTCGAGACAAGGCCGCCGTGAAGCCGACGTCGACAGTCCGCACCGCGCCGAAACAGCCGGTCGAACTCCGCCGCAGCCCGAGCCGAAGGCGCGCCCCCTATCCTGGTCAGGTGGACAACTCAGCCACGGGCGGCCGCGTCGCCGCCTTCTTCGATCTGGACAAGACCGTGATCGCGAAGTCGAGCACGTTCGTGTTCAGCAAGCCCTTCTACGCGCAGGGGCTTTTGAACCGCCGCGCCGTCCTGGAGAGCAGCTACGCCCATTTCCTGTTCCTGCTGTCGGGCGCCGACCACGACCAGATGGAACGGATGCGCGCCCACCTGACCAGCATGTGTGCCGGCTGGGACGTCGAACAGGTCAAATCCATCGTGGCCGAGACACTGCACGAGCTGGTCGATCCGCTGATCTACGCGGAGGCGGCCGACTTGATCGCCGACCACAAGATCCGGGGTCACGACGTGGTGATCGTGTCGGCCTCCGGCGAGGAGATCGTCGGCCCGATCGCCGAGGCGCTCGGAGCCTCGCACACCGCGGCCACCCGGATGGTCGTGGCGGACGGCAAGTACACCGGCGCGGTCGAGTTCTACTGCTACGGCGAGGGCAAAGTCGCCGCCGTCGAAAAACTCGCCGCCAGTGAGGGTTACGACCTGTCGCGCTGCTACGCCTACTCCGACTCGATCACTGATCTGCCGCTGCTGGGCGCGGTGGGTCACCCCACCGCGGTCAACCCGGATCGCAATCTGCGCCGCGAAGCCACCGCGCGCGGCTGGCCGATCCTGACCTTCTCCAATCCGGTGTCGTTGTGGTCGCGCTTCCAGGCGCCGTCCTCGACGACGCTCGCGGCCACGGCCGCGGTCGGCCTGAGCGCGCTGGTGGCCGGGGCGATCAGCTACCGGATGCTCCGTCGGCGACGCTGAGATCGGGCGCCCCGAACGGGGCGTGAACACCGGTCGCCGGATGCTTGCCGAGGGATTCGCCGACTTAGCGGAACCGGCAAGAGACCAGGCATTTAACCACGAAACGCCGAGAAACACGCCGATTATGCAATGTTCTATCATCCCTTGATGTGAGTGCAGTCACAGTGTAGAAAGGTAACTACGGAGGGACGGAAGGCCAAGGCAGCACCGGAAGAGAAGGTACTGTCTCCCGACCATCCTTCCCAGCACGGACACCAGGCACCCACGCGGAGCGCGCCGCGACAAGGGCAGAAGCGTTGTGGGCCTGCGAGATTCGGATAGTCGACGGCGAGGGCCTCGCACAGGTTGCGGGGATGAACCGGCGATGTCCGGATTGTCGCCGAGGCCGCAGAACACAACCCACCACAGCACGCTTGGTAACCGGGTAGTCCGTGCTAGCGGGCGGTGAGGTCGACAGACAACGCCGCCCGCTTTGACGTGTACGGGGGGTTATTTCACCGCCGAGTCGGCGATCGACGTGGCCTCGCGCGCACCGTCCTCGAAAGCCCCGCAGCAGAAGATCACCCAGCCGCCAACGGCCTCCGGATCCCCGGTCCCGAACCCGGCGGCCGCGTCCAGGTACGCCTGCCGCCTGCGCAACCAGAACACCTCCGGCACGCCGAGGCTGTGCGGATCCAGCCCACTGGACACCGCGACCAGCCGAGAGGCCGCCCGCGCGACCACGCCGTCGGCCGTTCCGAACGGACGCAGTGCCAGTAGCTCACCGTGTACTACGGCGGCCAGCACGGGCGCGGGCGCTCGCGAACCGACCACCGTCTGCGCCAGCAGGTCCAGCCGCTGCGCCACGCCCGCGTCGCCGCGGGGTCTGCCCAGCGACTCTTCCTGCTCGACCAGATCGGCCGCGGCGAGCAGGTGTAGCCGCGCCAACGCTTGCAGTGGAGCGCGCTGCCAGGTGCTCACCAGATTCCGCAGCGCGTCTCCGTCCAATGCCTGGCCCACGCGCAGCGAACCGGCCAGAATCGGGTCCTCGACGCGTCCGTCGACGGGGATGTCCGTGCCGCCGCCGTCGATGGCCGCCGAGGACCGGGCCGCACGCACCGCGGCCTCGGCCGCCGTGGTCGGCCACCCACGCCGGTTCGCTTTGTGCCGGTGCACCTCGGCGAGCGCGTCGCGGGCGCGGTCGGCCGCGTCCCGGACACCGGGAAGATCGACGAGGGGCTGGAGCGGATCGGTCACGGCATACGAGGCTACTTGCGCCCGCGGGGAACGGTCCGCGCGCCTGTCTCGCCTAGCCGGCCAGCAGATCGCGGCCCGGGATCGCGTCGAGCAGTTTGCGCGTGTATTCCTGCTGGGGATCGTCGAACACCTCGTCGGTCGTCGCCGCTTCGACCACCTTGCCGCGTTGCACGACCAGCACGTCGTCGGCGATCTGCCGGACAACGGCCAGGTCATGGGTGATGAACAGGTACGCCAGCCCAAGCTCGGCCTGCAGTTCGTCGAGCAGCCGGAGGATCTGGGCCTGCACCAGCACGTCGAGCGCGGACACCGCCTCGTCGCACACCACCACCTCGGGCCGGAGTGCGAGGGCACGCGCGACCGCCACGCGCTGACGCTGTCCTCCGGACAGTTCGCTGGGATAGCGCCGCATGACGCCGACGGGCAGCGCGACCTTGTCCAGCAGTTCCCGTACGGTCGCCTCCCGCTCCTCGGGCGTCCCGATGCGGTGGGTTCGCAACGGCTCCTCGATGGTGCGGTAGATCGTGTACATCGGGTCGAGCGAACCGTACGGATCCTGGAAGATCGGTTGCACCCGACGCCGGAACGCGAACGCGTCCTTGCGGTTCAGAGTGGCCACGTCCTTGCCGTCGAACCTGACCGCGCCGGAGGTGGGCGCGAGCAGACCGAGCACCATCTGCGCCACCGTCGTCTTGCCCGAGCCCGACTCTCCGACGATCGCGGTGGTCGATCCGCGCCGCAGCCGGAACGACACATCGTCCACGGCGACGAACTCGGTCGATTTCCACGGCGCGCGCTCGCGGATGCGAAAGGTCTTCTTCAGGTGTTCGGCTACCAGCACCTCGTCCGTGATCACCGTGTCGTCCGCGGCCACCTGCTCGGCCCGCACGTGGATCTCGGCTCGGCGCCGCACTGCCGACCGCCGCTGTGCGGCCAGCGAGGGCGCTGAACTCACCAGCCGCTTGGTGTACAGGTGCTGGGGATCACGCAGAATCCGCAAGGCGGGGCCGGACTCCACGACGCGGCCGCGATACATCACCACCAGATGTTCGGCGCGCTCGGCCGCGAGGCCCAGATCGTGGGTGATCAGCAGGACCGCGGTGCCCAGTTCGGCGGTGAGCCGTTCGAGATGGTCGAGGATCTGCCGCTGCACGGTCACGTCGAGCGCCGAGGTCGGCTCGTCGGCGATGAGCAGCTTGGGCCGGCAGGACAAGCCGATGGCGATCAGCGCGCGCTGGCGCATGCCGCCGGAGAACTCGTGCGGATATTGGTTCACTCGGCGTTCGGCGTCGGGCATCCCCGCCTCCTCGAGCAACTCCACCGCGCGTTTCCTGGCGGCTTTGCCCTTCGCGACGCCATTGGCCTCCAGCGTCTCGCGGATCTGAAATCCGATCTTCCATACCGGATTCAGGTTCGACATGGGGTCCTGCGGGACCAACCCGATGCCGCTGCCGCGCACCGCGCCGATCTCTCGCTTCGAGGCAGCCGTGAGGTCCTTACCGTCGAACTCGATCGAGCCGGAGGTGATCCGGCCCGTGCCGGGCAGCAAGTCGATGATCGCGTGCGCGGTAGTCGACTTCCCCGAACCCGATTCCCCCACGATGGCCACGGTCTGCCCCGGATAGACCGACAGGCTGACGTCCCGCAAGGCGGGCACCGGTCTGCCGTCGGCGGTGAAACTCACGTTGAGATCGGTGATCTCCAGCAGCGGCCGCGCCGACTCACTCATCGCTTCCTCGCCTTCGGGTCGAGGGCGTCCCGCACGGCGTCGCCCAGCATGATGAAGCTCAGCACGGTCAGCGCCAGCGCCGTCGCCGGATAGAACAGGATCGCCGAGGTGCGGATCTCCTTCTGCCCGGTGGCGATGTCCGCGCCCCAGGACACCACCGTGCGCGGCAGCCCGACGCCGAGATACGACAGCGTCGCCTCGGTGACGATGAACACGCCCAGCCACAGCGTGGTCACCACGATCAGCGGTCCCGCCGAGTTCGGCAGCACATGGCGCAGCAGCGTCTGTATTCGCGAGACCCCCAATGCTTTCGCCGCCGTGACGTAGTCGCTGTTCTTCGCTTGTATCACGGCGCTGCGGGCGATCCGCGCCGCCTGCGGCCAGGTGAACGAGGCGAGGATGACGATCACGGTCCAGATCGTGCGGGCCTCCAGCAGCTGCATGATCACGATGGCGGCCAGCATCAACGGGATCGCGAAGAAGATCTCGGCCAGCCGGGAGACGATCGAGTCCAGCGGCCCGCCGTAGAAGCCCGCCAGCGCGCCGAGCGTGCCACCGACCAGCACGAACAGCAGCGTCGCGCCGACCCCCGTGAGCACGGATGCCCTGGCACCGTACACGGTCCTGGCGTAGATGTCGCAGCCTTGCTTGTCGAAACCGAACGGATGGCCGGAGCTGCGCGGGTCCATGCTGAAGTCGCCGTTGCAGTAACGCGGGTCCTGATCGGTGAACGATCCCGGCCAGATCACCACGATCAACACGAACACGATCAGGACGGTGGCGACGAGGAAGATCGGGTTACGCCGCAGCTGCCGCCACGCATCGCGCCAGATACTGGTCGGTGGACCGGCGTCCAGCACGGCGTCGGTGGCGAGTACCTCTACCTCGTCGGGCGGTGCGACGAAGTGTTCCTGGCCGCGGCGCTGGGGGCCGTCGCTCTTGGTCACCTCAGGCATAGCGGATCCTCGGGTCGAGTGCGGCGTAGAGCAGGTCGACGATCAGGTTGGTGATCAGGAAGATGACGATCAGCACCGTGACGAAGGAGACCACGGTCGGCGGCTCTCCCCTGATGATGGCCTGATACAGCGTGCCGCCCACGCCGGGAATGTTGAAGATGCCCTCGGTGACGATCGCGCCGCCCATGAGGGCGCCCAGATCGGCGCCGATGAACGTGATCACCGGGATCATCGAATTGCGCAGGATGTGCACGGTCACGACACGCGGCCTGGCCAGGCCCTTGGCGGTCGCGGTGCGCACGTAGTCGGCGGACATGTTCTCCGCCACCGAATTCCGGGTCAATCGCAGGACATAGGCGAACGAGAGCGACCCGAGCACGAAGGCCGGCACCAGCAGTTCGCCGACCGTCGCCTTTCCCGAGACGGTCACCGGAGCGATCCCCCACTTCACCCCGAGCAGATACTGCGCGAGGAAGCCCACCACGAAGACCGGAACCGCGATGATGATCAGGCTGACCACGAGCATTGTCGAATCGAACAGCTTGCCCTTGCGCAGCCCGGCGACGAGCCCGAACAGGACGCCGAAGACCGACTCGATCAGAACCGCCATGATCGCCAACTTGATGGTGATGGGAAAGGCGCGGGCCAGCTCGTCCCGCACCGGCCTGCCGGAGAAGGCGGTGCCGAAGTCCAACGTGAGGATGCCCTTCAGGTAGAGCAGGTACTGCACGATGAACGGCTCGTCGAGGTGGTAGCGCGCACGCAGTTGCGCCTCGACGGCGGGCGTCATCGGTTTGTCGCCGGCCAGCGCGTGGATCGGGTCGCCGGGAACGAGGAATACCAGGGCATAGATGAGCAGCGTCGCCCCGAGGAAGACGGGGATCATCTGAAGCAGACGCCGCAGGACATACCAGGCCATTACGCCTCCGGGGTCGGTGCCGCCGCGCACCGGGCCGGGCGCGGCGGCGAGCGGCTACTTCTCGATGTTCTCGAAGTCGAACAGACCGTTCCAGGCGAGTTCGGCCTTCCGCACTCGATCGGAGCGGCCCGCGGCGGCGACGTAGTCGAACACCGGGATGTCGGCCATGTCCCTGATCAGCAGGGCCTGTGCCTGAGCGATGATCTTGTAGGACTCTTCCTGGGCCGGGGCGGCCTGGGCGGCATCCAGCAGGCGGTCGAACTCGGGATTGTTGTAGTCGACGTTGTTGGTGTCGGAGTAGCTGTAGTACTGCGAGGTGAGGAACTGCAGCATGGTCGGGTAGTCACCCTGCCAGCCGTAGCGGAAGGCCTTGCCGATGCTGCGCGCGTTCACCTCGTCGCGGATGTTCTTGAACGTCGGATACGGCGTGCCGACGGCGTCGATGCCGAGGGTGTTCTTCACGCTGTTCGCCACCGCCTCCACCCAGGCCTGGTGGCCGCCGTCGGAGTTGTAGGCGATCTCGTAGCGGCCCGACCACGGCGAGATCGCGTCGGCCTGCGCCCACAGTTTCTGGGCCTCGTCCGGGTTGTACTTCAGCACTTCCGAGCCGGGGAGGTCGGGCTGGAAACCGGGCAGCGTGCTCGCGGTGAAGTCACGCGCCGGAATCCGGGTGCCGTGGAAGATGTTCTGCGCGATCTGTTCCCGGTTGATCGCCTTCGAGATCGCGCGCCGCCGCAGCAGCCCTTCCTGGCCGGAGAAGTGCGCGACGTTGGACTGGATGCCGATGTGCTGGTTCTGCGCGGTCGGCTTGGTGATCGCGCGGTCGCCGAGATCCTGTTGGTAGGAGGTGAGCGCACTGTCGGGCACGGTGTCGAGCGCGTCGAGGTTGCCCGCCTGCAGGTCCGCGTAGGCGGTGTCGAAGGACTGGTACATCACGAACCGCAGCGCTTTGTTCTTGGCCGCTCGGCCGCCGGGGTAGTCCGGGTTGGCCACCAGGTCGATCTTGACGTTGTGCTCCCACGCCCCGGGCCGGGCGAATTTGTAGGGGCCGTTGCCGATCGGGTTCTCCCCGAATGCCTTGATGTCCTTGAACGCGACCTCCGGCAACGGGTAGAACGGCGCGTATCCGAGCGCGGTCTCGAAGTCGATCGAGGGGGCTTTCAGCTCGATGGTGAACGTGCGGTCGTCTATCACCTTCAGGCCCGACATCGTCTGTGCGGTCGGCTTTTCCGCGGAGACCTCGTCGAAACCGACGATGGGACCGAACACATAGCTCTGCAACTGCGCGTTCGCGCCGAGCGCGCCGTAGTTCCACGCGTCGACGAACGACTTCGCCGTCACCGGGCTGCCGTCGGTGAATTTCCAGTTCGGCTTGATGGTGACCCGGTAGTTCTTTCGATCCGTGGTCTGGATCGACTCCGCCATCTCGTCGTGCGCCTTGCCGTTGGCGTCGTAGTACTTCAACCCAGCGAACAGCCGGTCGACCACGCGCCCGCCCATGTTCTCGTTGGTGTTGGTGGGCACCAATGGATTCTGCGGCTCGCCTCCGTTGACGGTGACGATGTCGGCATCTGCGTCGTCGCCTGAGGAACACGCGGACAGTCCCAAGCTCGTGGCCAGCACGACTGCCGCGGTCAGCGCCATCGCTCTGTGGAATTTCAACGCGTCCTCCCGGTGCGAGAAGGGGGGAGCCGGGCGGCACCCGCGCGAGGTCCATCAGCGCATGCCGACACGATCCCCCTGTGTGGTTGGCAGAGTAACCACCGCCGCGGGCACTGTCATCTGATTGATCCGAGTTCGTCGCACTTGTTACCGATCCGGCAACATCGCCGAAACACCCCAAGTTTCGTGCGGAAATACTCCTGCTGCCGGAACATTGCCTCCGTCGAGGGCGGAACAGGAACACCGCGTGCGGGCCGTCCCCGGCGGGCACGGGCATCGGCGTGCTGGCGGAGACACCCTCGGCACAAGCGCACGCGGCGTAGGTCACAGTTGATTACTGTCGAACTCGGCTGCGAAGAATCGAGCGCTCAGGCTACGTGGAAAGAAGAGACGAGATGACTGAAACCAGCGCCGACCACAGGGACTCGTATCCGCCCACCGCGGAGTTCGCGGCGGCGGCCAACGCCGATGCCGGGTTCTACGAGCGGGCGGCGGCCGATCGTGAAGCGTTCTGGGCCGAGCAGGCGGGGCGGCTGCACTGGCACGAACCGTTCAGCCAGGTGCTGGATTGGAGTGACGCGCCGGTGGCGAAGTGGTTCGTCGGCGGCAAGCTCAACGTCGCCTACAACTGCGTGGACCGCCACGTCCTCGACGGCCACGGCGACCAGGTCGCCATCCACTGGGAAGGCGAACCCGGCGACTCCCGCGCCATCACCTACCGCGAACTGCTCGACGACGTCTGCCGGGCCGCGAACGCACTGACCGACCTCGGCCTCGTCGCCGGAGACCGCGTCGCGATCTACATGCCGATGGTCCCCGAAGCCATCATCGCCATGCTCGCCTGCGCCCGCCTCGGCCTCACCCACTCGGTCGTCTTCGC